>NZ_JBMDKE010000057.1:0-35157 GCF_057809555.1 Niveispirillum sp. FG156 | reverse complement strand
GCTCGTCAGGCTCATAACCTGAAGGCCGCAGGTTCAAATCCTGCCCCCGCATCCACCGACGTTATAACAACCCGTCCAGCCCCGGCTGGACGGGTTGTTGCGTTCAGGATCTCAGCCAACTTGCCGTGAAGTTCAGCCTGTACTTCGCCACGCCGGGCGCCGGGTTCGATCACCACCTTGTCGATCAGCGATCGGATCGCCTCGATAGCCTCGCCCCGCGTGGTGTCGTCCTCCAGCGCCATTGTCAGGCGCTCGATCATCCTGGCGTAGAGGCCGGCGACGTTGGGATGGATATCGGGCATGACGGCCGGTGCCTCGGATAGCCGGACCTCAAGCTGCTGCTTCTGCTGTTCCAGGTCCGCCAGCCGGGCCTTCATGGAAGGCTGGTAAAGCCCGTCTTCGACCGCCGCCGTGATGGCGTCGATGCCGCGCTGCACTTTGGCCAGGGCCTGCCGATCATCCAACTGACGGGCGCGCAGTTCACGGTTGGACCGGTTGGCAAGTTCAACCCCATTCCTGATGGCCGTCTCGACGGCTTCGGGGGAAACCAGATTGTGGCGCAGCCCGTTCAGGACGCGGGCTTCGATCTCCTGGCGCTTGACGGTGTGGCTGTTCTCGCAGGTGCCGCGTCGGTAGCGGTTGAGGCAGCCATAGCGATCATAGGTGATGATGCCGTAATTGTCGCCGCAGCAGGCGCATTTGAGCAGACCGGACAGGAGGAAGATGGGCCGGTGCCGGTCATTCAGCCGGTTGGCGTGCGATGCGCGGACGGCAGTGATGGCCGGCTCGTACTGGATGGCCAAGGCCTGCTGGCGCTGACGCACTGCTTGCCAAAGTTCATCATCCACGATCCGCAGGTCTGGTACCTCCGTCCCAATCCAGGCGCTTTCTGGATTCAGACGGGGAACACGCTTGCCGGTTGCCGGATCCTTGATATAGCGGACCTTGTTCCATACCAGCACGCCGGCATAGAGCTCGTTGTTGAGCGTGCCTGTTCCTCTGATCGCATGCCCACGGATGGTTGTGTCGCCCCAGGCTTTTCCATTGGGCCCGGGGACCCCATCCTTGTTCAGGTTGGCGGCAATCGTTCGGGGGCTGACCCCCCGGGCAAATTCCTGGAAGATCCGTCGGACGGTCGCCGCCTCCGCTTCATTGATGCGGCGACCGCCCCTGATGGGTTCGCCATCGGCATCGAACTGCCGGATCACGTCATAGCCGTAGCAAAGCCCGCCGCCGGCCTTGCCCTTTTCGACGCGTCCCCGCAAGCCACGATGAGTCTTTGCTGCTAAGTCCTTCAAAAATAGGGCATTCATGGTGCCCTTAAGGCCCACGTGTAACTCGCTGATCTCGCCTTCCGCTAGGGTGATGATCTTGACGCCGGCAAACTGGAGCTGCCTATGCAGGATGGCGGTATCGGCCTGATCACGCGATAGCCTGTCCAAGGCCTCGGCCAGCACAATGTCGATCTTGCGCGCCTGCGCGTCTTGGAGCAGTGCCTGAATGCCGGGCCGCAAGGTCAGGGAGGCGCCGCTGATGGCGGCGTCCTGATAGGTGCCGACGATCTGCCAGCCATCGCGGGCGGCCTGTTCCCGGCAGATGCGGAACTGATCCTGAATAGAGGAGGCGCTCTGCTGATCGCTGGAATAGCGGGCATAAATAGCTGTGCGGAGGCTCATGAGTCACCGGCTTGCGGGGGTGGGGGAGCAACCTTCCTGGAAGGAATGCTATCATATTTTGTCGGTTTGGGGGCGCTGGTCGTTCGAGGTCGCCGCAGCGATCAGATCGCGGGCGATCTTGCGACCGAGAGCAGCGGCCACCACGAGTATCGCTGGATCAAGCCTATCGGCATACGCGTCGAGCGGCGTCTGGTTGCCGTCGTTGGCAGGTGGGGAAACGGCGAGGCGGAGATGGATCATGTGGCACCTTGAACCTGGGGCGCACGATGCGCCCTCTCCCCAGGCCATATGCTCCAGCCTCCAGGCCCGGCCCATCCCTCATTTGACATTCACAGGAAGCGACCCACATATGCACTTTGTGCATGTGGGATTGGGGCTTGGCGTGGTGCCGATATCCGACCATCTGTGGCGCCCAATCAGTAGGTAGCACCTGGATGGTCGAAATAGGCAGGAGCCGACGACGTCGGGTAACCGTCATCGAGCGGAACCACTCGACATCTGGGAAACGCTTCCCCGCACGGCCCTATAGTCCCACCTGCCATTCCGCAGTAACGTTTCCAAACGTGGCTTGGTGGGCGTCTACCGGTAGGTCAATGTAGTAGTGGGCACCCAGCTCAGCGGGATCGCAGCCACTGAAATGGGCCAGAACACTGAGCACGCTGCGAAGGCAACGCCCCAACCGCTGATGATAAATCTGGATGTCGTCGTGGTGCCGGTCATCAGCGAGGTCAGTGATAGATTGCGCATCGGCGAATGCCAGCATGACCTGCCCCATGGCGCCCACCAATGTCGTGGCAGGTAGACTGATCTTTTCCTCAGCGCGCGACAATGCCTTGGTCAGCTTCTGATACTGCCTCTCGAGTTGAGCCTTGCGGGCCGTGCTTGCCCGAAACCACTCGAACTCGTTGGCGTTGATTTCTTCAAGGAGGCGGACGACGCGACGGGTAGCTTCGGTGGCCGGGTCGAGTGTGATAGTCTTATGGGTAGCCTTGGGCATCGGGTTCGCTCCGTGTCTGAGGTTAGGCCCGGTGCGGGGAGCTTCCACCTTCCCCATCGGGCCGCTTGGCCGTTGCCAAGTGTTGTTACTTTACCTACAATGACGCCCTGTTGTCAACGTCAATGTAGGTAAATGTCGTCATGGCGAAAACGCATTCACTCGGGGTACGGGTTCAGCCCGAGATCAAGGAAGCACTCGAGCGTGCCGCTAAGGAAGACGTACGCTCCGTCTCGTCGCTCATTGAGAAGATCTGCGCGGAATGGCTTCGGGAGAAAGGATTTCTTCCGAAGTGATTCACCTACCCCAGCCTGCCCGTAACTGCATGGCCGAGACGGATTGAGCGCCGCAGTCCAGAGCTATCTGGTCCCATCTGTACTTAGGGAGAGAGGGATCTAAGATGAGAAATCCGGGTCACGTCCCAAAACCGCTTGGATTTCAGGCATCTAACTTACTCCTGAAAACGATTCGATGCCTCCGCCCCATATCCCCAGCCCAGCAAACTTGAAATTTGCGTACCACCTCATAGCAAACGGTGTTTCCTTTATCTGAAACGCCATGCAACATTCATAGGGCTACCCAACGGCGTGACAACCGGAGGGTAGTGCGCACCAATGCGCGATCACGAGGCATCCCGCTTTGTCGGGCGGCCTTCCGGCATACAATACCCTCGCGGGGAAACCGGCGGGGCGCGTGTCCTCGTGAACGCGTTGTCACCCGCCCGGCGCCAGCCGGAACGGATGGGTGCGCTTGTCAACACGAGGAGACAAGATGCCCGACACGAATATCGTGCCGTTGGAGCCCCATGCCGTCGGTTGCCCCTGCTGCGCCGCGCTGGTCGTGTCCGACGACGTGCACCAAGCTGCGACCGCGCTGACCACGAACATCCCCGGCGTTTCCGCCTACGATCTCTCCACCATCGACACCCATGCCCTGCTGGCCTACCGCAACACCATCGATGCTGCCGGCAATTTCATGTCCGGCGCCACCCGCTGGAACTTCGACCTGACGGCCGGGAAGGGCCTGACCTTCCTGGAGATGCTGAACTCCGATATCGGCGTCGGCACCGCCGTCGACCTGAAGTACAGCTTCGGGCAGGCCGCCAGCGGCTCCGTCACGGGCTTCCGTCCCATGAACACGGCCGAGAGGCAGATCGTCGTCGAGCAGCTGGCGAAGTGGGCCGCCGTCGCCAACGTCACCTTCACCGAGACGACCGAGAACACCGGCAAGACGCTGATGTTCGGCACGGACACCTTCACGGCGGCGGACAAGCCCGCCGCAGGATTGGGTTACTACCCCAGCGCCGTGTCCTACACTCCCTCGGCGGATGGCAAAGTAACAGCCCTCGCGTTCACGCCCCTGGCCGGGGACGTCCGCCTGGACAATGCCTGGCTGGACCGCCTGCAGGCCGACGGTTCGCTGAACCCTTCCGAATACAGCTCGATTGCCGCTGTCGCTGCCCATGAGATCGGCCATGCCCTCGGCCTCTCGCATCCGTTCGGTAGCCAGATCGACCTACCGGCCGACTACCAGGTCAAGTTGCTGACCATCATGGCCTATGACGATGTGGGCATCCTGACCTACGGCTTTACCGCCAGCGGCGGGGCCCTGCAGATCGACAACAGCCAGCTCAAGATCCTCGATATCCTGGCCATCCAGCACCTCTACGGGGCTAACACCAAGACCAACGCCGGCGACAATACCTATAGCTGGGCCCAGGACACGGCCTTCCGCACGGCCATCTATGATGCTGGCGGGACCGACACGATCGACCTGTCCACCTCCACCATGCGGTCCTCTATCGACCTGACCCCCAACAGCCTGTCGAGCATCAACCTGCGGGTGACGACCGCCGAGAAACTGGTCAACACGGCGACCATCTACCAGAGCGCCCAGAACGCCGCGATGCTCTATACCGGCGAGAACAATCTCGGCATCGTCGGCACCATCGAGAACGTCCGCGCCGGGTCCGGCAACGACCGGATCAACGGCAACGCGGTGGCCAACGAAATCTGGGGCGGCGCCGGCAATGACAGTATCTGGGGCGGGGCCGGCGACGACCGCCTGTTCCTGGGTGCCGGCAACGACCGGGTGGTCGCCGGGAGCGGCAACAACCTCGTGGACGGCGGGACCGGCATCGATGTCGCCGGGTTGGCCGGATCGGCGTCGCAGGCCAGGATCGCCCGGGCGGCCGACGGCACGCTGACGGTCACCAGGGCGGACGGTGTCGACACATACGCCGGAACCGAGTTTGTCCTCTTCAAGGATGGCAACAAACTGTTCTGGAACGTCGGCGCCAAGCTGGGCGGCGGGTTCGACGAGGGCTACTACCTGACCAAGAACCCCGACGTCGCCGCAGCCGTGGCGACCAAGGCGCTGGCCAGCGGCTTCGAGCACTATCTGAAGTTCGGCCAGGCTGAGGGACGCTTTGCCATCGACGCGCGGTCGGACCTCTATTTCGACGAGAGCTTCTACCTCGCGGCCAATCCCGACGTGGCCAGTGCGGTCGCCGCCGGTAGCTACCGGACCGGATGGGCGCACTACCAAGCGTTCGGGAAGGCCGAGGGCCGGACGGCAACCCCGTTGTTCGACCGCGCCTATTACCTGGACCACAACGCAGACGTGAAGGCCGCCGGGGTGGACCCCTGGCAGCACTTCATGACCAACGGCTGGCGGGAAGGGCGCGATCCTTCTGCGTACCTGGATGTATCAGCTTACCTGGATACGAACGTCGACCTGAAGGCCGCCGGGGTCAACCCGGTCACGCACTACCTGCTCTACGGCCAAGCCGAGGGCAGGCTGCTGGTGGCGACCGCCGACATCGGGATCGACTGGACCTACGTCGGCTGAGCCAGGCCGCCGTCTCCTCCCTGCTCATGACATCGCCGGAGCGGGACGCCGCGTCCCGCCGGCTCCATCCATAGGAGAGCACCATGAAGGAATCCGCCGCGACGGCCATTGCGCTCGGCAGCCCCGAGGCCATCCGCGCCGCCTTGACGCTGGAAGCCGGCAACGACCCGGCCCGCGTCGAGGCCCTCCGCATCCAGATGGTCGGCGGCGCCGCCACGCTGAAGCGGTTAGGTTACTGGCTGCTGGGGTTCGGCGTATTGGCCAGCATCACCGTAATCGGCGCCGTCATTGGCCTGCCGCTGTTGGTGTTCGGTGCCGTCCTTGTCTGGCATTTCGGCAAGCGGGTGAAGACCGTCAACGCCGCGTGCGACCAGTACCTCGCCTCGATCAAGTCGGGAGGCTGAGCATGCGGCTGCCGATGACCAAGCTCCTCGCCGCGCTTGTCGCCGCCGTGGGGCTGGCCGAGAAGATGATGGAACAAATGCTGGACATGGCGCTGCAGGCCATTTCGCTGGGCCTCGGCTTCCACCTCGCCGCCGCCATCGTGGTCGGCCTCGCCTTCATCGGTATCCGCAATTTCCTCGTATCCACCACAAAGGTTTGCCCATCATGCTAAAAATGAATCAATTCGCCGTCCTCGTGCTTTGCGTCACCGTCCTCTTGCCCGGCTGCTCAAAGAAAGAAGAGGCGAGTTCCGCACCGAAGGCAGCAGAGCCCGCGCCTGCAACCATCGCTGATGCGACCTCGGTCAAGAAGACGCAGGAGGCCGTAAAGGAGAAGATGGTGCCGGCCATCCCGCTGGCGGACAGGTCGACACCGCTCGCCAGCTACCGTGAATTGGATGGTGGGCGCAGGCTGATTTTTGCCTTTTTGGCCGTGAGCCCGCTGCCCCTTGACTACCAGAAGGTCGCCACGCTGACATCCACTGAGTATGCTACCGCGCGTGACGAGTTCCGCAAGCGTGACCTCATGCAGACTCTGAAGCCGCAGATCGATGCAGAGATCGAGCAGGCGAAGGCGAACAAATACTATTTTGTGACCATTGGCGGCAGGTTGGATAAATACGACTTTGAATCCAAGTCCTTCCGGCATCACGAATTCATCGACCCGACGTCTAAGATCTACTTCCAAGGTGCCACAAGCGATTATCGGTTGGGCTTCGTGAATTCCGAGCAGTTCAGGCAGGTCGTGGTGGTCAACGAGGCCACGGCCCGGCAGATCGAGACACTGCGCGCCACCGGGGATGCAAACGCCATGGCAACCAGGGTTTACTTCTTCGCGTCGGCCGCGGAGCTTGACGGGACGGTGGTCAAGGCCGAGATCGTGAAGATCCAACTGATTGATCGGCAGAACAACATCGTGTTCGAGATGTGATCGGGGCTGCCCCATGGTGACGTTGCGTCGATGCACTGGGAGGCGGGACCGGCGTTCCGGCTACCTATTCCATGCGCGACAGGAAGGCTGTACGACGAGCTAAGCTCCATTGGGCTGGTGTCCTTTCCAACGTCCTGAAGCAGGGCGTTGGAAAGGACTACCTGGGAATTCGCCGTCGTCGGTGGATGATCCCAACTAATGGGATGACGGCCAAGCCCATGGTTGTATCGCCATTGATCTGGTCACGCATCTTCGCCAATGCGATTACCCCCAGGCCGTAGCTTGGCTGAAGCAAACCTTCGGCGCTGACGAAACTGGCGCCGCCACCACGACCCACGCCAAGTTCATGGTCCCGGTCGTGGTGGCGAGGGCGGCGCCAACAGCCTCGTTCACGCCCCCGGTACGAATAGCTGAGAATTGGCCATTGGTTAGGCAATGGCTAACGACCGTCAGGCATTTGGACGGAGACGTGGTGGATTGGCTGCATGGTGGTGGTCGTGTTTACGCCGACGAACGCGCGAATGTCGTTTTCCTGATGGTCGATGAACGTGGCCAACCGGTGGGGACCGAGATTGAAGGTACGGGCTCAACGCCCTTCTCCGGTCTGGCAGCTGGCACAAGCCGCAACGCGGGGGCATTCACGATTCCCCCTCGCCATAGCGAAATCGGCCCCATGGTGCTGGTCGAAAACGCGATCGACGCGATCAGTTACGTCCAACTCCAGGCGAAGCGGACGGGACTCAGGACCGGCAGTGCTCCACCAGGGAACTGCGCAAGCCGGCTGCATATGGCGAGCGACCACAGGGCGGGCCTTGAATCATTCCATCAACCGCGTGGGCACGCCAAGCAGGGGGCCGGCGCCGGCCAGCCGCTGGTCGAGCGTATGGACTGTGGCGCCGTGCTCGGATGCCGTCGCGAGGTGGAGGGCGTCGCCTGCCCGAAGCCCGAGCCCGTGCTGGTCGGCGAACTTCGCGGCGGCCCTGAAGTGTCCGCTCGTCACCGCCAGGACGGTAAAGCTCTCCGCGACGAGCCTGTTGAACATGGCCAACGCCGCCGCGCGCTGTGGCAGGTCGATCTGTCCGGTCCGCAGCTTGATGGACAGGGCGGAGGACATCTCGGTGACGGTCCAGTCGCTGATTACGAGCAGCGTTGGGTCCTGGTCCGCCAGCCACCCCTGGATGCGCGGTGTCATGGCTTCGTTTGAAAGGGCGGCGACGATCAGGGAAGTGTCGAGGTAGAGCATCAGTAGCGGTCGCCGTCCCGCATCGACCTAACTAGATCGCCAGCGCCCTGCGCCTGCGGGGGCATGGTCGCTGTCAGGGAACGCAGCATCCCGGCATCAACCGGCTTGCGCGGCTTGGCTACGGCTGTCAGATGCGCGACCGGCTTGCCGCGCCGGGTGATGTCGATGGAGGCACCCGCCTCGACGCGGTCCACCAGTTCGCTCAGGTGAGCCTTAGCATCCGCGAGGTTGACCGTATCCATTTTATGCTCCTGACCATATAGATAGTCATATAGCGCAGAGGAGGATGGAATTCCAGCGGCTCGGGTCTGTTGCCGGCATATGGGGCGCGCCCTCCATATGCCGGCACTTACGGACCCTGAGGAACGGAAAGGTGGTGACGAGGGAAATCAGGCGACCCTAAGCACTGTCGCGCCGCGCCACCCGGACCTGTCCGTGCCTGTAAACGGCTTCCCCCTTCATCGGGACGGCGCTGGCCGGATCAGTTCCGCTCGGCGCCGACGGCGACCCCGCGCGCGAAATCCTTGTAAGTGTGCAGCGCACGGCCCAGCAGCTTCGTCAGGCGCTCGACGTCACCAGTCTCGGGGATCATGCCGTCGCTGACATAGCGCTCGGCCATCAGGCGCATCTCGTAGGCCATCCACCGAGGCATGAACCCCGCCAGGTTCTGTTCGAACCCGCTGGGATCATCGCCACCATAGACGACCGGGCGGCCCAGGGCGTCCGACCAGATCGCGGCCAAGTCCGCGCCGGTGAGGGGGGCGGGGCCGACCAGATTGATGGTCTCGTTCGACAGCTTGCCGGGGGCCTGCGCGCGGCGGACCAGTTCGATCGCGGCAACCTCGGCAATGTCGCGGATATCGACCATAGCCACGCCCTTGCCGCCGATGGGCATCGGATAGACACCGTGGTTCAGGATGACATCCTTAACCATCAGGTCATTGTCGATGAAGTAGGCCGGGCGCAGGATCGTGGCGCTGAAGCCCATCTCCTCGATCATCCGCTCGGCGCCGGACTTCACCGCGAAGTGCGGCACGTTCACGAAGCGATCAGCATGGATCACCGACAGGTAGACGACCTGATCGATACCGCACTCGCGGGCGATGTTCAAGGCGATCAGCGCCTGGGTGAATTCGTCGCCCGCCACGGCATTGAGCAGGAACAGCGTGCTGACGCCCTTGAAGGCTGCGCGTAGCGCGTCGATGTCCAGCATATCGCCCTTGGCGACATCCACGCCGGTCGGGAAACCGGCCTTGGCGGGATCGCGGACCAGGACGCGCACGGTGGCACCGCGATTGATGAGCTGTTGGACGATCTGGCGGCCAACACGGCCGGTGGCACCGGTAACGAGGATGGTCATGGGATTATCTCCGGGTTGGGTGATTGGATGGATGGAGAAATGACCGATCCACGCGAAGGCCAATAGCCGCTATATCTGAACAGATCGTCTCATTGGTGGAACAGATGGACCTGCTTGCGCTTGCCGATTTCAACCTCGTCGCCCGGCACGGCGGGTTCGGCCGCGCCGCCCGCGCGGCGGGCCGCCCCAAGGCCACGCTGTCCCGCCGGGTCGCGGACCTGGAGGCCGGACTGGGCCTGCGCCTCTTCGAGCGCGGCGGGCGCACGTTGAAGCTGACGGTAGAGGGTCGGGCGCTGTTCGAACGGACGGGCGTCCTGCTCACCGAGCTCGACGAGGCGGCGGCGGCGATCGCGTTGGGCGGCGAGGTCCCGCGCGGGCGCCTGCGGGTCAGTGCGCCGCTGCTGTTCTCCCAGACCGTCATGGGCAGGCTGGCCGCTGGCTTTGCGTGCAAGTTCCCCGAGGTCCGGCTGGAGGTGACGACGGACGACCGGCAGGTCGACTTGGTGGAGGAGGGCTATGATCTGGCGATCCGGGTGAATCCGGATCCGGACGAGACCCTGGTCGGCAAGGTCTTCCTCCGCGACCGCTTGGTGGTCGTGGCCAGCCCCGGCTTGGTGCTGCCGCAGGACGGATCCACCGTACGGGCCGTCGTGCGCGGCGCCGGTGATGGGGTGGAGACATGGGAGGTCGCGACTGCGGAGGGAGTGTCCAGGCTCGCGGTCGACCCCGTGCTGAGACTGTCGTCGCTGGTCATGGTCCGCGATGCGGTGCGGGCAGGCATCGGGGCTGCGCGCCTGCCCGTTTCGCTGGTGGGCAGGGACTTGGACGCCGGCCGCCTGGTGCATTGGGGTGACGTTGCCGGGCCGGAGATCGAGCTGTGGGCTCTCTATCCGTCCCGACGGCTGCTCAGTGCCCGTGTCTCGGCTTTTCTCGACCATTTGAAGGCGGCGTTCCCGAACGGCACGCCGGATGAACTGGCGATCTACATCGACTAAGGGGCCGGCTTCCCCGACACCGGACGTCTTCTGTGGGCGCTGCTTAACCGCCAGCCATGACGCTGATCTTGCTTCATGCGCCGCGGTTTATCGGGCACGGCTGACAGTGGCGGGCGGAACGCCGGGATGGTGCGTGCGTTCAATTATCTTGCTGGATACTCGTGCACATGTTCACCAGGAACGTATGTCCCGGAAGATCATGATAGCGGCGATCGTGTTGATGATGGCGTCAACGGCGTTCGCTTCCTCGCCATCGGCATGGGACGCCCTGAATGCCGATGTCGCCCGAAGCTGCACCGCCGCCAGCAAATTGGAACAGACGCGAAGCGAGCAGGTCATCGGTTTCGACGACACGCTCGGCAAGTTCGTGACCCTGGTGATGGGAAGGGCCAGGCTGGCCACGGGCAAGCAAGTCACCATCAGCATGCCGTGCGTCTACGATCCGCAATCCGGTCGTACATGGGTGGCGGAGGCGCAGGGGTGGAAGTCACCGCCTGGGTGAGCTTGAAGTAAAAACACCTTTCCATTGTACGCTGTCGATCTCAGACTGCTTTGACTTCAGCATGTCAGAACGGATCGGCGATGACCAAGGAAACAGCTGGCAAGGGTGCAGCAGACCCCCTTTGCGCCATTCACAACGGCCGCAATGCGTGGGTTTTCGCCCCTTCTACGTTGTGACCCCAATGTCAGGCCGCGGCGAAGGCCGGAACCCGCGAAACCCGGTTGCGCCCCCTGGCCTTGGCTTCGTACAGCCCCGTGTCCGCCTGGCTCATCAGCGCCAGAATCTGCTGCTCAATCTCCTTCGCCCGCGCTGGCACGATGGTGGCGATGCCGAGGCTTGCGGTGACGACGCCACCGCATTCGGCGTTACCCTCATGGCGCAGCTCCAGCGCCTCGATGGCCAGGCGCAGGGCTTCGGCGATCTTGGCGACCCCGACCTCGTCGGTCCCGGGCAGGACCAGCGCCATCTCCTCCCCGCCGTACCGGGCGGCGACGTCGCCTGGCCGGCGGACGGCGTCGCGCACCACCTGCCCGACCAGCGCCAGACAGCGGTCACCGGCGGGATGCCCGTAGCGGTCGTTGTAACCCTTGAAATGGTCGATATCGATAAGGATCAGCGACAGGCACGTCCCCTGCCGCGCGCCGCGCGCCACCTCCTGGCACAGCGTCTGGTCCAGCCGGCGCCGGTTGGCCAGCCCGGTCAAGCCGTCGGTGCTCGCCAGCACCGTCAGCTCGCGGTTCGCCGCCTCCAACTGCTCCTCCAGCAGCTTGCGCCGCGAGATGTCCCGGATGTTCACGACGAACTGCGGCACACCGTCCAGGGCGTCGGCAAGTGTGAACTGCGCCTCCACCCAAAGGTAACGACCATCCTTGCACCGATATCTGTAGGCGCAAACTATGCTGCGCTGCCCGGCGCCGAGCTGCCGCTTGACCTCGTCGGCCACAGCCAGATCATCCGGGTGGATGAGGTCGATAACCGGACGGCCGACGGTCTCCTCAGCACTCCATCCCGTCATCGCGGCGAAGGCCGGGGACGAGTATCGCCGAATGCCATGCAAGTCGACGCAGGTGATGGCGTCGCCGGAATTCTCCGCCAGCAGCCGATACCGGGCCTCTGCAAGGTGCAGCCGGCGCGCCTGTCGCAGCAGACGCCAAGCCAGGCCACCGATCAGCAGGGTCAGGAGAAGGCTGCCACCGATATTGAAGGCTGCGTTCCGGTACCAACCCGCCAGCAGGTCGGACCAGGAGCGTGAGACAAGGACCACCAGCGGATAGTCCGGCACGCGTCGATAGCTGCCGAGGCGGCGAACGCCATCCACGGGGGAGATGTGCTCGTAGGTGCCGATGGGGGCCTTGGGCAAAAACTGGCTGAACAGGGGCCCACGGGAGACGTCCAGCCCGACATTGCCCTCGGAAAATGGTGCGCGTGCCAGGATGACGCCGTCCGCGTGGTTCAGCGTCACGACGCCCTGCGGCCCGACATCGAAGCTTTCGAAGAACTTCTGGAAGAACTCGACCGGAATAGTGGCCAGAACGACGCCGTCGAACCGACCGTCGGCCCCGTCGATGCGGTAGCTGACGGTTATGATCCAGCTGCCGTCGGAACGGCTGCGCACGGGCGGCCCGACATGGACTCCGCGGTCGGCATGGAGACGGTGGTACTGGAAATAGGAACGGTCGGCGTTGTTCATGCCTTTGGGGGGAATAGCGAGCGAATTCACCACCCAATTGCCCTCGGCATCGTAGAGGAACAACCCGTGAATGACCGGCACCGTTGCCACGCGCTCTACCATCCAGCCCCGAAGCCGGTCCATATCCCCGGGCGTCCCGCCGTCGGCCTCAATGCGTTCCCGCAGGTCCTGCAGGACGATGTCAGCCTGCTGCAGCACCTCGTGGCTGTACTGGGCCAGCGAGCCGGCAAGGTTGGCCGTTTCGACCCCGGTCTCGGCCAATTGGGTTTGTCGGGCGCTCCAGACGTGCGACAGGTCGATACCGACCAGCAGCAAGCAGGCCAGCAGGACGAGCCCGACCGCCTTCATGAACAACGACGGACGATGGAACAGCCATGGAAATCGGGAATGCATCCTTCCATCCTCCGGCCTGTTTGGAGGGCAGCCGCAGGGAAGCGGCTGTATGCATGGAAGATAGCCGATGTGGATATTTCCGTTTCTGGTCCAAAGGGTCAGGTCGCGGAAGGTCAGGTTGATGCCGGTCCAGGCACGTCACCGGACGGTGCCCGGCCCGGTTGGCGGGACAGAATGGGCGAAGATGATTTTACCGCCATCTCCGCCCCCTCGCCCAGACCGTCCAGTCACACCTTGGCCATCGCGCTTACGCAAAGAAGCTCAGCTACCCATCACCAACGGCAAGGTGGTCCACACCGGATGCGTACTTAACAGGCGTTCGCCTGCGAGCTTTATAGAAAGGGCCTTCAGGCGAGGGCTTCTACGATGTGCAGGGCAAATCCGGCGGCCGCACAAACCCCAAGAAGCTTGGCCATGCCGACTTTGAACTTGAAGGCCGCGACGATGGCGCCGGCAGACAGGACCAGCGCCGCCACGTCCAGACTTCCCCAGACGGGCCAATCGACCTGAATGGGTCCAAGGGACAATGGCCGCAGTTCCTGAAACACGGTGTGCAGCGCGAACCAGATCGCCAGATTGAGGATCACACCCACGACGGCTGCCGTTACAGCGGCGAGGGCGCTGGTCACCGCGCGATTGCCGCGCAGGGCCTCGATCCAGGGCGCCCCCAGGAATATCCAGAGGAAGCAGGGCATGAAGGTAACCCAGGTGGTGAGGATGGCCGCAAGGGTGCCGGCAACATAAGGGTTGAGGGAACCGGGATTGCGGAAGGCACCCATGAAGCCCACGAACTCCACCACCATGATCAATGGTCCTGGGGTGGTCTCCGCCATTCCCAAACCGTCCAACATCTCTCCCGGCCTCAGCCAGCCGAAAGTATCGACGGCCTGTTGCGCGACATAGGCCAGGACGGCATAAGCCCCGCCGAACGTTACGACCGCCATCTGACTGAAGAAGGTGGCGATGCGGCTGAAAGTGTTGTCCGGGCCAAGGACCAGCAGCAGGGCGGCAACGGGTGCCAGCCACAGGATCAGGAAAATGCCCGCCATCCGCAGCGACCAGGATACCGATGATTTCGCATGATCGGGGATCGTCTCGCCCAGCACGGTATCCTTGTCGGCAACGGTAGGGCCGTGACCGCCGCCCTGGCCGCCCCCTTTAAACCCCGACAGCCCGCGCCGTCCAGCCACCCAACCGACAAAGGCTGCCGACAGGATGATAAGCGGAAACGGGATGCCGAACGCGAATATGGCCGTGAAAGCCGTTGCCGCGATGACCAGCATGGTATTCCCGCGCAACGCCCGCTTGCCCACGCGCACAACCGCTTGCAGCACGATGGCCAGGACCGCCGCCTTCAATCCGAAGAACAAGGCGGACACCCATCCGACCTGACCATAGGCAGCGTAGAACAGGCTCAAACCCAGGATGCACAGGAAGCCCGGCAGCACGAACAAGGTGCCGGCCACCAGACCGCCCGCGGTTCGATGCAGAAGCCATCCGATATAGACGGCCAGTTGCTGCGCCTCAGGTCCCGGCAGCAGCATGCAGTAGTTCAGGGCGTGCAGGAACCGGTTCTCGCCGATCCAGCGTTTTTCCTCAACAAGGATGCGGTGCATTACCGCGATCTGGCCCGCCGGCCCCCCGAAGCTCAGTGCCGCAACACGGACCCAGGCCCAAGTTGCTTCGGCAAAGGTCGGGTAGGCGGGCCGCTCGGTGGCCGGCACTTCGCCGGCCCCGACCACATGTTCGTTTATCATCAGGTCCCCCGTGGTCCCGGTCCAGGCCAGTTGTGGGTTTCATCGCTGGCGTCCCGGCACCAGCGGTACAGCGCGTCATAGACCAGCATCGCGGCCTCTACCTGCTCCAGGTCATCCCGGTACATGCGGGACAGGCCCAGGGCAATTGCCAGAAACCCGGCGGCCTGTGGTGCGATATCCAGCCTTGCCGTGTCAGCGCCACGGATGATGGTCGCCAGACGTGAGAGGGCAGGCCCGGTCAAGCCGAACTGCTCCACCATCACGTCGAACGTGCATTTTTCGCCCCTGTGGCTCCACTCCACCCCCTCGACATCGAAGGGTGTCGCCGCGAAATGCTGCGCGACGCCTTCAACTTCCTGGGCGGAGACAAATAGGAAAACCGCATCCGGGTCGATGAAGCGCCGGATAAGCCAGGGGCATGCGGTACGATCGACCTTCGGCCTGGATCGTGTGACCCAACGGGTCCCTTCCGGACCATGTGACAGGGGGATGGCACTCAGGGGAACCAATGATCCCCCGCTATCGCGCCAAGCCTCAAATCCGCCTTCCAGGCTTTCCGCCTGAATACCGCGATGGCGCAGATAGGCAGCCGTTCCTTGGGCGAGCTTGCCTCCCGCCTGGCAGACAACAACCACATTGCGGTTGGTGACGTCATTTGCCCAGGATGCCACCTGATCATGACGCTTGCGCCGGGATGCGGGCAGAATGCGGGGGTCCGCCGCCACATCCTCGTCCGTGCGGACATCGATAAGCAAGGGCCCACCGGGCAGGCCGATTAAACGTGACAATTGTGACGTGGAGATTTCGGTGTGTGCAGGCATGCCATACCATCCCTGGTTATAGGGGTGTCACGGTATTGGGCATGCCGCCTCACGGGGCTACCGCACGGCCCCTGTACCGAACTTGGTGCCCGACCAAACCGGCGGTGTCAACCCCACGGCACCTTGCGTGCAGCTTTTCAATGCAAGAGTTTGAGACGGATGACCGCCCGTGCCTGAGGCTCAGCATCCTTCACTACCACGAAATGCAGGTTTGGCCGACGGGCCGCCTCCGCGATGGCCTCGGCATCCGCCGCGTCATTCTTCTGCTGCTTGACAAACGGCTTTACATAGATTGGTGGGATCAGTCGCACCTCATGACCGGCATCTTGGGCCACACGGCCCCAGGATGGCTGGTCGAGCAGGCTTCCATCACGCCGATGCGACGGGGCTATCCTGCCAGAAACTCCATCAGCTTCGGTCGCGACAAAGGCCGATTGAACAACACCTTGTTGCTAACATCCGTGCCACAGACCTGGAAATGCCGCTTGCCCAGGTCAATCCCCAACAAATATGTCGCCTCCATGGTGACCACCAGTGTGACGCCCGTCGGAAACCTTCACCTGGACACCAACCATGCCCAGGTGAAGGGGCACCCACACCATCAGTTCAGCCAGGAACACGGCATCCAGAATATGCCGGCCTTCTGAAGTGGGGTTCGACGCGGTCGCTTGCCCAATAAATAATTCAGGCAAAAAAAGTCAGGGCTTGTCGCCACCTAAATTAGGAGCAGATGCGAACTATGGGGCGGCTACTCACCTGCTCCCTGCACTGGAGGCAATGTCGATGTGTGAAGCGGTGAATAGAGGAATTGAGGTGAACTACGGTTTGGTGATGATCCTCGCTAGGTCGGAAATCTTCGGTTATTGGCGTTGTCTTCGACGTTCAGGCACGGGGATAGTCTGGAGGCCAGTATCGTATTGTGGCACGGCTCGACGTCATCCTGGATGCAAACCAAACGGGTCGAGGTGGCCTGACATTTTCCGGTGCCAACGAGTTGGCGCCCGCGAGCAAAACAGGCGGCTGGCCCCATTGGTTCCCATCTTCACGCCGATGCAGCGGCTGGACCAAGAAAGCCACGACCGTCGATGTTGGCCCGCCCGTGCGCCGCCGGGGGTGTGTGGGTGAAAACGGAATGACCCTCTGTTTTCACCATGCGTTTTCACCACTATTCGCAGCGTTTTCACCTGCGATCGGTAGCGTTTTCACTACCAGCTTTATCGCTACCCACACCCGGCGGCAGGTGCACGTTTGGGGTGGTGACAATGGGGAGTGTATCGTGACTGCAAATTGGATCACCTACAACAAGCTGATCGAATACCGTGACTTCCTTAAAGCAGAGCTTTCAAAGTATGCCCCCGCTGGTCCGGTCTGCGAGGCTACGGACAAAGCGTACCTTGCAACCGCGCTGCGGCTTAAAGAGCTCATAACCTCCTTGAAGCTGGAACAGCCGTCTCTCACACATAAGGAGACAACGAAACTCTCCTTCATCGGAAGAGCGACCCGTACGGAGACCGTGCGGGGACGGCATGCAGCGCTTGTCCACGTATTGAAGAAAACCTGCGCTGAGAAGCTCGCCTCTGTGGATGAGATCATCGCGAAGGGCAGCAAGCTCAATGCTGACGAGCTTGATGAGGGCTGGGCAACGTTGGGCCAGTTTAAACGGCTTCTCTCCTGGTTGGAGGCGGCAGGCGACCGCCCACCCGACTTCAAGAGCACCCAACCCCGGTCCTCCAAGGCGGGAAGCCTGCGGGGATTGCCGAAGAACTGGCGGGAGAAGCTTCTTGAAAATCTGAAGAAGCAACGCCACAAGCATTGGCCAGCCGTGGTGGTCCTGGCCCTCACCGGGTGCAGGCCCGAGGAGGTCATGCGGGGGGTTACCGTCCGTCGCCAAGGGGGTGATGCGGTACGGCTGACCATCGTCAGTGCCAAAGGTGGCAAAGGGGCCTTGCGCCATATCAGCGTTTTGGAAGGGGATCCCTTCTTTCACCTCGCCTTGGAACTGGCCGTCACCAACGATCATGTGAGCCTCGGCACTCCGAAGAGTTGGCGTAAGAATGACCTGTGAGACACGGTCCGCGAAATGGCGCAGCCGCTGTTTCCCAACGCCAAGCAAGGTGTTTCCCCCTATTCTTTTCGCCATCAGCTCGGGGCAGATATGAAGAAAACCGGCTATTCCGACGAAGCTGTCAGCGCTGCCTTGGGGCACGCGAACCTTAAGACCAAGACCCGGTATGGCCGTGCCGGCCAGGGCGTGGCGGGACGGCGGCTGCATATCGAGACTGATGTGCCCATCACCCCCGCGAAGGTTGTTTTTACGCCAAACAACGATAACGTCGAGCAGGTCAGCGTCGTGCCCGCCCGTGATGCAGACGACGATCCAACTCCTTAATGACACGATCACCTCGGTGACCAAAGTCATGTCAAATGGCTGGGGCTGCGCTCGGCTTGGCCTTGGGGTCGGCCGGATAAATCATCGACGATCATCGCAACGTTGTCCGCGACAGTGGCGTAGTTCTGCCTGTCGGTCCAGTTATCAGCCATCCGCGACCCGGGAATAGCTGACGGCAGGGCGAGGATGGATCATTCCATCAACCGCGTCGACACGCCCAGCATGGGGCCCGCACCGGCCAACCGTTGGTCCAGCGAATAGATCGTGCCACCCATCGTTGCGACATCGTCGAAACCGGCAATGACAACTGGCGGTTCATGAACCCCGCCTGATCCCCGCCCCCCACCGCTGGCGGATCGTTCAGGTGGGTCCGCAGGTTCCTCCCCGCGCGACGTAGCGTCAGCACTCGGGAGTGCTCACCGCGCCCCGCGCGGGGCCCCCCTATGGACTACCTGCACGACCGCCAAACAGAAACCAAAGCTGGGTCAACTTTCGACGCCTATACAGGATCAAACTTCAACGCCGATTGACAGCCATCGCAGACCTCTTGCCCTGGAACTGGAAGGCAAATGCCTGAAAGAGTCTACGCCGGAGGCTTACCAATCGGCCATTACGGCACCGGCGATGTGGAGGCGACCTTATCCAGCCTCGATGACTTGCGTAAGGCCGAACCCCTGATCCAGCGCGCCTATGAGGGTGGGTGAGGTCACGCCCCGAACAGGTGATCGGCCAGCAAGCGGCGGATGCTGTCGGCCATGTCCGCATCCTGCCCCGGGAGGGCACCGATGGCCGAAAGGCCGGGTCCAAAGAAACGGGTGGGACCTGGATACAGGATGGCGGCATGGCGCACGATGCGGCCGCCATCGGCATGGATGATGGCGTCACGATAGGCGTGCATCTTGTCGATGTCCGCCTTCTGTGGCCCGTTGCCTTCGTCCCGCTTGTATTTCGGATCGAAGATCATTAGGCGGGGCAGGGTGCCGGGGGCGGACAGTTCCAGCGCCAGATCGGGCCTTTGCGTGAAGCTGACGCTCTGCCATAGGCCCCGGTCGGTGAAGGGGCGTTGTTGGGTCAGATCAATGCGCCGCCCATCGGCATGGGCCAGGGTCACGGCACTGCCCCCGCCGGGCGACAGCGCCACAAGCAGGCACCCTGGCACGGGGCGGACAAGATCCTGGGCCACCACCTGGAACCCCTGTTCCAATGTGTCATCAATCACGGTCTGGATAACGGAAAGGCACCCCCACAGCTCGTAAAGGGAGGGCACATCCTTCAGCCCCGTATCCATGGCGCTGTCGGCCAGTTGCACCGTCAACCCGTCCATCAGTTGCCGCCACAGCAACAGGACATGCGCATAATCGGGCCGGTGGATCATCACTTGGCTGATCTGTGTCGGCGGATTCGCCAAAGGCCCGACCCCATCCAGGAACCGGGCCCGACGGCGGGCATCCGCCAGGGTCCGGATCAGGGCCGTACATTGATCTTCCTGCGGGGCAAGGCGCGGCGACAGGCGGGCCAGCCGCCGGGCTACCATGTCATGCAGATGCCGCAGAAGCCTGTTTTCCGGCACGTCGCAGGTCGTCTCCACCCGCCGGTCCTGAATGCGCAGGGGAACACCGTCATCGTCAGGCTCGCGGTCACGATAAAGCGCTTCCCGTAATTGCCGGGGGCCGATGCGCCGTGCCCGTGCCGTCGGCACATCCCACAGCACCTCGCGTAATTGTCGATGGGGGTCCTGCGCGATCCGGAACAGCAGGCGGGCCAACCCGCGATCTCCGTCCACAATGGCGCGCAACCGTTCCAACTCCGCCTCCGCCCCCGTCGGGTTCGGCGGCTGGTTGCCGACCAGACCGGCGAGCGCGCCGCCCCGGCGCAGGCTGGCCACCAACGCATGGGGCAGCCGCTCATCCAGATCCGTCAGCAAGGTGGAAAGCTGCGCTGTCGACAGTTTGGCAGGCGGAATGAATAGACGATGCTTCCCCGTGCCCGCCGCCAGTCCGGTGATGGTGATCTCATAGGTTCCGGCGGCGCTGGGCGGCCAGTCGCAGACTACGCGGGTTTGGCTGCCGAAACGGCGCAGCTGCACGGGCCACGTCACGCCGTTCACGGCGACGCCCAGCCCCTCCCACTCACCAGGCCGACACGGCAGTTGCAGCAGCAATGCCGTCCATTCCCGCCCCGCGCGTGCCACACCATCCAGCCCCAGGAATGTCAGCTCAGAAGAAGGAGACGGCACCATCGCGCAAACCCTTCCGCATCTGCTCCACCTTCGCGTGGCTCAAGGGGAAATCATGTTGGGTCAGGGTTGCCAGTTTCTGCAATAGCTCGGCTAAGGCGGGATCAAAGCCCCGGATGCGGGGCAGCAGCTTTTGCAGCACCGCCTCGTCAAACGCCTCCTGCCACGTGGCACCCAGGGCCGTGGCGCAGCGCACATAAGCGGCGATATCGTCGGCGGTACGCAGGGCGAAGGGGGCGACCGAACCCAGCGCGTCCCACAGGGACAGCAGGATATCCGCATATTCCTGCCCCGCCACATGGGCGGCCAACATGTTGCGGTCCAGCGTCACCTCGATGACTTGGGCGCGGTCATAGACCTTGTGGGCGAAGCCGTGGGTCGTCTCGTCCATATTCACGGTGCCGACGAAGACCAGATTGCGAAACAGGCCTACCTGGGCATCGCCCAGCGTCAATGTTGCCTGGTCGTGCCGATTGCGCAGTTCCAGGACCGACAGGAAATCAGCGAAGTAATGTTCGGCACGGGCCAGGTTCATCTCATCCAGGATCACATGGAAGGGGCGGACAGAAGTCTTGTCGTCTGCCTGTTCATAGGCCTTGGCCGCGCGGATCAGGAAACGGCTGAACGCGGTGTGCTGATACTCGCCACTGGTCGGGCTGACATAACCCAGCAGGTCTTCCCGGCTGGTCCAGTTGGGTGCGACCGGCACCACCAGATATTCCGCTGCGACCGCCTGGGCATAGGCCTCTGCCAACCACGTCTTGCCGGTGCCCGACACGCCGGCCAGGATGACAAAGCCCCGCGTCTTCAGCGCCACATGATAACGGCGCAGCAACCGTTCCGGCAGCTTCAGCTTCTTCGCCGCGATGGCAGCCACCGTGTCGGCGAATGGCGGCTCGATGTACAAATTGTCGGGGACTTGCATGTCCTCATCATCGATGTCAGTCGGCAGGACAAAGCTGTCGGGTATCGGTCTTTCACCCAAAATGGCGGCGTAGAGGGCGCGATCAACGGGGTAGAGGGCGCAGTTCATCCAGGTGGCCCGCACGCCCGCTGGCAGCTTGTCTATCAAGTTCCGGCGGTACGTGTCGTTCCAGCGTACAGCGACGGTGTGCTGATACTCCGTGCGGTTGGGGTCAAAGCTGTATCCTGGCTCCACCACCTCGCCCATGGCCAGGATCTCGCTGGCGCCACGGCTGGCCATGACAATGTCGCCCGGTTGCAGGTTGCGGAAGTGCCAAAGCTCCTTGACCTTCTTCGTCCCCGTGGCCTGACGGGCCCTTGAACCGGTGTATTGGTCGGGATAGGCATCGCGCAGCGCCTGTTTCAGGTCAGCCTGTCCATCGGCGGGATATTCGCGCAGGTCGCCGACCTTGTCCCAGCCGATGCAGATCATCCCCTCCCTCCGGCATTCCGGCCAGAAACGAGCCTGCTCACCGGGGGCGATCTTGAAAATGCGCCGCTCGGATTGTGGGTCGGTTGCGTCATCAAAGGCATCCCGCGGTGCTTCTACATAGGAACCCGACGCCGCCACCCAGAGGAAACTCTGAACGTCAATCATGTCCTGCGGTTGCCAGCCCCAGTCCTCAAGGCATGTTCGGATACCGGACGCCAAGCGCAGGCAAGCCTCATAGTCGCCTGCGTTCATGTGCTCGTCGCTCAACGGTCGCGGGCATCCCAACTGCCGCGCGACATCGTTGAACAAGGTGGTGCGCACGAAAATCTCATGCGCGGGATCGGCCAGCGTCAACAGCAGGGTCGGCAGGCTGCGGCTGACCCCTTGCGTGCCGGATGGCATATGGCGGCCCAGGATGGTGACATAGCCGGCGTTAAAGCGTTCCACCCGCGTGGGTGTATCGCTGGTGCCAGAGAGAAGGTCGCGGAACAGATGGACGGCCTCCAGCGCTTCGGCCCCGCGCAGCCGTCCCAGATGCTCCGTAGCGCGCCAGGACAGCAGGTTCTGGATAGTGGGCGGCTCCCCGACCTTACGCCTGGTCAGCACTTGGTGCAGGGCCTGGATGGTCGCCTCTGCCTGGCCGGCATCTTCCGGCGGTGCCGTCAGCAGCGGCAGTACTTCGGTCTGGAAGATCGCCGCCAATTGCGTCTTGCAATCCCGTTCTTGCCGACGGTAGGTCCCGCTGCTGTCGGTGAAGGTCAGAAAGCCAGTCATATGCGACAGGAACCTCTGTCGCATCTCCTGCAAGGCGCCAGTTTCGAAGGCCAGCACAGGATGCCCCCTGTTCTGATCCGCGACCCAACGTCCGTATCCGACCAGCAATGCGTCCAGCAACCGGTCCAGGGTTGTGTCGTCAGGAAGCGCATCGATGGGGTATGCCGTCCAGGCGATAGTCCGGGCGGCAAGATCGCTGGCGTCATGGCCGTCGTCCTGGCCCAAGCTGATGTCCCCGTCCAGCCGGAATCCGGCCGATTCCAGATCACCGATCAGCGTCCGCGCGTGGTTGGCCCGTGACCGCCACGCGGCCCGTGCATCCTTGCGCCCTCTTTCCGCCAAATCCCTCGCGACACCTTGGTTCAGGCTTAGCGTTATGCCCGCCGTGTCCTGACGAAAATTGAGCGCGACGGCCACACCCTGCTGTGGCGTTGTCGTCTCTCTGGGGTCCAGGATGACCAACCAGGGAACCTTAGCCCATCGTCCCACGCCGAAGCCGGAACGGATCAACAAGCCGGGCCTGGACTGCAGGGCCGGCAGTTGTGCGAAGGCCCGTTCCAGCTTGTCGAACCGTTGCCGGAAATCGCCGGGGAAGGGGGTACTTTGTCGGGCGATGGCGTAATCGGCGAGTAGCGCTGCAAGCTGACCTTGGATCTCGACTGACATGCTTGGCCCTTGCTCCAACTTGAGTAGACAAAGCTACGCGGCATTGCCCCATCGATACAAGATGCGGTTGAGCTGGGAACGAGAGCTGGGCGGAGCAGCAATGCCGTGGCTTTCAATCGCGATGTTGGGCGCGCGCGAACTCATTGAGTGATAACAAATTTATCGCGGATGTTGCCTGTAGTGGACACGAAGCCGATCCGTTTTCTGGAGGATGATAGGGGCGTCTGGTTTGCGCCTCGTTGTGGTCGTTCAATGGGGCGTTAACAGTTCCTCAAAGCAGACGTTTCCCAATGCAGGTCACCGCCAATCATGGAAATGCCCGCTTCCATTGTGCTCCATCCGAAGCGGCATCTTTCAGAAAAGGTGGTGCTGATCGTCAGTATATTTTCAGGATGATTATATCCGTAAAAATACGGATTGAAGCCAAACGGACGAACGCTTCAAATTGAGCGAAACAGTGGGTGGCATCAGTGCACCATAATGAGGAATAAATCATTATTCAGGCTAAATAACCTGGGCATTGATTGATTACCTCCTGTTCAATTTACGGCGCTGATAATGGCGTCTTTTGAGAGGGATGCTGATAATGCGGGATTTATTGGTAAAATTTGGGACCCTTATGATGACTGCCAGCGCCCTGTCGGGTTGCGTGTCATCTGGTACCAAACTTGGTTCGGGTGGGTCGATGGTATCAGGCGCCGGCGGAGCGGCAGGTAATTCACAGGCAGCTGCCCAACTGACAAAGTGCGACCGTCCGTTGGGTACCGCTGCCTTGGTGGAGGAGGATATTCCAGGTTTGGCGCAGGCCGGGCTGACCTCACCCGTGCCATTGCTGCGCTTGATGATGACTCAGTCCGGATGCTTCCGGGTGGTTGACCGGGGCCAGGCCATGCAGCGCATGCAGCAGGAACGCGCCTTGGCAGCCGGCGGCACCCTGCAGGGCGGGTCGAATATCGGTGGCGGACAGATGGTGGCCGCTGACTTCATGATTACACCCAATGTTATCTTCCAGGACTCCAATGCAGGCGGGAGCGGCGCCGGTCTGGGGGCTTTTTTACCCGGTATTGCCGGTGTTGTGGCTGGCGCTATCAAGACCACCAACCTGCAGGCGCAGACAATGCTGACCCTGACCGATGTCCGCACGGGCGTGCAAGAAGCGGTCGCCGAGGGATCTGCACAGCATAAAGATGTTGGTTTCGCCTTTGGTGCAGGCGGACTGGGCGCGCTGCCCATCGGCGGCGTCGGCGGTTCTTACGCATCCACCGATATCGGTAAGGTGGTGGCCGCTGCCTTCATGGATGCCCATAACAAACTGGTGGATCAGGTCCGCGCCATGCCAGCCATCCAGGCGAGATTGGCCGCCCCTCCGGCCACCCAGACCTCAGCGCCGCCGTCCAGTTCGGCTCCCCCCATTTCTGCGACGGCGCCGTCACTGGTGGCCGGCAGCAGCTACAAGACGGTGACGAACCTGAACCTGCGGGGCGGTCCGTCGACCAACGACCCTGTCATTGGTAAGCTGGCTGCTGGTGAGACTGTAACGGCCGTGGGCGAACAGAATGCCGGTTGGTGGAAAGTGACCAATAGCGCTGGCCAACAGGGCTGGGTGTCTGCCCGTAATCTTCGGCAAGGCGGCTGAACTCGCACAGTGATAAAACTGGAAGCAGCGGTGTGATGCCGCTGCTTCTACACATTTAACCTCTGCAATCTGTGCGATCCGGTTAGCTGCCACATCAATCGGCGGGTGAACGGACGTGTGACAGACCTTCAGCATCCAAAGCGTTATCCAGCCCTTATCTCGATATATGGTGGGTGTGAACCTGGTCGTTTTCTGTCCCAGAGGCGATGGCGCCCCACCGGCCAGCAAGCTTCCACCTCATACTCTCTGGTGGGTAGCATAGCATGCAGCCTAAAAACCGCCTTGGAAGAGGACCCCGGATATGCGACATCACCGCCGCGCCAATATCCTGGCAAACCCAGGGGGCACCCTGACTTCTATGGGTATGCGTAATTGGGACCTGACAATGCGCGATAAAATCAGTTTCGCGGGCATGGCTTTCCTACTTTGTGCTGCGGTTATTCAGGATGCGGCGGCAGAAGGGACAATGCTGGATGAGATCATTGTCACGGCGCGCAAAATCCCCGAGAACCTGCTGCGCGCGCCGGTGTCGGTGTCGGTCCTGACCGAACGGGACCTGTCGGGTGCGGGTGTACGCACGATTTTCGATGGCCTGCCTCTTTTGCCCAATCTGTCGGTACCGGGGGGGATTGCACAATCGCTCCAGGGGCAGATCGGCATCCGGGGAATATCCACACTTCAGCGCAATATCGGGGTGGAGTCCGGGATCGGCATCTTCATTGATGGTGTCTATCAGGGACGCTCTGACACTTATCTCCAACCGTTCCTGGATGTTTCGTCGCTGGAGGTTATCAGGGGTCCTCAGGGGACGATGTTCGGTAAGAACACCATCGCGGGGGCAGTGAACATCACGACCCTGATGCCCGAGGCCAAGCCGCAGCGACAGATCCTGGCCGAGGTTGGAAATTATGGTCTGGCCCGTGTGCAGGCCTCCGCCAGGGGGCCACTGACCACCGATATCGGTGCAAAACTATCGGTCGGTTACATGGGTCGGGGCGGGACCTACAGCCATCTGTCGGGCGGACCGGATGGGGATAAGATTGACCTGCTGTCGGCCCGGACCGCCTTTGTCTTTGACGGCGGATCTGGAACCAGGGTCGTTCTGGCTGGTGATGCCTTGAGGGACCGGGGTCGCCCCGCCTATTTCCAGTCTGTCGAGGTCGCTGGTTACCCCAACAACCCGATGGCATCGCGCCCCCATGTCATCGACCCTGACGGCGACAATTATCTTCACCGCGACAATCACGGCCTGTCTCTGACCGTCAGTCACGAAATGGACAAGGCTGCTCTTGTCGCAATCACGGCCTATCGGCGGGCAGAATATCAGGCATCGCTGGATGACGATCAGTCACCGCGCCGTTTTCTGTCAAAGGATGCATGGTCGGACAGGACCGATTTTATCACACAGGAACTCCGGGTCGACGGGACGATCGGCACCCGTTTGACTTATGTCGGTGGGCTTTTTTATCTGAACCAGAGCGTGGACACCGATAGGGTTCTGGCCCTGGGACCGGATTTCGGTCTGCCCGTCCTGCCGGCGCTGAAAACCGTTGGCGGGATGGACACACAGACTGTCGCCATGTTCGGCAACGCCGACTACGTGCTGACCGACCGCATCATGCTTTCCCTGGGCGTCCGGTACGACTGGGAGCGCAAGAATGTGGATTTTGACCAGATCGACGAGAGCGGTATCCTCGCCGCCATCGGTTTTCCGTCACTGTCCTATGGCAACAAGGCCAAAGACCGAAGCCTGTCGCCCACGATTGCCGCCCGCTACGATATCGACCAGGATATGCACGCTTATGCCCGCATCGCCCGTGGGTTCAAAGGATCGGCTTTTAATGTCGATCTGGCGTCCAAGGGTGCCGATCTTGCCGCCGGGCCCGAGCGGGCTGTAACCTATGAAGCCGGCCTGAAGGCGCTGTGGTTCGACCAGCGGGTGCGGGTGAGTGGCGCGCTGTTCCAGACCGACTATGATGATATCCAGGTATCGCAGCTGCTGGGCTCCGGGCCGTCGCTGGATAATGCCGCCAAGGCAACCATCCGCGGCGCGGAACTGGAGGTGACTGCGCGGATCACCACCGGATTGACGGCCAGCGCATCGCTTGGGCTGCTGAACCCGACCTATGACCGGTACACAAACTGTTCTGTTCCCCTGTCGCTGGGGGGTGGCAGCGCCGACTGTTCGGGAAACCGGATCGTTGCCGCACCAACATCAACCTACGCAGCGACAGTTGACTATGTCTTTCCGGTGAACGGTTATACGGTAACGACACGTGCCCAGTATATGGGTGCATCGGGCGCCTATATGGACGCAACAAACGCGGACCGGTTCAAAACCACCGGGTATGATGTCGTGAATGCCAGCCTGTCTCTTTCCCGTGACGACTGGGAAATCCGCCTATGGGCGAAGAACATTTTCGATCAGGTCTACACCACCTATCATGACGACCGCTCCACGGTGGGGGTTGGCAAGACCACGGCTTATGGTGACCCGCGCACCTATGGCCTGACCCTGTCAACGCGGTTATGAAATCCGCGACCGAACCACACCTGAACAGGATCAGAGGTAAATGACACCCATCAGGATTGCCTTGGCCACGGCCTGTACGCGGTTGGCGGCATTCAGCTTGGTGACCACGCTTTGGCAATAATGCTCCGCCGTGCGTTCACTGATATTCATCAGGGTCGCAAGATCGGATGCATTCTTGCCCATGGCGAGCCAGACCAGGCACTGCCTCTCCCGGTCCGTCAGGGGTACCGTCGCCACGGTGCGAAAACTGATCCCGCTTAGGGAAATATACTTTTCATGGAAAAGTTGCACCAGATAGCGAAACCACAGGGGAGATTCCAGGACTGGCCTGATAGTCCGCCCCTCCGGCCAGAAGAACGTCACAAAACCCGGTACCGTCAAACCATCGACGATCGTACTGCAGGGGACCACATGGCCCTCCTGATATCCAAAATCAGAGGCGTGATCCAGCACAGTCAGCGCCCGCGGGCGGCGACCGCGGCGCGGCTTATCGAAGCCGGTAAATTCCGGGCAATCCATCCAGCTGAATGGGAGCGGACTGCGCACGGCGCGCGCTACCACCGGGTCGCAGGTAATAAAATCTTCCTGCTTGTAGGTCTCGATAAAGTTGGTCGGGGACGAACTGTCGAACAGGATGGCTCCGGGCTGGCCCTGAAGCGGGGGGCGCAGTGCCGCATAGCTCACAGCGGCGAAGCCCGCATCCTTTGCGTGCTGATCCAGCTCCTTGAACAGTTCGATACAGGTTGTCGCTGACAGTATGTCGGTTGTCTCAGCAAAGAAGTCCCGATAACGCCCAGTCAATTCCCCACTCCGCACATGATCCAACTGCAAGGCTGCCAAATTGATGGCTTTTTATTAAAATTACACCGCCGGTCATGCCCCCACCCGACACGCCCCCATCTGTATAACCCGGTACTTCCCGCAATTGAAAGCCGTCCGATCACGTGGGATGTCTGCGAGCGGCGCACACATGAATATCAGCAGTGGGGCGCCACAGCACCGGAACGCTGAGAATTGGCGGAGGAGTGGTGAAATGGCAGGACGGGAAAATTTAGCCTTCGGCGGTAACGCCGTTTTATCAACCGTAGAAAATTAATAATCATCAAATCAGAAGGAAATGAAAGATGATTGTAACTGGAGTAATCACACTTATTGGTGATGGTATCTGGAATGACGGTGTCACCAAAACGTCAATAATGGAAATTGGAGGAAAAAAATTTCGTGACTTATCATATAGTTCTGGGATGTCAACCTATTTAAAAATGGCACACTCTAATGGATCGGAAGTTACGCTAGTTATTGTCAGCAGATTTATTGCTTATCTTTACTCTTGTGGAGATGAGTGTGATGATACGGGGAATCCTATAGCTGGATTAATTTTGATACTACTGGGCATTCCTTTATTACCGCTACTTTTCTATGGCATTGGCCCTATTATGCAAGGTGTTTTTGTGATCAGATCTCGATCTGAGCGCAATAAAGTAAAGGAAATGATTTCAAAAAGGAGTAAATAAAAATTCTTTTACACACCTAAATATACTTCTTCGTCTAAATATCCCGACAGTATTTGAGGTCGTCGCGGACCGTTTCGGATTTTTGGTTGGCACTATCTTGTTCCGGTGAGTCACGGCACGTTGCATGCGGGTATCCGGATGTTAACGTTCACGGCAATGGTGCAAATTCAATGATTGGACTTTGGTGGGGCTTGCCCCGCCAAAGTCCCTCGGCGGCGCTTCAAGAAGTGGTCCTTGGTCGGCTCAGCTAGAGGACAGTTGCGACACATCATCTGGTATGAGTGTGAAGCCTCATGGGATCGGACGGGTTTGTATTTGGTCACTGAATACTAATCCCATTCATTGGCATTTTCGACATCAGCCTATCAGAATTTCTACAGCGGTGTTTAATACAGATTAGAAAGATCCTCAAATAAAACCCATCTTGCCATCTAATAATAACTTTACCTACTCATCTGCTTACTATCAATGAAGGGACTAAATATTATGGGTTATAGATAATTTTATTGAGTTAATATCATCGATTGGAAGAAAATACGAGCAAACACTAGGAGAAAAAAATTATGAGAATTTCTAATTTATTATTGGCATTTGTATGCGGTATTATTCCTTCAGGCTGCGTCAGTACGCAAGTGGTGGGTAATAATCCCGTATCACAGATCGTTGATAATCTTCTGAGTGTTTACGAACCTGTCGCCAGAGTTGAAACACATCTGGGGGACGGCAGAGGGTTGATCCGGCGTGTTTATGGGTTGGGCTCCAAAAAAGGATTCGATCTCGCTCCAGCAACGGGTTGGCGCGGCAGCACGATCCCCGAATTGACTGAGATTACTGATGTTCAGCATTCACGTGTGGGGAAGACCACGGCGATTTTGATAACAGGCGTATCGCCGAACTGTGCTGTTGATAATATCCTGTTATTCATCGAAGACTTGAGTGCCAGTACTTTCAACGTAGGCGATTGCACGCGTCCGGTCGAAATTGAATACCGGAAAAATCACAGAGACTTCTTTTTGAACGAAACCGGCACTGACGACCCCAGGCTTTGGACCTTCTCGGCAGTCCAGGGCCTGCTTGGCGGCAAACGCTACAGCGAGTTGCAGGCCATGCAGGAGGCCGAGCGCGCCCAGGCCCGTGAACGTGAACGTCAGAAAGTGGAACAGGCCAACCAGTCCGCCGGCAAACGCGCGCCGACAGTATCTGGAGCAGCCGCTGGCGCCACCCGCCCGGCCCAGCCAAAGCCGAAGCCCGTATTCACCGACATGCAGATTCCCTCCACGATCAAGACACCTGACGCAAAGCCCGTGGGTGTCGACAATCTTTCCACCGAACCGTCGCAGCGGAACCAACGGCCATGAATACGCATGCCATTGCCTCCGCCACTCGTCGGATGCGATCCCTGCTTGTGTCACCCCTGCTCTGGTTGACGCTGGCGTATCTATTGTTCGAGCTGTCCTTCTCCGCCCGCCTGCTGGATGCTGCGGGTGGCACAGCGACCATCCAGGAGATCCACTCCCTGGAGAATTTTGGGCGGGTCCTTTCGGGTGTCGCGCTGGGGCTGGTTGGCGCTGGCTTGCTGCTGCGGCGGCGGCCGCTGACGGGCGGCGGCCGCGTGTTCATCGCGGTCACCCTGATCCTCATGATTGCCGGGCTGCTGCTGGATCTGAACAGCGATCCTTTACATCCGGGGTTGAGCGTTGTTGGCGTCATCGCGGGGTTGTGCCTGCTGCTTCTTTTACGCCATGTGGGGGATTGGGGCGTCCTGCGCAGCCTTCTGGCCACCAGCCTGTTCGTACTGACCAGTATCGCAATGATGTTCGTCGCCCAGACTCGTCTGGTGAACAATATGGTCGCCCGCCTTGACGATACGGACCGACGCAATGCCGTCATCCTTGCCGACGCGGCGGCGCGGTTGTCCGACTGCCGTCTGCGCGTCGACGATATCTTCCTCTGCGATGGTGAACAGTCACCCTCGGGTAAGGCCTTTACGGCGGTGTTCCCGATGTTGGCGCTGGGCCTGCCCGATCTGGAAAGCAAAGGTCTCACGGTGATCCGCCGTCAGGCGGCCAACCGTTTCACCGTGGAGTGTGACGCAGGCACCGAGGGCTGCATCGGCACGCTTAATCATTTTTCCAATAATGTCTGGCTGCCCATCATGAAGGAGGTCAGAGACAGTTGGGAACAGTACAAGAACGGTATCAAGAAACACCATAACACGGTGGAGGGTATTGCAACCGAACAGGAGCGCGCATGGAGCAACTATGTCAGCGACCTGAAAAAGCGTAATTGGACACCGGAAACGGTGCCGGAGCGCTGGCATGACGATGTTCGCAAGAAACTCGGTCGGAAAGGTTTGATCCTTTATGACACATGGCAGTTGGACGACCGCGACTCCTTCTATCGTGCTGTCGAACTGAAGGTCTTGCGAGAGGCGGATAGTCGCCTGAGCAAGGAACTGAAGCGCTTCGACATGGACCCTACTATCGACAGTTTCCAGGAATTCTTCGCGCAAAGACATGTCCAGCGGAAGATCCGCGCGACGCTTGGATTCAATGGAGAAAGCCGAACCTTCCTGCCCACGATCGACGCGGCACAGATCGAGACGGCGGTTTACCGTCCGTTGGTGATGCAGGCTGTGAATCGCTACTTGGAACAGATCGGTGCCCCTGTCAGCACCTTTGGTCCCGGAGGCACAAATGAACAACTGGGCAGTGATGCTGCCCAACGCCTGATCGTGCCGCCAATCGCTCTGTTCTTCTCCCTGGTCGGCGGTGCTGGCCATCTTCTGAAGCTGTTGATCTTGCTGACCGGCATCCTTACGACCAACTGGCCGTTTCGTGCCACCATCAGCATCGGCGTTGTCGCCTATCTTATTTATATGCCTATGACCGCGCCGAATGCCGTCACGCAAAGTCAGGCCTATGCCAACCTGAACCGCTATGTCACCGCCCATGTGGGGGCGCGGCTTGGCCAGTTTGCCGGTGGCCTAACGGCGGGCCTGCTGGAATGGACCATTCGGGCCCAGCAATATGCCTATCCGATCAACGAGAAAATCCGAACCTCCATCATGGGTAGTGTCGAGTTCGGCTATACCAACCCCTGGAGAGTGTCATGAGACGTAAATGGTGTGTACTCGTCGCCACCTTGCTGGCCAGCACGGTCAGTCCCGCCGCCGATCTGCCGATGGGAACCGTGGCTTGTGGTGGCCTCTCGGTACAGGCGCACCGCGGGGGGGATGACCATGCGGAGAACAGTCTTGCCGCCATCCGGCAAGCCGCCGCACAAGGCGTTGGGGCGGCTGAAATTGATATCCAGCAATTGAGCGACGGCGAATGGGTCCTCCATCATGATGCCGTTACCGGTCGCGTGGTGAAGACGCGGGGCCGTGTGCCGGTAGGAAACCTGACTGCGCAGGATTGGCGCGCCGCGACGACCATCGGCGCCGACGGCAAAGTAGAGGGTTCACCCTCCTTTCTCGCCGATGCCCTGTTCACCGCAAGGGTTGAGCGAATCGCCCTGAACATCGAGATTAAGCAGCCTGTGGGCGGGTGTGCCAGCCTTAGGCCCGCTTTGTCCATGGCCGCGTCATCCGGCGCCACGGTCATCTGGTCGACGGTGTTCAACAGTGTGGCCCAGTGCCTGGCCGAGGCCGGTGCGGACTATGTCGGCATCGTCGTCGGTCCACCATCGGGAAAGGCGGTTCCTTCCGGTGGAACGGCTTCCCGGCTTCTGTCCGGTCTGCCCGCCAACATGCGGGCCAAGGTCGAGGATCGGCTGCAAAGCGGCTACGATGACCAGGCAAACCGGGCTCTCCTGACGGAAGCGGGAATATCCGGCGCCGCCCGCCGCCTTGTTGGAGCAGGCAGTTTGGGTCTGCATGTGGCCGCCGCCGACTTCATGAACGATCCGCAGTTGCTCCGCCACGCGTCCAACCATGGCTTCTCCGTCGGTGTCTATACGGAGGAGGACCCGACATCGTTCGCGCGTTGGCTGTCTCGTCAGCCCCGTGCCGCCTGGCCCGCCAGCGTCATTATCGACGGATCGCCACAATTATTCTGCTCAATAGTTCAGTCACATCTAAAATAACTATCCAATTTTTCGCAAAGATCAGCTTATTGGTCGTTTGTCATATCGGGGGGGGGCGGTACCAATTAACTGTTTGATTTTGTTGAAGAATATTCCGACAAGGTTCCGCTGCCGATAGACCCAGGACGAGAAGACAAAGTAGCCCTTGCGGTTGGCCTTGGGTGGAATGTTGGCCCAGGCCTTCCGCTCAGCAGCTTTGGCGCGGATGGCGTTGCTGCCATAGCCCTTGTCGGCCAGCAGAATGGCGCCCTCGCCAAGGTTCTCTGTCAGTGCGTCAGCCTCGGTGCAATCGGCAACCTGCCCGGCAGTCAGGCGGAGGTAGACAGGGCGACCTTCGGCATCGACGAGTGCGTGGATCTTGGTGGTGAGGCCCCCACGGGAACGTCCCATGCCGCCATCGTCTCCAGCCCCTTTTTCCCGTGGCCGCCTGCTGGTGCACACGAACACAGGTGCTGTCGATCATCACGATGTCGCCGCCCTAAGCGGCGGATACCGCCTCCAGAAGCCGAAAGCTAAAAACCCCGTATTTCCCTCAATTGAATGCGGTCGGCGCTCAAGGCATAAATCCTCAAATAAACTAGAAAAGAGGATGCGATGGTAAGAAGTATAATCCTCCGAGACACCAATGCAGGTCCCGGTATTGTTTCTATAAATGGATCACAGAAGTCCTTTATACTGGAACAACATTGGCGATCCAGCACACCACCGAAGGTCGGCGGCATTGTCGATGTGGAGTTGAACGAGCTGGGCGAGATTGTAAGCGTTACAGCTGTGGACGATGCCGTCCTTGCCAAGGAACAGGCACAAAAGGCTCTCGATACAGCAAGCATGGAGGGGCGCAAATATGCCGGCATGCTGATCAGCAAGGTTGGCATTCCCACATTAGTTGCCGTCGCCCTGATGGCGCTCGGTTGGCTGATCCTGCCCACTTTCTCGATCCAGGTGTCATCGGCCTATCGAGAAAGCATCAGCTTCTACCAGGTCCTCAAGGTCATCAACAATTCAGCAGGCTTGGATTCCCTGGGTAATATCGATGCTTTGTCAGCAGGAGTTTGGGGCTGGTTAATGTTTGCTGCCCTGCTGGCGCCGCTGCTGCCGCATTTCCACTCAAACAAATATCTGCCGCTTGGCTATGCCGCGCCGTTGATGCTGATCCTGGTCGTGGTCCTTCAGACCTATATCTCCATCCGCGACAGCGTCTCCCAGGCCCGGGGCTTGGCGGGCGGATTTGGTGGCGCGAAGGGCGCGGCCATGGCCGAAAGAATGATGTCGGAAATGATGAATATGGCTTTCAAGGCTGTCTCGCTTGGGGCGGGCTTATATATCGCCGCTGCGGTCTCGCTCTACTTGGCCTTCATAGGCATCCGCAAATTCCTCGTCTCTAGCGCAAAGGTCTGACCAGAATGATAACGATGAAGAAAGCCGCCATCCTTTTGATGTGCGCAGCCACCATCCTGCCGGGATGTTCGAAAACCGAAGAAAAGACCCCGCAAGCGCAGGAGGACCCGCCGGTCAGTCTTTCGGATGCAACCTCGACCAGCAAAGCGAAGGAAGCGATCGAAGAAAAACATGCCGCAGCCGTGCCGATGGCTGACAAGTCTGTTTCCCTGAGCAGCTACAAAGCAATGGAAAGCGGCCGAACTTTAATGTTTGCCTATCTGGCGGCCGATACGCTGCCGCTGGATTATGAAAAAATTGCCGCCCGTATCTCCGACGATTATCGAGGCGAAGGTGATGTGTTTAAGAAAAATGACCTGCTTCAGGCGCTCAAACCCGCCATTGATGCCGAGGTAACAAAGTCAAAATCCAATATGTATTATTACATGATGGATGATGATGGGGTAAACAGTTATGATTTTGCAACGAAATCATTTCAAATACCCAGATTGTCCACAAGTGGAAATTATACCTATTTCTACGACAATTCTTCATTTAAGCTGGAGTACTCGAATCCAGTTGAATTCAGCCGGGTCGAAGTGACTGACGAGACCCGGGCGCGGCTTATCGAAAAACTGCGCTCGCAGGCCAGGGGCCTGATGACGAAAGTCTATTTCTTCGCCTCCAGCACTGAACTGGGCAGCCCCATAGTCAAGGCTGAAATTACCAAGGTTCAAATTCTTGACCGCCAGGGAAATGTTCTGGCTGAGAGATAGAGAATGGCACCTGGATTCCCCCGGAAACCGCCAATATCTGCAATAATATGGCATACAGCCTTTAGCTAGTGCATTGACTCATTGAAGAGATGCAGGGGTGCATCGGAGTTTTTCGAGAA
>NZ_JBMDKE010000056.1:0-35257 GCF_057809555.1 Niveispirillum sp. FG156 | reverse complement strand
CCCGCAGATCCATCGAATAGGGCCGTCCCATCGCTTCCAGCATCCATCAGTCATGCTGGAAACCTTGAATCATATTTCCAAGCCCTTGGGTATCCCCTTGCGATTCAACCTAAATTCATCCCGCTCTAGAGTTTGTCATGTGATTCACGGTTTAAATGCTTCCATTTAAACTGATCACACTCTACCAGATGCAAGGCAGCCCTGCGGGATGACAGCCAGTGGTCAAAGCGCTGTTGGCAACCGCACCAAAGCGTCCCCATGCTCTTCCGCCGCCTGCCACGCGACCGGCGCGAGGTTGGATATCTTCTGGGCCAGCTTTGCGGCTGTTGCCTGTTCCCCGTTGAGCAGGCTGGTTTCGATGGCAGCCGCCAGATGCTGCACCTGCCGCAACCCCAGATTGCCGGCCAGGGAGATCATGGAATGCGCCTCGCGCCGTAATTCCTCCCAACCGCCATTTTGCGCCAAGGTGCCCATCCGCGCCGTGCGTTCACGCCCTGTTGCCACGAATTTCGTGACCAGATCGGCAAATTCCGGACCGTCGGTAAAGGCCAGCAACCCGTCCATGACCGTCTTGTCGATGACGGGGTATGCAACGAAATCCATCAAGTTCTCCGAAGGGGGCGGGGCAATAACGGTGTCAGGGGTTTCCCGCATGCCGCACCAATGCGCCGCCGTACGCAGCAATTCCAGGGGCTCATAGGGTTTGGAAACGTAATCGTCCATGCCGGCCTCAAGATAGCTCTCGCGCATGCCGACCATGGCGTTGGCCGTCATGGCGATGATGGGCGTACGGGGCTTGCCTGTCTGGCCTTCCTGCGTACGGATCATCCGCGTCGCCTCGATCCCGTCCATGCCGGGCATCTGCACATCCATCAGGATCAGATCGTATCGGCTGGCCTCCGCCGCCACGATGGCTTCCATGCCGTCATCCACCAGATCGACCCCATAGCCATCCCGCTCGAGGATAAGGCGGGCAACGTTGCGGTTGACGGAATTGTCATCCACCACCAGCACACGCCGCCCCTTGCCACGACCGGCATCCAGACTGGTGCCCATGTCCGGCATCGGGCCTAATGCGGGCGCGAACAAGCGACCCAGAACCTCCTTCAGGTTCTGCGGGCGTATCGGCTTGACCATGACGGCATCAAAATTCTCCGCCGCCGGATCGCCGGGATCCAGCTTGCCGGCAGAGGTGACAAGCACCAGCTTGATGCCGGCAAAGCTGGGATGGCCGCGCAGCCAGGCGCCCAGCGTCTCCCCCGTCATGCCCGGCATGGCCTGATCGATCAGGATCAGCTTGGGACAGGTACCTTCACGCAGGGCCCGTTCCAGATCGGCCAAGGCCGCCGGCGCGCCATTGGCCACGGCGACCTTCATGCCCAGCCGTTCCAGCTGACGCGACAGGATGCGGCGGTCCGTGTCCGTATCATCAACGACAAGGGCACGCCGATCACGCAGCCATTCATCCACGCGGGCCGAATCCGGGGGCGCCGCCGCCGCATCAGGCAGCGGAACCGTGAAGCAGAAGCGGCTACCCTCCCCGCTTTTGCTTTCAACCGTGATGTCGCCCCCCATCAGCTGCACAAGCTGACGGCAGATGGTAAGGCCAAGGCCGGTTCCACCGAAACGGCGGGTGATGGAATTATCCGCCTGGGTGAATTTCTGGAACAGCCGTCCGACCTGTTCAGCACTCATGCCGATGCCGGTGTCACTGACGGCGAATTGCAGGGGCGTCACCCCGCCCGGCGCGTCATTGGCAGCCGCGACATGGATGGCAACCTGCCCCTCGCTGGTGAATTTCACGGCGTTGCCGGCCAGATTAAGAAGAATTTGGCGCAGACGCGCGGGGTCGCCGCGATAGGCCCTGTTGGCGGCAGGATCGATATGGACCGTCAGGGCGATGCCCTTCTCCTGGGCGCGGGGCGTCAGAAGCGCGACAACGCCATCCACGATCTCATCCAGCGCGAAATCAATGCTCTCCAGTTCCAGCTTGCCGGCTTCCAGCTTCGAAACATCCAGGATGTCATTGATGACATAGAGAAGAGCATCCGCGCTTTCCCGGATCGTTTCGGCAAAGCCCCGCTGCTCCGGCGTCAGGGCCGTGTCCAGCAGAAGCGCTGTCATGCCCACGATGCCGTTCATCGGCGTACGGACCTCATGGCTCATATTGGCCAGGAATTCCGACTTGGCCTGATTGGCGCGTTCCGCTTCGCCGCGCGCGGCTTCCGCCGCTTCCGCTGCGGCTTCGGCGATACGGCGTGACCGGTCCAGGTCGGAGGCCAGGGCCTGAAGACTTTGCGCCTGTTCGCCCATGCGGTCGCGCGCCGCCCGCAATTCCTGTTCCTGGGTGACGCGGTCACCAACATCGCGGGTGGCCGAAACGATACGCTGTCCCGCCAGCGCGTCCGCCGCCAGGGCAAAGGCCGTCTCCACCCAGATCCAATGACCATCGCCATGACGTAGCCGATAGGTCACGGGCGCGCAGGGCATTCCCGCGATCAGGATGGACAGGGCACGCTCCAGCACAGCCCACTCGTCAGGGTGAACACGGTCCTGCGGGGTGGACCCAATCAGTTGTTCGGGCACATAGCCCAACATCCAACTGGCCGTGGGTGAGACATAGATATAGGTGCCATCCAGCGTGTGCAGCGCCACCACGTCGCTGCCCTGTTCCGACAGCAGGCGGTATTGGGCATCGCGGGTGGCCAGTTCCGCCGTCTGCCGCTGCAGACCGGCGGCCATATCATTGATGGCGGCGGCCAGGGTCCCGATCTCTCCCGGCCCCGCAACGGCACGCAGGCTCAATTCTCCACGGCCCAACCTCTGCACCGTGCCGATCAGATCGCGCAGCGGGTTCAGAACAGCCTGGGTCAGGCCCAGATAAAGAGCCATGACCGACAGGACGGCCAAGGCAAATAGCAGGCCCATATTGCGCTGGAACTGCCCCACGGCCGACGACAGAACCTCGTCCCGGGGATAGGAGACGATGATACGGATACCGCTGTTCAGTGACACGAAGCCCATCAGCCGCGGAACATCGTCCAGTTCCTCACCGATCCAGGTGCCCTGATCGCTGGCCACGGCCGCCTGCGCGAAGGGTGCATGCGCCATCGAAACACCGTCTATCCCCGACATGGCGGGATAACGGGCCAGGATCACACCATCGCGATCCAGCGCGGTCAGCGTGGCACCGGGCGCCGCCGCCAATGTGCGGGCCGCCAGACCATCCAGCCAGTCGAGGAGCATGCCCGCAAGCGCCACACCCGACACCTGCCGGTCCTCCACGACAATCGGCTGAGCATAGACCATCACGGGTCGGCCCGAGGAGCGGGACCGGAGATAGCCGCTGCTTGCCGGGCGAACCTTTGTCAGCGCCTCCTTGAAATAGGCGCGGTCGGAAAGGTTGATCTCTTCATCATCGGGGGCGGTCGAACACAGGATGGACCCGTCGGGCCGGGCGACAAAGATGTTGGAAACCCAGGGCTGGGTCCCCTTAAGCGTCTGCAGTGAACGGGCACAGTCCGCCGGTGCCTCCCGCGAGATGCGGGTGGCCGCAACCCCCACCAGACGCTGGAGACTGGTCAGAAGCTCCGCCTGCTGCGTGGCGGCGAAGCGGGCAATGTCCTGTGCCCGGTTCAATGCCTGCTGCTGCGCCTCATGCCGGCGCGATTGATATTCCAGAAGCATCAACCCGGACGCGGCCATGATGACCACGACCAGCAGAAGGACCAACCGTCCCCTCAATGACAGCAACCGTAACCGCATCGGGCGTTCGTTCCACCAAATCCGCCGGCACCCTTGGCCACGCGTTGGGCACAGAATACGCGTGCTGGATCGGAAACAGAACGGACCGCAGCAAGCGATGGCAAGTGCATTGGGATAGTGCATAGGTCAGGCCCATCCTTAACCCGCTCCATCCATTTCAAAAGGCCGCCACCCAACGACAAGTTGCGTCCGCCGCGAATTGTTCGTTCGTGCTTTTAACCTTTCCGATGTCGCATAAATATGGATACTCCCATGAACAGCTTGTGGGCGGGGGTATTGGTGCGCGTTGAGATTCTGGGTTTATGCTTCACGAACGCCGAGGGCGCCGCCACAGGTCACAACCTTTGGCTGGTTGCGCTGTCCTACCTGACCGCCGCTTTTGCTTCCTTCGTCGCCCTGGATATGGCCGAACGGCTACGCCATTCAGACGGAAGCTGGCGCTGGGCCTGGCATGGCGCAGCGTCGATGGCACTGGGTGGCGGCATCTGGTCCATGCATTTCCTGGGCATGCTGGCCTTCGATACGGAGGCCGCAGTCGGTTTCCATACGGGATTGACCATCCTGTCCCTGGTGGTGCCCATTGCCGTGGTAGCGCTTGGCCTGTGGCTGGTCAGCGGTGGCATCGGGCCGGCGCGGCTGTTGCCGGCAGGCGCGATTGTGGGCATGGGCGTCGTCGTCATGCACTATACGGGCATGGCGGCACTGCTGCTGCCGGGCTCCATCGCCTATGAACCCGGCCTCTTCACCCTGTCCGTCGTGATCGCCCTGGTGGCCGCGACGGTCGCGCTCTGGCTGGCCCTGACGCCGCAGCGTTTCAGTTTGCGCGTGGCGGCGGCCCTGGTGATGGGCGTTGCCATCTGCGGCATGCATTATACGGGGATGGGCGCCCTTGTCGTCACCATCGACCCGACCCTGCCGCCCGCATCCGAAGGCATCCCGCGTACCGTCCTGGCCGCCGCCATCGCCGCCGCCACCTATGGGCTGCTGGTTCTGGCCCTCGTCGCCGGGATCGCCGACCGCCGCATTTCCGCCGCCGCCGCGCGTGAGGCGGAACAGTTGCGCCGGTCCTTCCAGGCTTTGGGAGAGGAGATGCAGGTCCGCCGCCGCATCGAGGCGGAGTTGGAGCAATCCAAGGTCGCCCTGGAACAGCGTGTGGCCGAACGCACCCTGGACCTGGAGGAGGCCCGCGCCCGCGCGGAGGCCGCCAGCCAGGCCAAGTCCGAATTCCTGGCCAGCATGAGCCATGAATTGCGTACGCCCCTGAACTCCATCATGGGGTTCGCGCAGCTGCTGCTTTATAACCGTGCGCGGGAACCGTTGACCGTCAAGCAGGAACGCGCCGCCGTTCAGATTGAGAAGGCCGGCACCCATCTGCTGCGCCTGATCGACGAGGTCCTGGATCTGGCCAAGGTGGAGGCCGGGCGGCTGTCCATGTCGCTGGAGCCTGTCGATGCGGCGGCGGTCGCGCGCGATGTGGCCAGCAACATGCAGCCCGTGGCCGACGGTGCCGGCATCACCCTGTCCCTTGATATCAAGGCGGAGAGCGCCACCGTCTATGCCGACCGGACGCGGCTGGTGCAGGTGCTGAGCAACCTCACCTCCAACGCCATCAAATATAACCGTACCAATGGCCGGGTCGTCCTGTCCGTCGTGCCCGGAACCGATGGCCGCATCTCCGTCTGCGTGACCGATACCGGTCTTGGCATCCCTGCCGACCGTCTCAATCAGCTGTTCCAGCCTTTCAACCGTCTGGGACGCGAACATGGCACGGTTGAGGGTACGGGTATCGGCCTCACCATCTGCCAGCGCCTGGTCCAGGCCATGGGGGGTGTCATCCTGGTGGACAGCACGGAGGGACAGGGCAGCCGGTTCCATTTCGACCTGCCTGCCGCCGCACCGGTCGTCGCCCTGGAAAACACCCGGACCGCAGCCCTGACCAGCAACAGCGCCGATACGGAGCGCACGATGCTGTATGTGGAGGATAATCCCGCCAACATTCAGCTGATGCGCGACCTGATCGACAGCCTGGGCGGCTTCCGCCTGCTGGTGGCCGCCGATCCGGGATCGGGATTGCAGTTGGCGCGGTCCCATCTGCCCGACATCATCATTCTGGATATCAACCTGCCGGGTATGGATGGGTTCGAAGTGCTGGCCCGGCTGCGTGCCGATCCGGCCACTTCCGGCATCCCTGCCCTCGCCCTGTCGGCCAACGCCCTGCCCCGAGAGGTTGAGCGGGGGGTGGCCGCCGGGTTCCACCGCTATCTGACGAAGCCATTGCACGTGCCGGAGTTCCTGTCGGCCGTTGACGAGGCGCTGGCAAGAAGGGCCGCCTGAGCATGAATGTCGCTGCCGTCGCAGCCCCTTCCACGATGGAAGATGAACAGCGCCTCGCTCATATCCTGGTCGTCGATGACATGCCCGCGAATGTGGAACTGCTGCTGGGCATGCTGGACATGGCGGGTTTTGAGAATGTCAGTTCCACCATGGACCCGTTCGAGGGGCTGGCCATCGCGGAACGCAATGTGCCGGACCTCGTGCTGCTGGATTACCGCATGCCGGGACTGGATGGTCCGGGCTTCATTGGCCGGCTGAAGGCCATCCTGGGGTCGGAAACGCCGCCCGTGCTGATGGTAACGGCGCAGAATGACGAGGCTTCGCGCCGCCGCGCGCTGGATGCCGGTGCCCGCGACTATGTCACAAAACCCTATGCCTTCTGGGAACTGGAGGCACGGTCGCGCAATCTTCTGGAACTGCATCTGCTGAACAAGGCGCAGCGTCGGCAGACGGAGGTGCTGGAACGGCTGGTGCGGGAGCGGACGGCGGAACTGGAGCGGACGCGCGCCGAGATCATCACCCGCCTGTGTTCCGCCGGGGAGTTCCGGGACGAGGATACGGGCCAGCATGTCACCCGCATCGGCCGCATGTCCGGTGTCATGGCGGAACTGGCCGGCCTACCGCCCGCCCTGTGCGCCAAGATCGCAGCGGCGGCACCGCTGCACGATATCGGCAAGATCGGCATTCCCGATCGTGTCCTGCTGAAACCCGGCCGGCTGGATGAGGATGAATGGGTCATCATGAAGACCCATGCCCGCATCGGTGAGCAATTGCTGGCTGGCAGTGGGCTGGCATTGCTGGATTTGGCGTCGGAGATTGCCGGCACACACCATGAAAAATGGGACGGAAGCGGCTATCCTCTGGGCTTGGCCGGGGAAGACATTCCCCTCAGCGGGCGGATCGTTGCCATCTGTGACGTGTTCGACGCCCTGCTGTCGGCGCGACCCTATAAGCAGCCCTGGAAGATGGAAGACGTGCTGGCCCATCTGGACCAGATTGCCGGCAGCCACCTGGACCCTACGCTGGCCCGTCTGTTCATCGACAATATTGATCGGATGCTCGCCATCCGTGCCGAACTGATGGATTGAGGGGGGGGCTTACGCCCCCAGATGCTGCACCAGGATCTTGGTGCCCAGCAGCATCAGGCCGGCTCCGCCGATCCCGACCGCCCAGCGCCCCAGCAGCGGGCCAACGGCCCGGCCCAGCATCACGCCCACCGTCGACAGGCCGAACGTCACCAGCCCGATGACCAGTGCCGACGCCAGGATCGGCTCATCGAAGAAGGCCAGGGGCACACCGATGGCCAGGGCATCGACAGAGGTCGCAAACCCGGCCATGAACAGGGCGGAGAGGGTGAGCGTCATGCCACCGGCCCCGTTCTCTTCATCATCCTCGCCCTTCCAGGCCTCCCACACCATGCGTCCGCCGACCACGGACAGCAGGGCAAAGGCAATCCAGTGATCCACGGCGGCGACGATATCGGCAAAGGCCATGCCCAGCGCAAAGCCGATCAACGGCATGACCATCTGAAACGCGCCGAAGACGGCACCGACGGTCAAGGCTTGGCCCATATTGGGACGACGCAGGGCAGCGCCCTTGCCCAAAGCGGCGGCGAACGCATCCATAGCCAGACTGAGGGCCAGGGCGAAGGTCGTGGTGGCGATCAAGACAATGACTCCGGGGACGACTGAGCAACGATGAACGCAATCCACCCCCGGTCCCGGGAAGGGCAATTGCGCCATCGGTCTCGTCGAACGGGCCTGCTGGCCAGTCGTCCGCGCCATGGGGCGAACCCCAAGTCTGTTGACACGGACACCACCAGGCAATTGCACCGGCGGCGGACTACTCCCCAATTGACGGGGGCGGTATAGGGCGGGCGCCCATGTCCCGTCAAGCGGTCAGAACCGCACACCCGGTCTGAAGGCGCGCAGGCGGATGGTCAATCATTGCCACCTGTCGCCAGGACTAGCCGCGCTACCAACGTCTTGAACCCCGTCGCATGGCAATTCGGATTCAGGGCAGTTTCATCCGCCCGCGATACACTGATTCCATGTCTGGAAGGATTTTCCCCACAGGCGGCCAGACCCTCAACCACCACATCGAAGGCGATGATGCAGGCGATGTACGGGTCGGGCGTGGTCACATAAACATGGCGGATTTCCGCGTGCATCCCTTTGATTTTCTTGATGTTCAGGCACGGATGTTAGCCCAGAAACCGGCCCGCCGCCGCGCGCGGCGGCGGGCGCGCAGACCCGCGCTTTGGGCAAGGCAGACCGGAAAACGCATTTTTCCTGACACAACCGTTGCATCCCCCAAATGTGGTGGCTATAGTCCGCGCCCGAACGACGGACGGCCCAAACCGACCGGCGTTCCTCGAGAGGTCGGAGCGTGGCGCAGCCTGGTAGCGCACTAGACTGGGGGTCTAGGGGTCGCAGGTTCGAATCCTGTCGCTCCGACCATTCTCTCGAAGCCCTTTCAAGGGCTTACGCGAAAAGCCGCCGTCAGACATGACGGCGGCTTTCGTGTTTTCTGGTCCCAGTGCGGGACGGATTGGTATCCCGCCGCTCGGACGGCAGCGGCGTTCATGATATCCTTTGCCCATGGCGGCGCAGACGTCCGCCTTTCAGACGCAAGGGGACGGACCATGACGGCGGCCAAGAACACCATCTGCATCTGGTACGACAGGGACGCGGAGGAAGCGGCACATTTCTACGCCTCACTGTTCCCCGACAGTGCCGTAACGGCCATACACCGCGCGCCCAGCGATTATCCTTCCGGCAAGGCTGGGGATGTGCTGACCGTGGAGTTCACGGTGGCTGGCATCCCCTGTCTGGGCCTGAATGGTGGGCCGGCCTTCAAACATTGCGAGGCGTTTTCGTTCCAGATCGCCACCGACGATCAGGAGGAAACCGACCGGTACTGGAACGCCATCGTGGGCAATGGCGGCCAGGAAAGTGCCTGTGGCTGGTGCAAGGACAAGTGGGGCATCTCCTGGCAGATCACCCCGCGCACCCTGACAGCGGCACTGGCCGCCGGCGGTGACGAGGCGAAACGGGCGTTCGAAGCCATGATGGCGATGTCGAAGATCGACATCGCCATCATCGATGCGGCCCGGCGCGGTTGACGGCGGAACCCGTCAATCCTATCGCGGTGACCAGCCCCCTGCCGGTACCGTCAAGGTACCCGGCAGGGCGGCCATGACATCGGCCCAGGAGACATATTTGAAATTGGTGGCCTTCGGGTCCCCGCTCATACCGTTCAGATCATCATTGTACCCGTCCTGTACCATCAGCAGGCCGTTGGGATAGCCGGGCAAGGGGATGGAGACCAGTTCGGCCCCGTCACATTCCTGACCGGCATCGATGGCGCCATTGGCCGTCAGCCTGAAACTGCCCAGATACCGGTTCTGCCCGCCGCGTTCGAAGATGGCGAAGCTGTCATCCAGACCACCATTGTCTGAATGCCCACCATCACCATGGGCATCACCCTGGCTGGAGGCGATCAGATAGCCGGTACCGTCGGCCCCACGATAGAGCGCCAGGCCTTCGACATCGCGGGCAACCTTGCTGTCAGGATTGTTGAAGGGGCTTTTCACCGATCCGCGCGTTTCATAGAAGGGTTTGTCGTCGGCCTTGCCGGTGGTCAGGTTGACGCGCCACAGGCCCACATCCTCCTGCCCTGCGAACAGAATGCCGGCTTCGGCGTCGACCACCAGCCCCTCGAACTGCGGTGACCAATCCTGTTCGGGATCAGTGTCATGCTCCGCCCACAAATCCTGACCCTTGTGGCTGGTGGGGAAATCCCAGTGGCGGACACGCTCATGACCGACGGTCCCGTCGGGCTTCACCACCAAGCGCTGTTCGGCCAGTCGCGCCGCCTTGCGCTGCGCCACCACGGCCCGCACCTCCCCCGTTGCCTTGTCCTGCCACAGGGTCAGGCCATAGGCGCTGACCTGATCGGAAACGGGATTGTCGATCTCGCTTTTGCCATCCTGTGACAGGCGGGTGGGGAAGACCGGACCCTGGCTAGGGTCGCTGACATCAGTCAGCGGGGCATCCGGGTTGGCCGGATCAATGGCCCATACCACCAGACGGTCGCGACCACGGTCACTGGCCACCGCAATGTCGACGGTGGACCCGTCGGGGCGCTTCAGCCCATAGGCCACATCGACATTGTTGTATCGGCCGTCGGGCTGGGCATCGATCCGCTGCACCAGCTTGCCCTGAAGATCATAGACGCGCAGGCCCGATCCCTTCACCGCCGCGATCACCAGGCTTTTTGCCGGATCCGTGGGATGCAGCCAGAAGGATGGATCATCGGCATCACCGGTCTGCACGCTGTCCGGCAGACCGGGGGCGGTTTCCGCCACCGGCTTGACCAGGGGAAGACTGGCCGTCGCCATCGGGACAGCCGGCTTGTCCTGCCCGCAGGCGGACAGCAGCAGCAGCGCTGCAATCGGGATCAGGGCACGCATGGTCTTGGTCTCCCATTCCTTGAGGATTTTTGTAAGGGAAAGCCCCCCTGCCATGGGGGTTATGCCGACGACGCGGACTTACCGCATCGTCGGGATCACAAAGCTCTGGTCCACAACCGCGCCCTGGCGGCGGGGCCAGCGCTGGGTCACGGTCTTGGTGCGGGTGAAGAAGCGGATGCCGTCAATGCCATACTGGTTCAGGTCACCAAAGCCCGACCGTTTCCAGCCGCCGAAGCTGTGATAGGCGACAGGAACCGGGATCGGCACATTGATGCCGACCATGCCGATCTCCACATTGTCGGCAAATTCGCGGGCCGCATCGCCATTGGCGGTGAAGATGGCAACACCGTTCCCGTATGCGTGCCGGGTCGGCAGGCTGATGGCCTCGGCAAAGCTGTCGGCCCGCACAATCTGCAGCACGGGGCCGAAGATTTCATCGCGATAGGCCTGCATGTCGGCCTTCACATGGTCGAACAAGGTCGGGCCAAGGAAATAGCCTTCCTCATGGCCCTGCAGGCTCAATCCCCGCCCGTCGACCACCAGTTCGGCCCCTTCCTCCACCCCCATCGCGATGTAGCGTTCGATGCGGGCCTTGTGCTGGGCGGTAACGACGGGGCCGTAATGGGCCTGTTCATCGGTGGAAACACCGACGCGCAGACCGTCGATGGCCGCCACCAGCTTTTCGCGCAGAGCCAGGGCCGTACGTTCGCCGACCGGCACGACCACCGGCAAGGCCATGCAGCGTTCCCCGGCGGAGCCATAGGCGGCACCGATAATGTCGGCCACGGCCTGATCCAGGTCCGCGTCGGGCAGGACGATGCCATGGTTCTTGGCCCCGCCCATGCACTGCATGCGCTTGCCGGCAGCCGAGCCACGATTATAGACGGAATGGGCGATATCGCTGGACCCGACAAAACTGACGGCGCGGATGGTCGGGTGATCCAGAATGCCTTCCACCGCCTCCTTATCGCCCTGCACCACATTGACGATGCCGGGCGGCAGCCCCGCCTCCATCAGCAGTTCGGCCAGCCGGACCGGTACCGACGGGTCGCGTTCCGACGGCTTCAGGATGAAGGCATTGCCCGCCGCCACCGCCGGCCCCAGCATCCAGAGCGGGATCATGGCCGGAAAGTTGAACGGCGTGATACCGGCCACGACGCCCAGCGGCTGACGCATGGAATAGACATCGATGCCCGGCCCCGCACCCTGGGTGTAATCCCCCTTCAGCAGGTGCGGGATGCCGCAGACGAATTCAATCACCTCCAGCCCGCGCTGGATATCGCCCTTGGCATCGGCAATGACCTTGCCATGTTCGGACGACAGCAGATGGGCCAGCTCATCCATATGCTTTTCAAGCAGATGCTTGAAATTGAACATGACGCGCGCCCGGCGCTGCGGGTTCATGGCGGCCCAGGCCGGCTGCGCGCGGGCAGCAGAGGCGATAGCTGCGTCCAGTTCACCGCCGCTGGCCAGCGCCACACGGGCCTGCACCTGCCCGGAATTGGGGTCGAACACATCGGCGTAACGGCCCGACCGTCCGGGCACGCGCTGCCCATCGATGAAATGCGAAATCTCGCGCATCGTTCAGGTTCCTGATTTGACGGGAAACGGCGGTTCAGCGCGGTCCCGTGATGATCCATTCATGGGCGGGGTCATTATGGAAACGCCACTTGCGCTCCGGTCCCGCCATCACATTCAGGTAATAAAGATCATAGCCATGGGGGGCGCCGACGGGATGATACCCGCGCGGCACCATCACTACATCGCCATCCTCCACGCACACCGTCTCATCCAGCGACCGGTCGTCCGTATAGACACGCTGGAACGCGAAGCCCTGGGGCGGGTTCAGGCGGTGGTAATAGGTTTCCTCCAGCAGGGTTTCCTGCTCGCGCGCTGTATCATGCTTGTGCGGCGGGTAGCTGGACCAGTGGCCGCCGGGTGTGACCACCTCCACCACCAGCAGGCTGTCGGCGGGCTCCCCCTCAGGCAGGATGTTGCGCACATGGCGGGTATTGGTGCCCTGTCCCCGCACCTCCCGCCCCATTTGAGCGGACGCGATCAGGCGGGCGTCGCCACCGGGCCTGCCGGGTGCCGAACAGACGGCCAGTTCGACCGGACCCTCCGCCGTGACAGTGTAGGGAACCCCGGCGGGGATATAGGCGGCACCGGGGGCGGCATCGACAAACGGGCTTTCGCGCCCGCCGGTCAGGCCCAGATCGACCGCCCCCGCGACAATGCGCGCCGTACCGGCCACCAGCACCAGACAGATTTCCCGGTCAGGGTCCAGCCCTGACACGCTTTGCCCCGGTGCCAACCGGTGCAGGGCAAAGCCGACATGGCCCCAGCCCGCACTTTCCGGCGTCACCGACAGGGTGCGGCCATCAACATCGGGGGCCGTGGGGCGGACACGCAGCCGGCTCATACTCCCCTCCCCACAATGGTCAGACCCGCCGCCGTCGCGGTTTCGGTCAAGGTGCGGATACCGATGCGGCCATACTGGGCCGGCGGGGCGATGGCGGGGTCCTGTTCGGCCTCTACAATCACCCAGCCGCTATAGCCGATATCAGCCAGGGTGCGCATGATTGCGGCGAAATCGATGCTGCCATCGCCGGGGACCGTGAACATGCCGGCCAGCACACCGTCCAGGAAGCTCATCCCCATTTCGCGCACGCGGGCGAAGACATCGTTGCGCACATCCTTGCAATGGACATGGGCCACGCGTTCGGGATGGTCGCGCAGCAGGGCCAGCGGATCGACGCCACCCAGCACGGCATGCCCCGTATCGACGGTCAGTCCGACGCTGGGCCCCGTATGGCGCAGGAAAGCATCCAGGTCGGCTGGCCGTTCCACCACCGTGCCCAGATGGTGGTGATAGGCCATGCGCATGCCCTGGCCCTTCAGATAATCCGATACGGCGGTCAGCCGCGCGCCGAACTGCTCCCACTCCGCCTCCGTCAGGGACGGGGTGTCGTTCAGGGGGATTTCCTTGCGGCAATGGATGGCGTTGCTGGTTTCGGCAAAGACGAAGACATCGGTGCCCAGCGCCTTCAGCAGCGCCAGATGCGGCTGAAGCGCCGCGATCTCGGCGTCGGCATCCTGGGTCAGCAGATTGCCGCTGTACCAGCCGCCGACCAGATCAAGATCGTAGCTGCCCAACAGGTCGCGCAGGGCCGCCGGGTCGCGCGGGAAACGCCCGCCCAGTTCGATCCCGGTGAACCCGATCTCCCGTGTATCCGACAGGACCGTGGAGAGCGGGGTATCGCCGCCCAGTTCGGGCATGTCGTCATTGATCCAGGCAATGGGGCTGACGCCGAAACGGATGCTCATGATCACAGACCTTCATTGATCTTGGTTTGATAGGCGGCGCGCGCCTGGCGCACCTGCTCACGCGATGATGTCTCCGGCACGGCCACATCCCACCAGGCACCACCGCCGGCATCAGACGGGCGCGGGTCCGTGTCGATCACGATCACCGTGCTGCGGTCGGCCTTTCGCGCGCGGGCCAGGGCCGCTTCCAGTTCCGCGATATCCGCCACCTTTTCCGCGATGGCGCCCAGGCTGGCGGCATGGGCGGCGAAATCGATGCGGGGCATTGCATGGTGGCGGGCATCGGCCAGCAGGTTGTTGAAGGGCGCCCCACCCGTGGCCGCCTGCAACCGGTTGATACAGCCGAAACCGCGATTATCCAGCAGGGTGACGATCAGCTTGGTTCCCAGCATGACCGACACGGCCAGTTCGGAATTCATCATCAGGTAGGAACCGTCGCCCACCATGACATGCACGGGCCGCTGCGGCTGCGCCATGGCCACGCCGACACCACCGGCGATTTCATACCCCATGCAGGAATAACCATATTCCATATGGTAGCCGCCGGGCCGATGCACCCGCCACAGCTTGTGCAGGTCACCCGGCAGGCCACCGGCGGCACAGACCATGATGGCGTCATCGGCGGCGGACCGCTGCACCGCGCCGATCACCTGTGCATCGGTAGGCAGGCCGGGGCCGGCGGGCGGGGCGGTCACGCGGTCCACCTGAGCATCCCAGGCCGCGCGGGCATCGGTCAGGGATGCCACCCAGCCAACGGGTGCGGTCCAGCCCGACAGACCCGCCGTCAGCAGCTCCAGAACCCGGCCCGCATCACCCACCACCGGCAGGGCGCCATGCTTATGGGCGTCGAAGGCCGCGACATTCACCTGCACCAGATCACGGCCCTGATTATGGATCAGGCGGCGCGACCCCGTTGTGAAATCGGCCAGACGGGTGCCGATGCCGATGATCAGGTCGGCCGCATCCGCCGCCTTGTTGGCAGCCTCACTGCCCGTCACGCCGATGGCGCCCAGGTTGGCCGGATGGTTCCAGGGCAAGGCGCCCTTGCCGGCCTGTGTCTCTGCCACCGGTACGCCGGTCGCACGGGCGAATTCGGCCAGAATTGCCGCCGCCCCGGCATAATGCACCCCGCCACCGGCGATGATCAGGGGCCGTTCGGCCTTGGCCAACCGGTCGCGCAGCAGCGACAGTTCGCGCGGGTCCGGCTCCACCCGCCGGAAATGCCAGACGCGTTCCTCAAAGAAGCGTTCGGGCCAGTCATAGGCTTCGGCCTGCGTATCCTGACAGAAGGCCAGCGTCACCGGCCCGCAATCCGCCGGATCGGTCAGCACCGCCATGGCGCGGGGCAGCGCGTCCAGCAGCTGTTCCGCCCGGACGATCCGGTCGAAATAGCGGCTGACGGGCCGGAAACAGTCATTGGCCGACACAGTACCGTCGCCGAAATCCTCCACCTGCTGCAACACCGGGTCGGGCCTGCGGCTGGCGAAGACGTCACCGGGCAGGAACAGCACCGGCAGGCGGTTGACATGGGCGAGTGCTGCCGCCGTCACCATATTGGTGGCGCCGGGACCGATGGAACTGGTGCAGACCATGGCCCGGCGGCGGTTGCTGGCCTTGGCAAAGGCGATGGCGGCATGGGCCATGCCCTGTTCATTATGCGCGCGGTAGGTGGGCAGGGCGTCGCCGATGCCGTGCAGCGCCTCCCCCAGGCCGGCGACATTGCCATGGCCGAAGATGGCCCAGACCCCGGCGAAGAAGGGGATGGGTCCCCCTTCGCCTTCCACCCTCTGCGCCGCCAGCCAGCGCACCGTGGCCTGGGCGGCGGTCAGTCGGATCGTTTTCATGTGGCCATCCCCTGTTCACGCGCATTCCGCCAGGCCGTGACCAGCCGCGTCAGCTTTCCGGCCAGTGCCGTTACCGCCTGTTCATCATCAATGCTGCGCGTCAGCCATTGGCGCGCCACATCGTGGAAAATGGTACGGCCCACGGCAAAACCCTTCACCTGTGGGAAGGAGGCCGCCACCTGGAAGGACGCCACCAGCTCCTCCTCCGGTGCCGACAGGCCCAGCAGGACGATACCCCGGCATAGCGGATCATTCCGTTCAACCACCTGGGAGATCTTGCCCCAGGCCGCCGCATCCTCCACCGGTTCCAGTTTCCACCAGTCGGGCCGAACACCCAAATCATAGAAACGCTGCACCGCGCGGGCGATGGTGTCGCTGTCCACGGTACTGCCGGGCGGGGCGATCACCTCCAGCAGCAGTTCGTGCCGTGTCTTGCGGCAGGCATCGAACAGGCGCAGCACCTGCCGTTCCTGGCGTTCGCGCAGGTCGGCGGGATCATCGGGGTGGTAGAAGACCAGGCATTTGACGACATGGTTCAGCGGCCATTCGGCAATTTCCGTCGCCACGTCCGCACTGCTTTCAAAGGCCAGCGGTCGTGATTTCGGCTCCTCAATGGGACGGCCGATCCAGTAGGGGAAGTCACCCGCCCGCGCCAGCGCATCGAACCCGAACCGCCCATCCAGCAGCACACCAAAGCGCGGATCACCCCCCGCCACCCGGTCCAGCGCCGACAGGGCCAGATCCTTGAAGGCCGGGACCAGACCGATATCCACCCCCAGCTCCGCCGCCAGATCTTCAAACTGGCTGCGGTGATCCACGGCCAGGACGGTCAGTTCCGGATAGGTGCCCTGGCGCGTCGTCGCCCAATGCACATGCTCAAGGTCCTTATCCTCCCGCAGGCGGAACGGACGTTCTTCATCGGCCAGGAAATGCTGCAGCTCCGTCCAGGTGGGCATGGCCGGCGCGCAGCCATGGCGCGACACCACGATGGCCCCGCAGGCATTGCCCAGCTCGCAGCATTGTTCCAGGGGCAGATCACGCAACCAGCCGCGCAGGAAACCCGCCATGAAGGCATCGCCCGCGCCAAGCACATTATAGACCTCCACCGGGAAGCCGCGCGCACCGACGCCATCATCCAGGCTGTCGGGGATGGCGCCGGGAAAGGCCACACAGCCCATGGGGCCGCGCTTGGCGACCAGCAGAGCGTGGGTCTTTTCCCGGATGGCGCGCAGGCAGGCGATAGTGTCGGTGCTGCCGCCCAGGATATGCACCTCCTCCTCCGTCCCGATGATCAGATCGCAGAGCGGCAGCACCTCCTGCAAACTGTCGGTCACGGCCTGGGCTGCGACGAACCGGTTTTCGCCGGCGTCGCGGCCCGTCAGACCCCAGAGCACGGGGCGGTAATCGATATCGAACACGACACGCCCACCAGCCGCCCGCACAGCACGGGCGGCCTTCAGGCTGGCGGCCCGCACGCCGGGCTGCGACAGATGGGTACCGTTGATCAGCACCGACCGCGCACGGGCCACCAGTTCCAGATCCACATCCTCGGGCACCAGCGCCATATCGGCGCAGTTCTCCCGATAGAAAATCAGCGGGAAATTCTCACGGTCGCGGATGCCCAGGATGACAAGGGCGGTCAGGCGGGCCGGATCGGTGATCACGCCCCTGGTGTTCACCCCTTCCCGCGCCAACTGTTCAGCGATAAAGCGCCCCATATGGTCGGCGCCGACGCGGGTCAGCAGACCCGTGCGCAGACCCAGGCGGGCACCGCCAACGGCGGTATTGGTCGGGCTGCCGCCGACATATTTGGCGAAGGAGGCCATATCCTCCAATCGCCCACCGACCTGCTGGCCGTAAAGGTCGACGCTGGACCGGCCAATGGCCAGAAGGTCCAGGGTCTGTTGATCCTGAGAGGGCATTCAACACTCCCCATGCGTGTCGCGGGGGCCCGTTCACCGGGCCGTCAATTCCGTCTCCATAGCTATGGCGTTTCATCATGGAATGCAATGGAAATTTCATTCCATTTAAAAATAGAATGAAAACTCCACCGTCAAGCCTTCCGCCCCTTGCGCTTAGGTGCCGGTTCCACGGGCTTATCCTCTGCCGCGAAGGCCAGCCCGATTGCCAGCGCCTGTGCCAGACAGATGCTGGCCGCCAGCGAGCGGAACCCCCGCACCTCTGCCTCGCGCACCTGCAACACACAGGTGGCGGGCTTGGCGATGGGGCTGACCAGACTGTCGGAAATGGCCAGGATATCGGCCCCCTGCTCCACCGCGCGTTCCACCAGTTCCAGCGTTTCGCCGGCATAGGGCTGATAGGAAATGCCGATCAGCAGGTCGTCCTTGCGGATGGCCGACATCTGCTGTCGCGCCAGCCCCGCCACCCCATCGACCAGGATGGTGCGCCGCCCCACCTGTTGCAGCAGATAGGCGAGGTATGACGCCACCGGGAACGACCGGCGGAAACCGGCAACGTAAAGCGTGTCCGCGCCCTGAATCAGGCGGATGGCCCCGTCCACCTGATCCACCGTCGCCGGCTGTTCCAATGTTTGCAGCGCCAGGACATTGCCGCCCACGAATTCCGACAGAAGTTCCGCCGGGTTGCGGGCGGGATTGGTCGCCGCACTCTGCGCAAAGCTGCGCACCCGTTCGCCATAGTTCAAGGCGGCATTGCCCGACACCAGCCCATCACGGAACAACCGCTGCATCTGGCTGGCCCCGGAAAACCCGAAGGTCTTGGCAAAGCGGATGATAGCCGATGGCTGCACATTGGTCCGCTCGGCAATCACGGCCAGGGTTTCCAGCGCCGTCTCATTCGGCTGGTCCAGCACGAAGCGCGCGATCTGCTTCAACCGCTTCGACAATCCGTCATAGCGTTCCAGGATCAGGGCCCGCAATTCCTCCGCCGTGGCGGGCGGTGCCGCCAAATCCGACATTTCCTCTTCCATCTTGCCCCTCGGTTCCAACACGCTTTCAGATAGAATATCCGTTCCGATGCAGAATATCGACCATTGAAGCTGAACGGCAGATGAATTCTATTTTTTAAATGGAAAGAATTTTCGTTCCATGATAGGCCTGTTCCAGACAAGGACGGCATCCGACCGTCCATGGGAGGTTGCATGTTCAAGATCGCACAATTGGGGGCGGGCCGGATGGGCGGGGTCCATGCCGGCAATGCCGCCGCCCATCCCGCCCTCGACCTTGCCTATATCGTGGACCCGCGCGCCGATGCCGCCGACCGTCTGGCCCGCCGGACGGGCGCGCGCGTGGCCGGGCTGGATGATGTCCTGTCGGACGCGGATGTGAAGGGCGTGATCGTGGCCAGCGCCACGGATTGCCACCTGGACCATGTCCTTGCCTGCCTGTCAGCCGGCAAGGCCGTGTTCTGTGAAAAGCCGCTGGACCTGGACCTGGCCCGCCTGCGGGCATCCGAGAGCCATTTCGGCCCGGATGCGCCGTCGCTGTTCGTGGCCTTCAACCGCCGGTTCGACCGTCATGTCCGCGCCCTGAAGGCCCGCATCGACAGTGGCGCCATCGGCAATCTGGAAACCCTGCATGTGGTGAACCATGACCCGGAAAGCCCGCCGCCCGGTTTCATCCCCGGCAGCGGCGGCCTGTTCAAGGATTTCACCATCCATGATCTGGACCTCGCCCCCTGGATGCTGGGGGAACGGGTGGTGGAGATTTTCGCCTGGGCCTCCTGCCTTGTCGATCCGGAGATCGGACGGCTGGGCGATGTCGATACGGCGAAGCTGGTCCTGCGCACCGGATCAGGCCGCCTCTGCACCCTGTCGAACAGCCGCCGCACCGGTTATGGCTATGATCAACGGATCGAGGCGTTCGGGTCCAAGGGCATGGCGCGCATGGAGAATGAGGTGCGCAGCACCGTCAGCGTCTGGGGTGAGGCGGGAACCCAGGCCGATGCCTTCCCCTATGCCTTCATGGACCGCTATGCCGGTGCCTATGCCGCCGAACTTGACCATTTCGCCCAGGTTCTGGCCGGCACGGCCAAACCGGAGACCGGATACCAGGCCAGCATCGATGCGCTGGCCCTGGCCGAAGCGGCGGCCCTGTCGGTACAGACCGGCCAGCCTGTGAGAATGTGATAAGGGACCCAAAACCATGCACGACATTGCTATTCTGGGCGCGGGCCGCATCGGCCGCATCCATGCCTCCAACGCCGCCCGTCATCCGGGTCTGCGCCTGAAATATATCGTGGACCCGGTGGCAGCTGCCGCCGCCGCCCTGGCCAGCGAAACGGCTGCGCAGGTGGCCGACCTGGAGACGGCGTTGGCCGACCCGTCGGTGGCCGGCGTGATCATCGCCAGTTCCACCGACACGCATCTGGAATATTCCTGCCGCGCGGTCGCCGCCGGCAAGGCCGTATTCTGCGAAAAGCCGATCGATCAGGACCTTGAACGCGCCCGCTCCGCCGCCGCCAGCCTGGGCGGTGCCCGGCTGTTCCTGGGCTTCAACCGTCGCTTCGACCCGCATTTCCAGGCGCTGAAGACGCGGCTGGACAGCGGGGCCGTGGGAGCGCTGGAAACGGTGCAGATCACCAGCCACGACCCGGCCCCGCCGCCCGTTTCCTATATCAAGGTGTCGGGCGGCATCTTCAAGGATATGAGTATCCATGATTTCGACATGGCCCGCTGGCTGCTTTCCGAGCCGGTGACCCAGGTCTATGCCGCCGCCAGCTGCCTGGTCGATCCCGCCATCGGGGAGGCCGGGGACGTCGACACGGCCAAGATCCTGCTGCGTACGAGCAGCGGCAAGCTCTGCGTCATCTCCAACAGCCGGCGCAGCGGCTACGGCTATGACCAGCGGATCGAGGCGTTTGGGTCCAAGGGCATGGTCAAGGCCGACAATGTGCTGGAAAGCACCGTGTCTGTCTGGGGCGCTGAAGGGGCCGCCGCCGACCGTTTGCAGAACTTCTTCCTGGACCGTTACGCCGCCGCCTACCGCCTGGAAATGGACCATTTCGCCGACATCCTGTCGGGCAAGGCCGCTCCCGCCATCACCTATGCGGATGGGGTCGGCGCGCTGGAACTGGCGGAAGCGGCGGCGCAGTCAGTGAGAAGCGGACAGGTGGTTACGCTGTAATCGCGATCCCTCTCAGCCACCCAAAGGCCCGTTCCGACTGGAGCGGGCCTTTTGCTTTCTGAAACTGTCGCCCCTCACCCTCCCATTGGCTGGCGCCAATGGGCCCCTCCCTCTCCCGTAATCGGGCGAGGGGCCAAACTTCTTCCCTCGCCCACGAAGGTGGGAAAGGGAGGGGCCCGAACGCGCCAGCGTTTGGGAGGGTGAGGGGGCGACATGAAAACAAAACCGCCCCGGATCGCTCCGGGGCGGCAAGGCTGATGGTGTCGAAGCGGAGGGGGAGGAACCGTCAGGGTTGGGCCGCGGCCTTCAGCTTGGCATCGACGGCGGCGAAGAAATCCTCTGCCCGGCAGGTGGTCTTGTCGGCCCCCTTGGCGCACAGCGGCAGGGCCATGTAGGTGACGACAGCGGGATTGGACTTCACATCCAGCGGCTCCAGGTTACGCAGCTGGTCCATGGTCTGGGCGCGGTAGAAGGCGCGGATGAAGCGCTGGCCCTGCTGGTCGTGCAGCATCTCGATCCCGATGGCCCCACCCGGCGGCGTGTCGTCGGCGGGATAGCTGTCGATGCGCCAATGCAGGTCCAGCATGCCGGCCAGATCGGCGATGTTGGTATCATGGCCCGCCATCAGGGCCAGCTTCACCTGCCCATTCTGCAGATACGACAGCAGCCGGCGCATGATGGGCGCCGCCGCCCGGTCAGCGATGTAGGAAGGCCGGTTCTCATATTTGAATTTCAGCGGATGGAAATTCAGCATGCGCTCAATGTCGGCGCGGCTGGCCCGGCCCCAGGCCACCTGCTCCATCGGCTTGCCTTCCAGATATTCCAGCAGGAAGGTCTGGCTAATGGTCGATCCCTGGCCGAAGGCGCCGCCCACATCGGGCCGCCCCTCCTCCTCATCCGGTTCCAGGGCGGTATGCAGATCGGTGATCTTGCACCCTGCCGGCAGCTTCTTCTTGGCGCACCATTCATCGCCCTGGGGGCCCAGCGCCTTCTGCAACAGGGCGAATTCCGTCTCGAACCCCGCCATCTCCTGCTTCAGCCCGCCGGACGGCAGCTGGACGGAAGAGGCCGCCATGCCCTTGACGGGGTCCAGACGGTTGCCGGGTACGGTCAGCGGGTGGAAGACACTGTCCTCATCCGCACCCGTGGGATGGGTGACCGCCACCGTGCAGGACGGGGCGAAACCCTCCACCATGCTTTTGGCGGTGCGGATGGCGCGTTCCTTGGCGCTTGCTTCCACCTTGTACTGCCCGTCCGAAGGACAGCCATCGGCGGGGAACAGGCCGCGCGCGGCAAAGAACTGCCGGTCAAACCGGCCCAGCAGCACCACACCCTGTGCCCCCCGGTCCGTCAGGTTGCCATAGGGCACGGACCAGCTGGGCCAGGCCTGTGCGGCCAGACCGGCGGCGGGCTCCTTCGTGGGCGGGCGGATGCCGTGGCGGGTGAACATCGCCACCTTTTCCAGGCTCAGGCCCACCGGCTGTGCCGGAAGCTCAACGGCCGCCGCCGTCAGCGGCAGGCACAGGGCCGTAGCGGCCAGAAGCGGGCGCAGCATCTTGTGCATCATGGGATTTCCCCTCTGTCGGGCAAGGAAACCCCGGCGGTCAACCACCGCCGGGGTTACAGGGACGGGGCATCAATATTTGAACTGTGCACCCAGCTTGACCGACCTTCCATAGCGCTCGGCCTCGGCCATCTGATGCTTCTCGCCGATATAGCGGCGGAACTTGGCATCGGTCAGGTTGGCCCCTTCCAGATACACCTCAAGCTGCTTGGTGAAATTATAGCCCAGGCGGGCATCCATGGAACCGTTGCTGTCGGTATAGATATCGGTCGCCTTGTTGACCCCGACCGTGTCCAGGAAGGGCGAACGGTAGGAATAGGCAATGCGAGCCGACAGGCCGTCCTTCTCGTAATAGACCTGTGCCGATGCCACCCGCTTGGACTGGCTGAACATGGGCAGCGTGTCGGTGCGGCCCAGCACGCCCTTGGACTTGCTGTCCGTCAGGGTCAGGTTGCCCTGCACGCCCAGCCCGTCGAAGGGCGACGGCAGGAAGGTGCCCTGGATGCTGGCATTCATTTCCACACCCTTCACGGTCGCCGACTTGGCATTCAGCGGCGTGGTGACCAGGGCGGTCGGCATGGTGATGCCGCCAAAGGTGCCGTTGGTGACGGTGATAGCCTGACTGTAGATCGGATTGTCGATATCCTTCTGGAACAGCGCAATCGACAGTACACCCTCGCTGGGCAGGTAATATTCGACCGACAGGTCGAAATTCACGGCCTTCAGCGGCGTCAGGTCGGGATTGCCCTTATTGACGCTGCCCGCGCCTGTATCGACGGAGATGAAGGGCGGCAGGTCGGCATAGTTGGGACGCCCAATGGCCGTAGTCACCGCACCGCGCAGAATGAAACGCTCATTCACATCGAAGCGCGCATTGATACCGGGGAACCAGTCGGTATAGCTGCTCTTGCCGAAGGAATTGAAATCCTGGGCCGGGGTGGAGGCGGCATTGATGATCTTGGCCGCGAAGTCACCCTGCGTATGTTCCATACGCACGCCGGGGATCAGGGTCAGCCGGTCAAAGGTGATCGACGTCATGGCATAGGCTGCCGTGACATCCTCCGTCACCTTGTAATCATTGGCCAGGGTGTTGGAGATGGAACCCGACCGGCTATAGGTCAGCGAACCCGCATGGGACGCGGCATAGGCCTCTGCGGCATCATAATCCACGCGCGGATCGATGGGGAACCGCCCGCCGAAAATGGCGCGGCCCGTTGCCTCCCCCGTGACCGATGCCAGGGTGAAGCCGGTGGCATCATAGCTTTCATAGTCGCGGTTATTGGCCTTGTGCCGCGACAGATACTTGGCACCGACCTTCACAAAGGCATCATCGCCCAGTTCCACGGGCAGCTTGTAGTCGGCCCGATACTGGTAAAGGTTCTCCTCCGCCTTGCGATGGTCGTAGGAGACGGAGCGCGCGCCATACAGGGCGGCATTATAGGCCTCCGCCGCCGGCGTCACCTGATAGATGTCGCTGGTCGTATCAAAGGTGGCGGTGAAGGCGTTGGAGCCGGTGCGGAACTGCCATTCGCTGCGCAGCGGGTCTTCCTTCACGGCACGGGTATAGGTGGCGTCCACCTCCAGCGTGCCCTCACCGATCTCGAACTTGCCGCCGGCATTGGCGGTGACGGTATTGTCATCCTCCTCGCGCACCCGCACAAACCGGGTGCCGCGCGCCCGGAAACTGCCGGTGGTGGCCGTCTGCGCCGTGATGGTGGTGGGGATTTCCACACGGAACTGGTCGCGCACCTCGCTGTCGGAATATTCGGCGTAGGAGCTGCGCAGATACAGTTTTGTCGTGTCGTTGACGTTCCAATCAAAATTGGCGACGCCGCCGATGCGCTTGCGGGTCAGGTTATATTCGCGCGGACGGAAATCGTCCGGAATGGCATAACCGCCGACCGTGCGCCAGTTGGTGGAACCCTGCACATTCTCCGACCGGATGGGCCGTTCATCATAATTGGCGGACAGGACCAGTCCGAACTGCCGATCATCACCGAAGATATCGCCCACGGTAACATCGCCGCCGAACGGATGCTTCTTGTTCAGCTGATACTGGCCGATGCTGCCGCGAGCCGTGGCGAAGAACTTGTTCCGGTCAAAGGCGCTGACCGTATTGATATTCACCTGGCCGGCGATGGCGTTGGCGTCGCGGTCAGGCGTCAGGCTTTTCACCACTTCCACCGACCCGATCATGGCCGACGGAATATCGTCCAGCTTGACCGACCGGCCCGCCGGTTCGGGTGCGGCCGCCGTCTGGCCGTTCAGGGTGACATTGGCCAGATCGGGGCTGACACCACGAATGATGACGTAACGGCCTTCGCCCTGGTCATTGGCGACCGACAGGCCGGGCAGGCGCTTGATGGCCTCTGCCACATTCTGGTCCGGCAGCTTGCCGACATCATCGGCCACCACGGCATCGACGATGCCCACGGCGTTCTGCTTCAGTTCCAGGGCCTTCTTCTCGGCCAGACGCATGCCCGTGACCTGGATTTCCTCCAGCATCTCACCTGCCGGCGGCGCCGACTGGGCGGCGGCCTGCGACAGGGCGGCGGACAGGGCCAGCAGGCTGACACAACCCACGAGCCGGGTGGTCAGCAGCGCGCCAGTTTTCTTCGACGGCGTCATTGTCATCTCCAGAAAGGCTGATCTTCAAACGGGGATGCAAAAAGTGGCAAGGCATCCTGGCCTTGCTTCTGGCCGCCATCTGCGAAGGCGCCGCGTCATCCCCATGAATTCTTCATTGCAAGCGATTGCGGAACATCCATGCAATGCACAGGTCCGCAGCTCCCCTCATCCGCCGCCAGGGCCGTGGGAACATGCATTCGACCGTGTGGTTGGGTGCTGTCGTCTGCCACGACCAGCCCTTCTGTTCCTGGGCATCATTGTCTCCCTGAATTGTTATTGTGATGGCTGATCCGGATCAGAATCACCATCGGTTTCGATTGTTGATGTGATCTTATGAACGAAAATTCCATTCGTCAACAGAAATGGAATTTTTCTTGTATTTTTTTACGGGCCGATGGAATTTGCATTCCACGGACGCCACGGGCGCCCTCCCCTTCCCCCGACAATGCTGGAGCCGCCCCATGGCCAGGGTACGCAACCCTATGATCCGTATGCAGAAAGTGACGGTCCTGCACCCACCAGGTGACAAGGATGCCGGCCATCATCTGGCTGAAATCCTGCGTCAGGCGGGGCAATCCCCGGAACGGCTGGGCATGGCGCGGGTCATTCCCATGGCCCCGAAAAGGACTAAGACGGTACGGAGGTGATGAAATGAACGTTCCATTTATCGCCGGGAACTGGAAAATGAACGGGCTGCGCGCCGATGGGCTGGCCCTGGCGCGCGACCTTATGGAATGGCTGGAAACGGCGCGACCAGAGGTGCAGATGCTGATCTGTCCGCCCGTCACTCTGCTGTCCGATATCGCCGCGATGGCGGGGTCCGGACCATTGCTGGTCGGCGCGCAGGATTGCCATCACCGGGCATCTGGCGCCCATACGGGCGATCTTTCCGCCGCCATGCTGGCCGATGCCGGGGCCAGTCATGTCACCCTGGGCCATTCCGAACGGCGGTCACAGGGGGAAGGCAGCGCCCTGGTCGCGGCCAAGGCAGCGGCGGCCCTGTCATCCGGGCTTCGCCCCCTGATCTGCATCGGGGAAACGCTGGTGGAGCGGGAGGCGGGATTGGCCGGCACCATCGTGGCCCGGCAACTGCGCGACAGTCTGCCGCCCGGCCTGGGTACGGACAGCCTGATCATCGCCTATGAACCCGTCTGGGCGATCGGTACGGGCCGCCACGCCGATGCCGACACCATTGCCGGCATGCATGCGCTGATCAAGGCGGAACTGGCCACCCTGCTGCCGGGTGGCGGAGATGTCCGTGTGCTTTACGGGGGATCGGTGACGGCGGCCAACGCCGCCACCATCCTGCACCTGCCTGGTGTGGATGGGGTGCTGGTGGGCGGAGCCAGCCTGAAGCCTGCAGATTTCAAGGCGATTGCCCTCGCAGGGTTGGGCGGCGCCTGACGCGCCGCCCCTGTCCTCACTGATAATAAGGCTTTTCCGGCCAGCCTTCCGGCATGTCGGTGCCGTAATAGCCCCCACCCTTGCGGAACCGTTCCAGACGCTTCAGTTCGCCCGGATCGGCCTTCACATCCCAGGTGCGCTTGCCATTGGTCAGGTCGGCCGGGGTCAGGACCAGCGGTTCCCAGACCCGCGCGCCCGACACGTCATGCAGGGTCATGGTCAGGCTGGGCTTGTCGCCCATCTGGAAATCCAGCACCCCGACATTGACGCTGCGGTTCCAGGTGTCGCGAATGCGAACCTCCGGCATCTGGCGCAGGTTCTTGGTGGCCGGCATCTGGGCGAGCGGCGAGGAGCAGAGATCATAGATGTCGTACCCGCCATGGGCGGATCGTGGGATACAGTTCAACTCCCCCATATGGCTGTCGCCGGAGATGCAGACGACACCGCCAATGTTCCGGTCACGCACGAAATCGAAAATCTCGTTCCGCTCCGTCATGAACACGCCCCAGCTGTCCCCACCCTTTTCATTCTCCGCCGTGGACCATCCGGTGCCGGAAACCAGGATCTTGAATATCGCCTTGCTTTCCAGCAGCCCGGCTTTCAGCCACGCCTTCTGTGCCGCCCCCAGCATGGTCTTGCCGGCATCGTCGCGATTGTCGGTGGGATCGCGGTAATAGCGGCCATCCAGGAAGAAGAAATCCACCCCGCCGTAGGATTGCTTGAAATAGACGCCCTTGCTGTCCGCCTGCCCAAAGGACGGGTTGGGCCAATAATGGCGGAAGACGTTCAGCGAACTGTCCTTGTACGGGCTGGTGCCGTCCGATCCGTTATGGCCGAAATCATGATCGTCCCAGATGGCCAGCTGCGGCGTGCCGCGCAGCAGCGGTTCCAGGCGGCGGACCAGCCGCTGCCGCCCATACAGCTCGGCCAGTGCCGCCGGCTCATCGCTGTCGCCATAGATATTGTCGCCCAGCCAGAAGAACATGTCCGGCTCCAGCGCCTGCACCACCGACCAGATGGGCTGTTCGCCGTCAAACTGGATACGGCAGCAGGAGCCGAAGGCGATGCGGAAATCCGCCTTGCCGGCGGGTGCCGTGCGCGTGCGATAGGGGAAAGGCTGCTCCCGGTCCAGCTGACCATCGAATTTCAGCCGGTACCAGTAGGTGGTGGCCGGCTTCAACCCGTCGGCGCGCAGGGTGACGCAGCAATCATCCTCTGAGCGTGCCCGCACCGTCTGTGTGGTGATGACCTTGGCGAAGGTGCGTTCCGCCGCCACCTCCAGCGTGACATCAAAGGCGCCGCTGGCCCGGACCCAGACGGTGACATGGCCGGGGCCGGGTGCGCCCACCATCGGCCCCTGCAGGGCGCGCGGGTAGCCCAGCACCGCCGCCAGCCCAGCCGCTGGCCACAAGGACACACCGGCCAGTGCCGTCGTGCCGGCCAGAAACTGCCGCCGGCTGCCATGGAAACGCATACTGCTTATCCTTCGTTCTGGGCTTCGTGCAGGGCCTGGTTCAGCCGGTCCACCAGGGCGGTGTGGATGCGGCCATTGCTGATGCAGACATTCTGGCCATGAAGATCCAGCCTGTCACCCCGCACATTGCTGATGGTGCCACCGGCCTCCGTCGCCAGGATCAAACCGGGTGCCATATCCCAGGCGTTCAGCGCGCGTTCCCAGTACGCATCCCAGCGGCCACAGGCAACATAGGCCATGTCCACCGCACAGGCACCCGTGCGGCGCAGACCCGCGACATCCGCCGACAGCAGCGCCATTTCACGGGCAAAGACCGGATGATCGGGCTTGCCCGCGAACGGCATGCCGCAGGACAGCACCGCGTCGCCCAGCGTGGCGCGGGTGGAGACATGGATGCGCCGGCCATTCAGCCAGGCCCCGCGCCCCTTCTCCGCCACGAACATCTCTTCCATCACGGGGATGTAGGTGACGCCGGCCACCACCTCTCCATCGCGCGCCAGGGCGACATTGACGCCCCAGAGCGGACAGGAGAACAGGAAGTTCGTGGTGCCATCCAGCGGATCGACGATCCAGCTGTGGCTGGCATCCCGGCCCCCGACCTGCCCGCCTTCCTCACCCAGGAAGGCGTAATCAGGGCGGAAGCGGGACAGGATGGTGCGGGCCGTCTGCTCCGCCTCCTCATCCGCGACGGAGACAAGGTCCGCCGGCCCGCTTTTGGCGCGGATAACCAGTTCGGACAGCTGGGAGAAGCGGCGCAGAAGCCCGTGACCGGCGGCCTGGGCCGCATCGATCATCGCCGACAGTTCGGGGGATGGGGAATTCATGATGGATCAGTCCCTCAATCGCGTGCGCCACAGGGTCGCCGCCATAGCCATGGAAACCACCGACGCGGCAATCCAGAACCAGATCACCGGGCCGAAATCGTAATGCCGGACCCCGTCCACCATGGTCATGCCACGGTCGATCAGCATGCCGGAAACATGTTCCTGCAGGGCCGCCCCGACATAGCTGAAGATGCCGATCACCCCCATCGCTGCCCCCGCCACCCGCTTGGGCGCGATATCGACGGCGAACAGCCCGCCCAGCGAGGTGACAAGCCCCGTCATGCCGGCCCCGAACAGCACCATGCCCAGCAGCAGCAGCGGCACGCTGTTCGGCCCGAAGAAGATCAGCAGCATGCCGATCAGTTCCAGCACACCGAACAGCAGGTTGGCCGGCGGGCGGCGCGACTGGAACAGCTTGTCCGACAACAGGCCGAAGCTGATGGCCCCGACAATGCCCGCCACAGTGCTGACCATCAGCAGCGTCCCCGCCATGGCCAGGGAATAGCCCCGCGCCTCCTGCAGGTACAGCACGCCCCAGGAATTGATGGCGTAGCGGGTGACATAGGTGGTGGCCGATGCCAGGCACAGAACCCAGATGGCCGGCAGCTTCAGGATATGCAGCTGCTGCGCCAGGACGGAACGCGGATCAACCTTCGGCTTTTCCCCGTAATGGTCACCCTTCCAGTCATTGACGGGCGGCAGGCCTAGCGTCTGTGGCCGGTCCTGCAATAGGAACCAGACACCGGCGGCGGTCGCGATGCCGATCAGCCCCGGTCCGAAGAACCCGGCCTGCCAGCCCAGCCAGCCAACCAGAGAGCCAACCGCGAGGAAGGTCAAACCCTCCCCGATGGAATGGGCCGTGGACCAGACGCCATAGGCGCGGCCCCGCTCCCGGTTGGAAAACCAGGCCGTCATGGCCACCACGCCGCCCGGCGCCCCGAAACTCTGAAACCAGCCATTCAGGCCCCAGACCAGGACGGCCATCCAGACAGAGGTGACAAACCCCATGGTCAGGTTGCACAGCGCCGTCAGCAGGAAGGTCACCGCCAGCGCGCGGCGGATATTGGCGTGATCGGCCAGAAACCCGTTGGTCAGCTTGCCGATGGCATAGGTGTAGAACAGGGCCGATCCGATATGGCCCAGTTCCGCCGGTGAGAATACACCCGCATCGATCAGCGGCTTTTTCACCACGCCCAGCGCCAGCCGGCAGGTATAGATCAGGCCATAGCCCAGCGTGATGGCCAGCATCACCCGGATACGGTAACGGCGATAGGCGGCATCGACCGCCGCCGCGTCCGCCGTTACCGGGCGGTCAGGCCCCGTGGCGAAAAAGCCCAGCAACGCGCGCAGCATGGCGCTCTCCTCCCCAGCCGGACGGTTCATCCCGTCGCGTTGGAAGGCACGATATTCCATATTCCAAAAATTTAGAAGATATTTTCCATCGCACTGTCAACTTATCGACCTGATAAATGCAGAAAGCCGGGCGCTGTCAGGCGCCCGGCTTTCTGTTTCAATAACAATGTCGGGTTTTCAGCCCGGCATGTGGCCTTCACTGTTGGCCAGATACCAGCGGGCCAGTTCTTCCCGCGTCGGCCACCAGACATCGTCCAGGCTCTTGGCATATTCCAGGAATTCCCGCAGGCCCCGGATACGATAAGCCCGGCCCGTGACATGCGGGTGCAGACCCACATTCATCAGCCGTGCCGTCTTCGCCCCTTCCTGACGCAGCACCGACAATTCCTCGATCAGCGTATCGCGGAAGGCGTCGGTGGTCAGGTTGCGGCGGGTCAGCAGGGTGAAATCATTGATTTCGTTGGAATAAGGCACCGAAACCAGCGGCCCGTTTTCCGTCTGCAACGGATAGGGCTGATCATCATTCATGATGTCGCAGTAGAACAGGAAGCCCTGTTCGGCCAGGATGCCCGCCGTATTCAAGGTGCCGCGCAGCGAGGAGGACAGCCAGCCCAGCGGGCGGCGGCCCACATGCCGCTCATACATCTCGATGGAGCGCAGGATGATATCCCGCTCCTTGGCTGGGTCCTTGGCGAAATTGGTCAGCAGCTCGCCCTGTTCATAATTATGAGCCAGCAGCTCCCAGCCGCGTTCCAGGCAGGCATCGACCATCGCCTTGCGCCGTTCGAACGTGACGGCGTTGGTGGTGCAGCTGGCCTTGACGCCCATTTCATCGAACAGGTCGTAAAGACGCCAGATGCCCACCCGCTGACCATATTCACGCCAGGTGAAATTGGGGAAATCGGGCGTGTCACCGGGCAGAACGTCGGGAAGGATGGCCGGGCCACCGGCATAGTACGGCTTGTCCGTATCCTTCGTCAGATCCCAGGTTTCCAGGTTGAAGGTCAGGATCAGCGCGACCTTCTTGCCATCGGGCCAGCGCAGGGGACCGCGCTTGGGCAGCGGCACGTAATCATAAGACAACATGGATCAGAATTCCTCCAGCAGGCGACCGAAGCCGTAGACCTTGTCCTGGATACCGTTTGCGCGAAGCGCGTGCCAGTAGGTGGCCGTATTGATGGCGATAACGGGCTTGCCCAGCCACATCTCCGCCGCCGCTGCCAGCTTTACCATCGACAGGTTGGTGCCGACCTGCAGGATGGCATCCACATCATCACCGTCCAGCTGTTTCAGCACCTCCCGCAGGCGGCTGGTGCCGACGCGTGCGATGGAGGTCCAGGACGGGCATTGCAGCGGCACGTCGCGCACCGTCTCATACCCGTAATCAGACAGGAAGTTACGGACCTGCTCATTGGCGACGGGGTAATAGGGCGACACGAAGGCCACCTTCTTCACCCCGCCATAGGCGGCGATGGCGGCGGCCAGCGATTCAGAACCGGTGGAAAGATACAGCCCGCTGACCTCGCGGATCTGGCGGCGGAACCGCGCAGCCCCTTCCGCCCCGCCATAGAAGGTGATGGCCGACATGCCCATGACCAGATAATCCGGATCGGCGGTCATTACCGACTTCACGGCATCGACCGTATTGTCGGCGATGGCCTGGGTGCCGGCCAGGAAGGTCTCATTGCTGATGGCCTGGGCGTCGGAAACGATGATCCGGCTGTAGTGATTGGTGACGCCAGCCGGGCGCATGTCGTCGAAATCGGGCTGCACGGTGGTGTTCGTGCTGGGCCCCAGCACCCCGAACACCTTGCGCCAGCCACGGCTGTCCTTGGCTTCATCCTGCATGAACATTCCCCTGTCTGCTGGATATGATCAGTCGATCGCCGCGGCGTCGGCCAAGCTCTGGAACATGGCCTGCCGCATCAGGAACTGACGCCGCCGTTCCGGATCGTTACGGATGGCCAGCATCTCGTCCCGGCGCTTTTCCTGTGCCGATGCGTGGCCTTCCTTCATCATTTCCATGGTCTGGATGGTCTGCGCCTGCACGAAGCTGCGGGCGGCACCGCGACGCTGGCGGCTGAACTGCTCCAGGCTCGCTTCATCCGGGCCATTCTTGATGATGGCGGTCAGGCGCCGACACAGGTTGAAGGCGTCATGGATGCCGCTGTTCATGCCGAACCCGCCCAGCGGGTTGTTCAGATGGGCGCTGTCGCCGATCAGGAAGGCGCGGCCCTGGCGGAAGCTGTCCGCCACGCGCTGATGCATGCGATAGATGGTGCGGTGATGGGTCTTGACACCGGTCTTGCCGATCAGACGCTGGAACACGCGGTCACGGTTCTCATCCGACACCAGATCAGCATCCGAGCTTTCCGGCGTGGCCGGCAGCAGGATACGCCAGACCGACGGCACCCGCAGCAGAACCAGCCATTCCTCCGGATCGGCGACATAATTCACATGCGCCAGATTCGGGAAATAATCTTCCAGCGGTTCCGCCGTGGACAGGCACAGGAACTTCTCCGGATAGGTGAAGCCCTCGAACCCGATGCCCAGCCATTTGCGCACGGCAGAATTGGCGCCGTCGGCACCGATCAGCCAGTCGGCGCGCACCTTCTCGATGGCGAACGGCGTCTCATAGGCCAGATCCACACCCGTCTCGTCCTGGTTCACATAAACCAGACGGCTGCCGAACTTCACGGTGGCCTTGGGGTGCGCCTCCAGCTTTTCCGCCAGTGCGCGGGCCAAATGGTACTGTTCGCACTGCAGGCGATAGGGGTAGCGGGTGCTGCCCTCCAACTCGCCCAGGTCGAACTCCACCACCTGCCCCGTACGGCGGTCACGGTAATGATAGATCGGCGCCTTCAGGCCCTTTTCCAGAAGGAAGGGCGTGATCTCCAACTCATCCAGCATTTCCAGCGTGGGTGGATGAAAGGTGGAGGCGCGCAAATCCTGCGCACAGTCGGCACCGGCCTCCAGCACCAGCACATCAATACCCTGGCGGGCCAGATAATAGGCCGCGACCGTGCCAACCGGGCCGGCGCCGGCGATCACCACCTGCGTTCGGATCATGGGAACTGCCTTTCTATTTATGCGGGCGGGATGTCAGTTGGTGGCTTTTTGCAGATAGGCGATCAGGGCATCACGGTCGGCCTTGTCCGGTAGACCGATGAAAGCCATGGTCGTGCCGCCGACCAGCGAGGTCGGATGCGTCAGCCAGACATCCAGCGTTTTCTCGTCCCAAACGACGCCGCTATTGCGCAAAGCGTCGGAATATTTGAACCCCTCAACATGGCCAGCCGGCTTGCCCCAGAAGCCATGCAGGTTGGGGCCGACCTTGTTGGGCTTTCCCACCGCCACTTCATGACAGGTGCGGCAACGCAGGAATAGGCGCTCACCCTTGTCGGGCACCGTCTGCGCCAGCGCAGCGGGAGCGTTCGACAGCAGCAGGGAAGCCAGGATGGCAGGAATGATGGCGCGCCCCGAAAGGCCGCGATACTTCTTTCCGACAAATGCCATGGCTGTTCATGCCTCCATACAGACCGAATTATTTGAAACCGCCCCAATCGATATGAGCGATCCGCATCGCTGGTATTTGGGCGCATGCCGAATGGGCCGTCGATACACGGGTCGATATCTGGCCACAGGGTGGATAAAGCATCCCCCCGCCCTGTCAGACGAACGCATACATGCCTATGGTCAACCTGCGACCAGCGGTTCTCCGCATCGCGAGCACTGAGTTCCCGAAAACTGACCGCGGCGCCGATCCTTCGACACCGCGGTCTTTTTCGTTCAGGATCAACGGATAACGGGAAGGTTTGGCATGCGGCACGCGTCTTTCTGGTTGACCACCCTCCTGGCCCTGGCCACATCCGGCGCGGCAATGGCGCAGACAGATGCCGACGCAATCTATGCGCAGCGCCTCGCCATCCTGACCGCCGGTGGCCCGATGGAAACGCTGTACCAGCCGCGTGAGCCGGTGGCCGGTGCCCCCACCGCCCTTCCCATGGTCCAGGCGGGCCGGAGCAGCATCAAGCCAGACACCTTGCACGCGGCTCGTTCCTATGCAGAAGCCAGCGGTGCCCAGGCCTTCATCGTCTGGCATGATGGCAAGGTGCAGGACGAAACCTATTTCGCGGACACCAGTGCCGACACGCCCCTGGCGTCAAAATCGCTGTCCAAGCCGATGACGGCCATGATCGTGGGCCGCGCCATTGAAATGGGCAAGATCAAGTCGCTTGACCAGAGCGTTTCCGACTTCATCACCGAATGGAAGGGCACGCCCAAGGAAGCGATGCTGATCCGGCATTTGCTGGATATGCGCACCGGCTTTCTGGAACAGGGGTTCAATGCCGATCCCAACCATCCCTGGAATCTCGCCTATCTGTCGGTCGATCACGGTACCTATATCGTCAATGATTATCCCCTGACCGACGCGCCGGGCACACGCTATGGCTATTCCAACGCCACCTCTGAACTGGTGGCGCTGGTCATCGAACAGGCGACGGGCCGCCGTTATGCGGAGTTCGTGGGCACCGAACTGCTGATCCCGACCGGTGCGCCGGGGGGTGAGGTCTGGGTGAACCGACCGGGCGGGCTGGCCCATTCCGGCTGCTGCATGATGCTGCCGGCGCGGGCCTGGCTGCATCTGGCAAAGCTGCTGCTGGATGATGGCAAGGTTGGCACCAAGCGTCTGCTGCCCAAGGGCTATGTCCAGGAAATGGCCACGGCGACGGCGCAGAACCCGCATTATGGCCTGGGCCTGTGGGTCGCGGGTCCCTATGTCGAACGCCGTGGTTTTGGTGCGCCGGGAGCACCGGGGCCGAAGGTGCTGCATTCCGAACCCTATCTGGACAAGGACCTGTTCCTGTTCGACGGCAATGGTAACCAGACGGTTTTCGTGTCCCGCAAGACCGGCCTGATCGCCCTGCGCATGGGGCCGAACCCGCCGAAGAATGTGGATTGGGACAATGCCTATCTGCCCAACATTCTGCTGCGCGGATTGGTGAAGCCGGTGAAGCTGGTGGCACAGGGGAAGTGATCTTTGGGGTGGGGTTACCCTCACCCTCCCAAGCCTTGATAGGCTTGGGCCCCTCCCTCTCCCGCAAGCGCTACGGGATTCACACATTTTGTAGTGCCGTTGAGGCGAGAGCCAGACCTTCTG
>NZ_JBMDKE010000055.1:0-40681 GCF_057809555.1 Niveispirillum sp. FG156 | reverse complement strand
GAGCAGGCGGCTGTTAACCGCCCGGTCGGGGGTTCGAATCCCTCCCTGGGAGCCATTTCAACCTGGCCCGTCAGACGGGCCCATCGGAATATCCCCGACATGGTCGATATCACCCCCATCATCCCCGCTGACCGTCAGGTCATCGACACCTATGCCCCTGGCCGTTTCCGGGTGTCCAACATGGTGCATGAGGGGGCTGTGATCGTGTTCCCCGATCATACCATCGCATGGGATGTACCCAGCTTCGCTGATCTGACCGTCGATCATTTCGCCGCTGTGCTTGCCGCCGATCCAAAGCCGGATGTGCTTCTGCTTGGCTCTGGTGCCCGTATGCAGCTTTTTCCCTCTGCCCTGCGCAAGGCGCTGCGGGAGCAGGGTCTGGTCGTGGATGTCATGGACAGTCCTGCCGCCTGCCGCACTTATAATGTGCTGCTGGCCGAGGGGCGGCGTGTGGCCGCCGCCTTGCTGACGGTCTGATCCAGCCTCACCGGGCGGCGATGGTCACTGTGATCGTGTCGGCATAGTCGCCGGCCACATGCTGATTGGAAATCGGCACCGTCACCTTCAGATCGGACTTCTTGCCGAACTGTGCCGTCGCACGCTGGACCACCATCTGGCTGGTCAGGTTGCCGGCATTGCTGTCGTAATCGACGGAGTAGGCGATCTCGTTGACGCCGCTTTTCATCTTGCCGCCATTGGCCGAGGCCAGGCTGATGGAATAGCCATTGCCGGCATTGCAGCTTTCCGTCACCGACCCGACCGTCTTCGACCCTTCGCCGCTGGTCAGGTTCCAGATGACGTTATTGTCCTGCACGCTGATGGCGCAGGACATGGGCATATTGCCCCGCAATGACAAATTGCCGCCCGTGCTCTGCGCCATGGCGGCGGGCATCAGGGCGGTTGATGAGAGAAGCAGGGCCAGAACGGCCCGGACCAGTACACGGCGCATTCTGCACCTCTTTGTCCGGATATGGAAAACCCCGCCCGGTTTCGGGCGGGGTTGGGTCGGCAAACTTACTTGGCGGCGATGGTCACGGTGACTGTATCGGCATAGTCACCCGCGATATACTGGTCGGAGGCGGCGATGGTGACCTTCAGGTCGGACTTCTTGCCGAACTGGGCGGTGGCGCGGTCAACGACCATCTGGCTGGTCAGCGCGCCGCCCTGGCCGTCATAGTTCACCTGATAGTCGATGGTGAAGTTGCCGGACTTCAGCTTGCCGGCATTGGCCGACGCCAGCGTGATCTTGTAGCCGGAGCCGGAATTGCAGGTCTCGGTGACCGAACCAACCGTCTTGGCATTCTCACCGGCCTTCAGCGCCAGGGACTGGTTCAGGTCCTGGACGGCGATGGTGCAGGACAGAGCGACATTGCCCTTCAGCGCAATCGTGCCGGACGCATTCTGGGCCATTGCCGGGGCGGCGAAAGCAACAGCGATGGCAGCGGCGGCGGCGGTCTTGGCGAAGAACTTGGTCATGATGTCGGCTCCGTCTGGGCTTTTTTTTCTGGGAAGGCGTTTGCCTTTCTGATCACTCCTGCTGCACGGGGTATGCCAATCGGATAAGGGCGGATTCTCGGGTGGAAATGATGGTCACAGGCGGAAAATCGTTTCATAATGATTTGCATAATGCAAACATTGCGATGGCTAATGCATTTCGCATTGATTATCGCAAATGCAGGATGTGGAAAACCACATCCTTGCCATCAACCCTCCATGATTGCCGTTCATCGTCGCCCGGCTTGCGGGATCGGCTGGGGTGGGTTGATGCTTGGCCCTGTCATAAAGACCCATTGTCGCGTTAACTTGGTAAGCAGGGGACGGCACCGTCGGCAAAGACGGTGGGAAAGGGTGGCATGAGCAACCTGTCGGATCGCAATCTGGGGGCGGAAGCGCGGCTGAAGGCCGTGTTTGCGCGCGAACAGGCGCGCGGCATCGAGATGGCCACCTGGGCGCGGCTGATCGGGTTGGGCGCGATCTTGAGCTGGATCACCGCCCTGGACCAATCGGTCGGTAACATCGCGGGCTATATCTGCATCGCCATTCTGGCCTGCAACGGCATGGGTCTGTGGGCGCTGCACCGGACAAGGGCGTTCCGGCCATGGCACCTGTTCGCGTCGGTCGCCTTCGATCACGCGGCAATTGCGGCTGTGATGACAGTGCCTGTGGTTTTCAGCGGGGAGGTGATGCCGGCCGCCCTGACCACGCGCAGCGTCTGGTTCGCGGTCTTCTTCCTGATGGTGGTCAGCTCCGCCACGTTGCAGCGGCCAGCCCTGGTGGTGTGGAGTGGGTTGACCGCCGTCCTGTCCTGGTCGGCGGTGGTCGTCCATGCCCTGCGAGAGCCGCGATCCTTCACCATGCCGATGGATTGGCCCTTTCACAGCACCAGCCTGAACGAGATTTTCGAGGTCATGCTGGACCCCTACTATATCGACCTGCCCGGCTGGCTCAGCCAGGTGCTGATCTTGATGCTGGTTGCCCTGACCCTGGCGGCGGCGGTACGGCGGTCCAAGATGCTGCTGGTCAGTCAGGCCGCGACAGAGTGTGAGCGGGCAAACCTGGCGCGGTACTTCTCGCCTGACATGGTGGAACGGCTGGCGGCCAGCGACAGCCCCCTGTCGCAACCCAATACTCGCGTCGTCTGTGTCCTGTTCGCCGACCTGACAGGTTTCACCCGCCTGTGCGAGAATGCGCCGGCAGCGGAGATCATCGACCTGTTGCGCCAATTCCGCATCCGGATGGAGCGGGCCGTCTTCACCCATGGCGGCACGGTCGACAAATATATCGGTGACTGTGTGATGGCCACTTTCGGCCTGCTGGCTCCCAGTGGCCGGGACCCGGCGGCGGCCCTGGCCTGTGCCCATGACATGCAGGATGCCATCCATGACTGGAACCGTGAACGTGCAGTCCATGGCCTGCCGTCGGTCGGGCTGGGTATCGGTGTGCATTATGGAGCTGTCGTGGCGGGTGATATCGGGTCGGATCAGCGGCTGGAATTCACCGTCATCGGCGATACGGTCAATGTCGCCAGCCGTCTGACGCATCTGACCCGCGAGTTGGAAGCCGGCATTGTCATTTCCGATGAGGTGGCGGGTGCGGCCCTGGTCACCGATGGTGAGACGGCGCTGGCGGGATATCGCCGGGTGGAGGAAATGCCCCTGCGCGGGCGTGATGGCGCTATCGCGCTATGGTACCGGCCCCTGGTCTTGCGCGATGATGTCGCGGCCTGAGCCGGGGCCTGCTATCCTGCGTCCTCTCTGCCCTTCCCAAGTACGTGAGAACCCATGTTCACCGGCTTCTTCTATGACCTGCGCAAGGCCGGCGTGCCTGTCAGCCTGAAGGAATATCTGGCGCTGATGGAGGCGATGCAGGCCGGCATCGCGGGCTATGCGGTGGAGGATTTCTATTACCTGTCGCGCGCCATCCTGGTGAAGGATGAACGCAACCTGGATAAGTTTGACCGGGTGTTTTCGACTGTTTTCAAAGGCTTGGAAGGTTCTGCTGCCATTGGCGCTGAGGAGCTGACGGCCCAGATTCCCGAGGAATGGCTGCGCAAACTGGCCGAGAAATTCCTGACCGACGAGGAGAAGGCGCAGATCGAGGCGCTGGGCGGCTGGGACAAGCTGATGGAGACACTGGCGCAGCGGCTGGCCGAACAGAAGGACCGGCATCAGGGCGGCAATAAATGGATCGGCACGGCGGGGACCAGCCCGTTCGGCGCCTATGGCTACAATCCCGAGGGGGTGCGCATCGGCCAGGATGGCAGCCGCCACCGTCGCGCCGTGAAGGTCTGGGACAAGCGGGAATTCCGCAATCTGGATGACAGCGTCGAACTGGGCACCCGTAACATCAAGGTGGCGCTGCGCCGTCTGCGCAAATTCGCGCGCCAGGGGGCTGCCGATGTGCTGGACCTGCCCGACACGATCAGCTCAACCGCCCGCAATGCCGGCTGGCTGGACATCAAGATGGTGCCGGAACGGCACAATGCCGTGAAGGTGCTGCTGTTCCTGGATATTGGCGGGTCGATGGACGACCATATCCGCCTGTGCGAGGAATTGTTCAGCGCCGCGCGTGGCGAGTTCAAGCACCTGGAATATTATTACTTCCATAATTGCGTCTATGAGGGCGTGTGGAAGGACAATAAGCGCCGGCATGTGGAGAGGCTTTCCACGTTCGACGTCATCAATACCTATGGCCCCGACTATAAGCTGGTCTTTGTCGGCGATGCGTCGATGAGCCCTTATGAAATTACACAGCCCGGCGGCTCGGTGGAGCATTTCAACGAGGAGGCGGGCATTGTCTGGATGCGTCGCCTGCTGGACAAATACCCGCATTCAATCTGGCTGAACCCGTCGGATGAGCGCTACTGGACCTATACGCAGTCGATCGGGATTTTCCAGAAGATCATGGAAGGCCGCATGTACCCGCTGACCCTGGCCGGGTTGGACGCGGGCATGCGGGAACTGATGCGCTGATCAACTCTCCCGCCGGCATCGGTTTTTTGTTAGGATGATTGCCGTTCCACCCGATCTGCATCCGCTGTGAAACACGCAGGCGAACCCTGTTGCGTAGGGTTTCGCATCTGTCGGTGGGGCACACGCCGCGTAACATCGCCGACATGGATGTTGCGTAGGGTTTCACAGGGCCGGGCCAGCACATCCTGTGAAAGACGTGCCGATGGGATGGTGCACAATGTTTCACAGGGCCGGTTCGTCGCCTTGTCGCGAAAAATATCGGGGACAGGCGTGGTTTCGACACAAAAGTTCTTTGTGATCCGTGACTTGTGTCACGGGGTCAGGGCCGCCCCGACCTTCGGTGCGATTGTGCGCAAACGGTAACGGGATTAACTTCCCCCCCGCCAAGCCCGGCAAACCCCGCTGAAGGGGACGGGCATTGACGAAAAGGAACATCACATGACCGAACCTACCCCCATTACCATTGCGCGCGGCGATGGCATCGGCCCCGAGATCATGGACGCCACGCTGGAAGTGCTGCAGGCATCGGGCGCCAATCTGGCGTTCGAAGAAATCCAGATCGGTGAAAGCGTCTACAAGCGCGGCATCATGAACGGCATGGAGCCCAGCGCCTGGGACAGCCTGCGCCGCACCAAGGTCTTCCTGAAGGCCCCGATCACCACGCCGCAGGGGGGCGGGTACAAGTCGCTGAACGTGACGATCCGTGGCGCGCTTGGCCTTTACGCCAATATCCGCCCCTGCGTCTCCTATCATCCCTATGTCTCGACCAAGCACCCGACCATGGACGTGGTCATCGTGCGCGAGAATGAGGAAGACCTGTATGCCGGTATCGAATACCGCCAGACGCAGGAAGTGACCCAGGCGGTAAAGCTGATCACCCGGCCCGGTTCGGAAAAGATCATCCGCTACGCCTTCGAATATGCCCGCGCGAACCATCGCCGCAAGGTGACGGCCTTCGTGAAGGACAACATCATGAAGATCAGCGATGGCCTGTTCCATCGCGTCTTTGATGAGATCGCCGCCGAATATCCCGATATCGAACATGAAAGCATGATCGTCGATATCGGCGCTGCCCGGCTGGCCGACACGCCGGAGCAGTTTGACGTGATCGTCACGCTGAACCTCTATGGCGACATCATTTCCGACATCGCGGCCCAGATAACGGGTTCGGTCGGTCTGGCTGGATCCTCCAATATCGGCGACCAGTGCGCCATGTTCGAGGCCATCCACGGCTCTGCCCCCACCATCGCCGGTAAGAACATTGCCAATCCGTCGGGTCTGATCCTGGCGTCGGTGATGATGCTGGTCCATATCGGGCAGGCCGAGGCCGCGGAGAAGATTCACAATGCCTGGCTGCGCATGATCGAAGACGGTATCCACACTGTCGATATCTTCAAGCGCGGCGTCTCCAAGGCCCGCGTGGGCACCCGCGATTTCGCCCAGAACCTGATCGATCGCCTGGGTGAGCGCCCGACCCAGCTGATCCCTGCCTCCTATCAGGTGGGCGAGAAGGCCAGCTTTGCCGGTATCGCGCTGAAAGATTATGCGCGTCAGGAAAAGAAGCTGATCGGCGTCGACGTGTTCCTGGACCATAAGGGCGGCAATGGCGACGACATGGCAGCGCGTGTGGCGGGCCTGATCGGCGGCGATCTGAAGCTGTCCATGATCTCCAATCGCGGTCAGAAGGTCTGGCCCGATGGGGCGCCGGAAACCTTCTGCACCGATCATTGGCGCCTGCGCCTGCTGGGCGATGGCAAGGCTCCCGTTAGCCCGGCTGCCATCATCAGCCTGCTGGGCCGTTTCGCCGATGCCGGCCTGGACGTGGTGCAGACGGCCAGCCTGTACAGCTTTGACGGCGCCAACGGCTTCTCTGCCGCCGCCGGGCAGTAAGCGCAAAGGATGAGGTGGGGAAGGGGGCCTATACTCCTCCTTCCCCCTTTGGGTAGGTAACGGAGTTACCCACAGGAATCCGTACCACGCCCCCTACCCAAGCCGAATCAAATTTGGTAGGTTCACATCCAAGAGGCCACTATATTTAGTGGCCGGATAATGGATAAGACAGCGATCCGCAGTGTCTGGGGCTAGACCCGCCAATGTGGTGAACTATCTGTTCCGGTGTCGGTAATTGCCATAGCACAAGGGGACCTGGAGCGTGGAAGCGACGGAAAGCACCTGGAGCGAAGAGCGCGTTGAGAAGCTGCGCCAGCTTTGGGGTCAAGGCATGAGCGCCAGCGAGATCGCCGAGCTGTTGGGGAATGTCACCCGCAATGCCGTGATCGGTAAGGCGCACCGTCTGGGCCTGTCTGGCCGGCCGTCACCCATCAAGAAGAAGCCGACCAAGGGTGCAACGATCCTTTCCCTGACGGAACGGATGTGCAAGTGGCCGGTTGGCGATCCAAAGTCGCCTGACTTCCATTTCTGCGGCAAGCCCTCCTTGAATGGTTTGCCCTATTGCGCTGAACATGCGGCTATCGCCTATCAACCGGCCCGCAAGCGCGAGGATGACCGCAAGTTGGGCGTGGCCTGAAAGCCCCTGACTGAACGGTGACAAGGATAACCCCGGCATCGAAAGATGCCGGGGTTTCTTTTTGCCTATTGATATGTTTGCCGAATTATCTACACATATTTTTCTGTGCAAATGGATGGTTTCCAATATTTCAACCATGTCAACAGCAAAAGTTAAATTTCAGGTAATAATCAGGGCGCACGTTAAGCGCAGGCGAAGAAATCGTCGTGCCAGAACAGGAGCGTGCCGTGCGGTCTTATCTTTCTAACCTTTCGGTTACAGGCAAGCTGTCACTAGCCTTTGGTATAGTGATCGGTGTCGTCGCCCTTTCCGGTGTCGGGATCACCAGCTTCTTGAACAGGGCACATGAAGCGGTTGATCTGAACACCCAAAGTTATCAGGTGCTGGATAAGGTCTCGGTCCTTCAGCAATCGATCCAGCAGCAGGAAAGCGCGCTGCGCGCCTTTCTGGTGACGGGCGATAAGGAGTTCCTGACCCCGATGCCCCCGGCCCGCGCCAATTTTACCAAGGCCATGGATGAAGCTATGGGCCTGTCGGGTGAAGATCCTGCGACACAGGCCCAACTGCGGGAAATTGCTGCTGCCGCGTCGGACTGGCAGACGAGTGTGGCTGATCGGGAGGTCACGCTGGCCGGACAGCCCGGCGGGCTGCAGGCGGCCCGGGATATGGTGGCCCAGCATGCCAGCGCGCCGATCATGGCGCGGTTGAGCAAGGCCCTGGATGCCATTGAAAAGGCAGAACGGGCGCAGCTGGCCGACCGGACGGTGATCGCCGACAACGGATTGGATGGCATGCTGACCATGCTATGGTCGGTCATTGCGGGTGCCGCGCTGGTCGCACTGCTTTGTGCTTTCGCCCTGGCGCGGACGGTCGTGACGCCACTGAACCGGGTCAGTGCCGCCATTGGCGAACTGGCGGGCGGCAAGGTGACCCGCGCGCTGGATTGGGCGCGGGGCGATGAGATCGGGCGGATCGCGCAGGCCTTCGACACACTGCGTGGCACCGTGGCCAAGGCCTTTGCCCAGGCGCAGATGATTGCCGATGCCCCGCTGGGCGTGATGACCTGTGATCCCGCCGACAATTTCCGCATCAACTACATGAACAAGCGCAGCGCCGAGGTGCTGAAGACGGTTGAACACCTGCTCCCCTGCAAGGTGGACGAGATGGTGGGCAAGTCGATCGACATTCTGCACAAACATCCCGAACATCAGCGCCGCCTGTTGTCCAATCCGGCCAACCTGCCGCACCGGACCAAGATCAAGCTGGGTGGGGAGGTCATGGATCTGCGGGTGACGGCGATCCTGGACAGTGAAGGCCGTTATGTGGCGCCTATGCTGACCTGGTCGCTGGTGACCCAGCAGGTCAATCTGACCAATGACTTCGAGGCGAATGTGAAGGGCGTGGTGGATCTTGTTGCCCAGGCTGCCGACGAGATGGCCCGCGCCGCCGATGCGCTCAGCATGACGGCCAACAATGCCAGCGGGCAGTCGGTGGCTGTCGCCGCCGCTGCCGAGGAAGCCAGCGCCAATGTCGCCGCCGTGGCCAGCGCCACCGAAGAGCTTGCCGCTTCCATTCAGGAGATCGGTCGTCAGGCAGAGGCATCGAACAGCAGGACGAGCATGGCTGTGAAGGAGGCTGGCCAGGCTGACGAGTTGATGCGTCAACTGACTGAAAGCGCTCGGGAAGTGGGCGAGGTTGTTGAACTGATCAAGGCCATTGCCAGCCAGACCAATCTCCTGGCCCTGAACGCCACGATTGAGGCCGCGCGGGCCGGGGACGCAGGCAAGGGCTTTGCCGTCGTGGCCGGTGAGGTGAAGGGGCTGGCAACCCAGACGGCGCAGGCCACCGACCGTATCCGTCAGAAGGTGGAGGAAATCCAGGCCGCGTCAGGACGGGCTGGTGGTGCCCTGCGCGGTGTCACGACCATGATCCGCGAGTTGCACGCCACCGCTGCGGCCATCTCTGCGGCCGTGGAGCAAGCAGCAGCAGGCCGCCACCCGCGAGATTGCCAGCAACATCGCCCAGGCGTCTGCCGGCACCCGTGACGTGACGGAGCATATCAGCGGGGTCAACCAGGCCACTGGCGAGACCGGGGCCGCCGCCGCACAGGTGCGAGGCAGCGCGGATGAGTTGAGCCTCGGCGCCGGCAAGCTGTCGCAGCAGGTTGAACGCTACCTTACGGAAGCACGCGCCGCCTGACCGGTTCACGCTCCCGGTAACAGGTGAAAACTGGGCCGGACGGGCGACCGTCCGGCCCGATCTTTATCCGCGGTTCAGGATGAGACGCGCCCATTCGGTCAGCGCGGTTGCGCCGTGCAGGGCAGGGCACCCTTCCCAATCCACGGTCCCGTCCGCGATGCCGGTATGCATTTCCAAGAATTCCTTCTGCACAGCCGGGTGAAGGCCCCACTGGGCTATCGCTTCCGCCCAACCTTGCGCGGGTACCCCCAGGACCTGTACTGGTTTACCCGGCACCTGTTCGAAGGCGGCGCCAATTTCCCGGATCGTGATCGGCTTCTGCCCGTGCAGTTCCACGACCGGGGCTGCCGCAGCCAATCCGGTCAACAGATCGGCAGCAGCGGCGCCGATATCACGAACCGGGATCATGTCCATCCGCTGGTCCAGATCGATCAGGCTGGGAAGCAGGCCCTGTTCCTGAACCAGCGGCAGCACCGAGCCCAGATTCTCCAGGAAATAGGGGGCCCGCAGGAAGGTCGCCTTGGCACCTGCCGCTTTGAATGCCATCTCCACCCGGTTGTTGGTTTTGATCATGCCGGTGCCGGTCGTGTGTTGGGCCGCGATGGAGGACAGCACCACGACCAGGGCAGGGGCAGGTCAGCTGCCTTGCTGGCCGCTGCAAGGGCGGTTCCGGTCCGGGCCGCTGCCTCAATCGGGTCAGCAATGTCATAGCGGGGCGGGCTCAACAGAAAGGCCCCATCCGTTCCGCGCAGTGCCTGGGTCAGGGCAGGGACATCGCCCAGGTCTGCTACGGCCACCTCCGCCCCCCGTGCTGCCCAGGCGGCTCCCTTGCCGGTATCGCGGACGATCATCCTTACGCCATGCCCCCGCGACAGAGAAGGGCATTGGCAACGGCGGCGCCGGTATTGCCGGATTTCATGGCCTCCCCCCTTGTGGTGGCACAGACCGATATGGGGTCCTTGACGGTGCCATCCGGATTGGCAAGGCGGGTGGCCGTTCTGGCACCGCTGGCCATCCTGCCAACGCCAATCGACCTTGGTGGCTTCGATGTCAGCGTCGCATGGCATAAACGGCTTCAAGACGATCCGGCCCACACATGGTTCCGGCGCGAGATCGTCAGTGCACTACGCGAAGGTGTTTCCATAACCAACTGATTATAAAGAAGAGTCGCACTTCAAAATAGAACCCACCCCGCTTACAATAAAAAAATTGATAATTTATCTTATGGAAAATAATATCCCATCCCATCAAAGCTTTACGGTATGTTCCGTCAATGCGCTTTGCACACCGGCCTCAATCATCTCCATCACGTTTATGGCCTGGCTGGCTGTGACCGGGTTTGGCCGCAGGCCCCTGATCGTGTCTGCTACCCCTGCATAATAGCAGCGATAATCACCCGGTAGGCCCGTATGGGCTGCCATTGTCATGGTTCCATCAGCATCAACGCGTGTCAGCTGCCCAGGTCGCGGATCCAAGCCCCAGCCGTCGCAGCCCGGTGCCAGACCTGCCTTCAGCATGTCCTCCTGGCTATCAAGGCCGTGCTTCACAAAGCTGCCACTGTCCCCATGCACTGCAAAACGCAAAGCACTGTCTGCTGTCAGCATCGATCCATGCAAGATCACACGCAAACCGTCAGCATAGCGCAGGATGGCGTGGAAATAGTCAGTGGCACCGCCACCGGGCCGTTGTGTGCCGATATCGGCCCATAGGCTGGCTGGCCTGCCGAACAGGCATAAGGCCTGATCCAGGATATGCGGGCCCAGATCGTACCAGAGGCCGGCCCCAGGCACGCCCGCCTGTTCACGCCAACGGTCGCGTGGGACCGGCCGGAACCGATCGAAATGGCTTTCAAACTGTGTAACCCGCCCCAGGGTCCCATCCTTGATCAAGCGTGACAGGGTCAGGAAATCAGCGTCCCAGCGTCTATTATGAAAAATAGATAGGGTCCGGCCTGTCTGCTGTTCCAGGGTTGCCAGCGCCCGGGCCTCGTCCAGCGTAACGCTAAAGGGCTTATCCACCACCACATGCTTGCCTGCCAGCAGCGCGCGCTGCGTCAGGTCGGCATGGGTATCGTTGGGTGTCGCGATCACCACCAGATCGATATCGGGATCGGCCAGCACCATGTTGATGTCCGGCGTGACAGCGACGTCTTCTCCCCAATATTGCCGCACCTTGCCGGCATTTGAGGAAACGATGCAGGCCAGTTCCAGGCCCACCGTTGCCGCGATCAGGGGCGCATGAAAGGTCTGGCCCGCATAACCGAAGCCGACAAGGGCGGTGCGCAGCGTGGCCATAACTCTTCCTTTCAAAACAATCAATTGTGGGAGGATGTTTAATCCCCCTGCCCGCCCGGTATCAGCACCATGCCATCATAGCCCGGTTCGACCCCCGGCGGCAGCATGGCGCGCAGGGTGGCGTAATCCATGCTCTGGTTCATGTGGGTCAGGATGGTCCGGCGGGGACGCAGCCGCTCGATCCAGCCGCGCGTGATCTCCCAATGGGCATGGACCGGATGCGGCGGTTCGATACGCACACAATCGACGATCCAGGTATCGACCCCGGCCAGGATATCGAACGCTTCGTCCGACAGATGAACGACGTCGGTGGAATAGCCGATGGGGCCAAAACGGAACCCTAGGCTTTCCGAATAGCCATGATCCTGCACGAACGGCAAAATCTCAATGGAACCAATGGTCAAAGGGCCATCGATGATATTGGGGATCAGGACCGGACGCGGAAAAAAGGGCGGCTTCACCTCTGCCGCCGCGAAGCAGTAATCAAAGCGGCGGGTCAGGATGTCCATGGTGGTGGCGTCACCATGAAGCTGTACCGGTGCATGCTGCAGCCAGTTCACGGCCCGCAGGTCGTCGATGCCATGGGCGTGATCGGCATGGGCATGGGTATAGAGTACCCCATCCAGCCGCTTCACCCCGGCATCGTTCAGCTGTTCGCGCATGTCGGGGCCGGTATCGACCAGAATGGTCGTATCCCGGTTCTGGACCAGGATGGAGGGTCGCCGGCGGCGATTGCGCGGCTCTGTCGGGTCGGCATTGCCCCAGACGTTGCCGACCAGCGGCACCCCGCCCGACCCGCCGCAGCCCAGGATGGTGACACGCATATCATCCATCGCGGACACTTACGCCGCCTTCAGAGCCGATGTCGGCACCTTATTGAAAAGATGCAGAAAATTGGCGGTGGAGACGGACGCCATGGTGGCCGCGTCCACGCCCTTTACCTCGGCCAGGGTGCGGGCCGTGTGCGCCACGAAGGCCGGCTCGTTCCGCTTGCCCCGCATCGGCACGGGCGCCAGATAGGGGGCATCGGTTTCTACCAGCAGCCGGTCCATCGGCACGATGGCGGCGGTATCCCGCAGCTCCTCCGACTTCTTGAAGGTCAAGATGCCGGACAGGGAGATGTAGAAGCCGATTTCCAAAGCCTGTTCAGCCAGTTGCCGGCTGCTGCTGAAGCAATGCAGCAGGCCGCGCAGACGTCCCTGCCCCTCTTCTCGCAGGATGCGGATCGTATCCTCATCCGCATCGCGGGTATGGACGATGATGGGCAGGTCTGTTTCCAGGCAGACGCGGATATGGCGGCGGAAGCTTTCCTGCTGCACATCGCGCGGCGACTTGTCGTAAAAATAATCCAGCCCCGTCTCCCCGATGCCCACGACCTTGGGCTGCCGCGCCAGGCGCAGCAGCTCTGCCTCACTGCACAGGGGGAATTCTTCGGCGGCCTGATGCGGGTGCACCCCAAGAGTGCAATAGACATCGTCATAATTCATGGCGATATCATGTACTTGGCCGAACCGGCTGATATGGGTGCAGATGGTCAGCATCAGACCCACGCCCGCATCCCGCGCCCGCTGCACCACCGCGTCACGCTCCGGCGCGAAGTCGGGGAAATCCAGATGGCAGTGGCTGTCGACCAGCATCATTTCGCCTCCTCCGGCTCAACATAGCGCGGGAAGGCCGGGGCCGGGGGCGGCAGCAGCGTGCCGGGCGTCAGCGGATGGGCCGCCAGATTGGCAAAGCCACGCTGGTCAGCCGGCACCACCAGCAGATCCAGGATGCGGTTGCTGGTATCGGGCATGAAGGGCTGGGTCATGATTGCCAGCTGGCGAATGACATCGGCCAGGGTGTATAGGACCGTGCCTAGCCGCACCTTGTCGGTCTTTGACAGGGTCCACGGAGCCATTTCCTGAACATAACGGTTGGCTTCGTCCACGACGTGCCAAATCGCATCCAGCGCCTTGTTAAAGGCCTGAACGTCCAGTTCGGCCCGCACGGCTTCCAGCATGCCCTTGGCGGCATTCAGCAGGGCATGATCATCATCGCTCAGCACGTCCGGTGCCGGCAAATGACCGTCATGATACTTCTGAATCATGGAGAAAACGCGCTGGCACAAGTTGCCGTAACCATTGGCCAAATCGACATTGATCCGCTGGGCCATGGCGCGTTTGGAAAAGTCGCCGTCATTGCCGAACGGGATTTCCCGCATCAGGAAATAACGCGTCTGGTCCAGGCCATAGGTCTCGATCAGGTCGGAGGGCTTGACCACATTGCCCAGCGACTTGGACATCTTCTCACCCTCGACCGTCCACCAGCCGTGGGCGAAGACGCGGCGCGGCAACGGCAGCTTGGCCGCCATCAGGAAGGCCGGCCAATAGACGGTGTGGAAGCGCAGGATGTCCTTGCCCACCATATGCAGGTCGGCCGGCCAGTACTGCGCAAACTCTCCCGTCGTATCCGGATAGCCGACGGCGGTGATGTAATTGGCCAGGGCGTCCAGCCAGACATACATCACATGCTTCTCGTCACCCGGAACCTTGATGCCCCAGTCAAACGTAGTGCGGCTGATCGACAGGTCACGAAGGCTGCCCTTCACGAAGCTGATCACTTCCGACCGCTTGCCCGAGGGCATGATGAATTGCGGCTGCTCCTCGTAGAGCTTCAGCAGCGGTTCGCCATAGGCGGACAGGCGGAAGAAATAGCTGGGTTCCTCGACCCATTCGACGGGCGCGCCGGTGGGGGCGAAACGCTGGCCGTCGCGTTCCGTCAGCTCATCTTCATTGTAATAGGCCTCGTCGCGGACGGAGTACCAGCCGCTATAGCTGCCCAGATAGACATCACCGCTTTCAAGCAGCCGTTCCCACAGGAACTGCACCGCCTTGATATGGCGGGCCTCCGTCGTGCGGATGAAATCATCATTGCTGACGTTAAGCAGCTTGGCCAAGTCCCTGAAATTCTGGGAGTTCTTGTCCGCCAGTTCCTGCGGACTGGTGCCGAACGCCTCCGCCGACTTCTGGACCTTCTGGCCATGTTCGTCGGTGCCGGTCAGGAACTTGACGTCGAAACCATCCAGCCGCTTGAAGCGGGCCATCACGTCGCAGGCGATCGTCGTGTAGGCGTGGCCGACATGCGGCGCATCGTTCACGTAATAGATCGGCGTGGTGATGTAATAGGGCGCGCGCCCGGACATGGGACTTCTCCGCGAAGCGACAAGGACGGGTTCAGCCGGCAGCGGCCGCTTCGATCCGCGACAGCACCGACATCAGGGTCTGGCGCCGGTCGAGATTGGCGGATTCCGCCTTGGCGAACATATGGTTCGTGTTCTCCCACACCTCTACCCAGCGATCAAGGTTACCCGACCGTTGGCTCCCCTGCATCAGGCGATGGACAAGGGCGGCCTCACCGGGAACCACCTCCGGCGGGATGGTGCCACGGACACCGGCGCGGGCCACGCGGCCCAGCCACCAGCCGATCAGTTCGGTGACGGCGACCCAGTTCGCCTCCTCGTTTCCGCCGCGCAAGGTCGCGTCGATGAAGGTATAGGCCTCCACGATGTCGAGCCTGGGCAGGCTGTCGAAGACGCCCAGCATGGCCTTATACAGGGTCAGGCCGCCGGCGGTGTGAAGTTCCATCGCGCGGCCGATGCTACCTTCCGACAGGCGCGCCAGGGCCGTGCGCTCCGCATCGTCCAGGTCGGGCAGATAACGGAACAGCAGAGCCTTCACCTGCGCCTCGCTCAGCGGTTCGAGCGCCAGCTTGCGGGTGCGCGACCGGATGGTGGGCAGCATGGCGCCGACATTATCGGCCACCAGCAATATCAAGGCCTTGGAGGGTGGTTCCTCAAGGATTTTCAGAATGGCGTTCTGACCACTGGTATTCAACTGATCGGCGCCATCGACGATCACCACCCGCCAGCCACCCTCTGCCGAGGTCAGGCGCAGGAAGGGGGCGATCTTGCGGATTTCGTCAACGGGCAGGTCACGCTTGAAGCGCTTGCGCTTTTCATCCCAGGTGCGCTGCACCGTCAGGAGGTCGGCATGACCGCCAGAGGCAATACGGTGGCAAACGGCGCTATCGGGATCGACCACCAGACTGGTCGGTTCGGGGGGCGGGCCGAACAGGCCCATTTCCTGCTCCCCATGCCCCCCCTTGGTCAGCACGAAGCGCGCCATGCGGAAAGCCAGGGTGGCCTTGCCGATACCGGGTGGCCCGCCGATCAGCCAGGCATGATGCATGCGTCCGGAATTCCAGCTGTCCAGCAGCAATTTCTGTGCGGCGACATGGCCTTCCAGATGGGTATTGCGACGCGGGTTGAACGCGTCATCCGCCTCATGCGGTTGCCCGCTCACAGCGCCACCCCCAGCCGGTCGGCGACGGCGGCACGGATCGCGGCCTGGATTGCATCGATCCCGACCGACGCGTCAATAACGGTACAGCGAGAAGGTTCAGCCTTTGCAATGGCTTGGTACCCTTCCCTCAACCGCTCATGGAACGTGACCTGCATCTTCTCATACCGATCCTCCCCCCCACGACGAGCGGCGGCACGGGCCAAGCCCTGGGCGGGATCGATATCGAGGATCAGGGTGAGGTCGGGTCTGGTGTCGCCCACGGCGATATCGCGCAGGGTCGTCAGCACGCCATGGTCCAGACCATGGCCGTAACCCTGGTAGGCCATGGTGCTGTCGGCAAAGCGGTCGCACAGCACCCACTGGCCGGCATCGAGCGCGGGGCGGATGGTGCGCATGACATGATCATGGCGGGCAGCGGACAGCAGCATCGCTTCGCTGACCGGCAGCCAGCGGCCCGGCTCCCCATTGACCAGCAGGTCACGCACCGCTTCTGCGCCCGGAGAGCCGCCCGGCTCGCGAGTGGTCACCACATTGATGCCGGCGGCGCGCAGCGCGTCGGCCAGCAGGCGGATCTGGGTGGATTTTCCCGCCCCCTCGCCGCCTTCCAATGTGATGAAGCGCCCGTGTCCCATGCTGGCCGTCACTGTGCCGGAGCTGGGGTCGGCGCCGGCTGGCTGGACCCGCCGAAGAAGTGCGACAGGGCAGCACCCATGCGACCGAACAGACCCAGCTGTGCCACATCGGCACCGGCCAACAGCGGCAGCTCCAGCGTCTCCAGACCCGGTGCGGTGACGGTCAGGGTACCCAGCTTGGCGCCCTTGGTGACGGGAGCCGCCACGGGGCTGTCGGCCTTGAAGCTGACCTTCATCTTCTGCTTCTGATCATGGGTCATGGTGACCTTCACCTGATCCTGGATGACCAGCGGCACCGTTTCAGCGACACCCAGCCAGACGGGCAGACTGTCCACCGTCTCCCCCGCCTTGAACAGGGTGAAATTATCGAACTCACGCCAGCCCCATTCCAGGATGCGCGCACTTTCATCGGCGCGGGCCTGCATGTTGGGCAGACCATTGACGACCAGCACCAGACGGCGGCCATCGCGTTCACCCGACGCGATCAGGCCATAACCGGCAGCCTCTGTATGGCCGGTCTTGATGCCGTCCACACCCATGTTCCGGTACAAAAGCGGGTTGCGGTTGCCCTGCTTGATACCGTGATAGGTATAATCCAGCTCCGAATAATAATGATAATGATCAGGGAAATCCCGGATCAGGTGGCGGGCCAGGATCGACAGGTCGCGGGCCGTGGAATAATGGTTCGGATCGGGCATGCCCGAGGCGTTCATTAGGTTGGTATTGTTGAGGCCCAGTTCCTTCATCCGCTTGGTCATGGCGGCGGCAAAGGCCTCTTCGGTGCCGGACATGCCTTCGGCTAGAACCACACAGGCATCATTGCCCGACTGGATCACCATGCCGCGCACCAGATCCTCGACCTTGATGTTGTTGCCTAGCTCCACAAACATTTTGGAGCCCTGGACCTTCCAGGCGCGTTCCGACACGGGCAACGTGTCGTCGAGCGAGATACGGCCTTCCTTCACGCGTTCGAACAGCATGTAGGCGGTCGCCACCTTCGACATGGACGAGGTGGGCATACGCTCATCCGCGTTCTTTTCGAACAGGATGGTGTTGGTCTCGGCATCGACCAGGATGGCTTCCCTGGCAATGGTGTCCAGATCGACCGCCATCGCGGGCAGCGCCGACACCGTGAACAGGAGGGTCGCGGCAAAGAAGCGGGCGGCACCCTTCATCCGATGTGCGATCCGAATATCCATCTCTTTCATCAACCCTTCACAACAAGAACAGGTGGGGGCCAGACCCCCAGGGCGACAGTGGGACGGGCGAGGTGGACATGTCCAGCCCTGCGCGCCACCGCGACATTGTGCAACATCGTGAAACATGGTGCCGGCCCTGGTTTCACAGGCGCCGGGCGCCAGGATCAGTCCACGATGATCTTCGCTTCCGACGTGCCGGCCTGCAGAACCTGGGCCAGCACCTGATCGGCGCGTTCGACCTGATCGAACGGACCGACACGAACGCGGAAATATTGCGTGCCATTGACCATGGCGTTTGACAGGTTGGTCGGCGCAATGGAATTCAGCTTGGCCCGCAGCTTGTTGGCATTGTCATAGCTGGCGAAGGCGCCGGCCTGGATATAGATCTTGCCGGGCTTGGCCGGAACCGCGCGCTGTTCGACCACGGGGGCCGGCAGGAAGCGGCCATCATCGGTGGTGGTGCCGGCCAGACTGGTCGGGGCGGCGATGGTACGGGGCGGTGCCGGCGTTGCCTGCGCCACCTTGGGCGGAATGGCGCTGCCGGGAGCGGCCTTGGTCCCGGCGGGCGGGGCCAGGGGCGTGGATTCCACCGTCACGCTGGGGCGCGGGGCGGCCTGCGGCACGGGGCCGCCGTCGGGCGATACGCCAGCGACCTGGGAGGCGAAGTTCATGGCGGCGGCGGCGATGGCGCGGCTTTCCTCCGCCAGAACCTCAACCCGGACCTTGGCGGTGCCCTGCTGGTCAAAGCCCAGCAGCTGTGCCCCACGACGCGACATGTCGATGATGCGGCCCGACACGAAGGGGCCACGGTCATTGATACGCACCACGATGGAACGGCCATTTTCCAGGTTGGTGACGCGCACCAGACTGGGCATGGGCAGGGTCTGATGCGCCGCCGTCAGCTCATTCTCATTATAGCCCTCACCATTGGCGGTGATCTTGGTGTGGAAGCCGGGGCCATACCAGCTGGCGATACCTGTCTCGTTATAGGAATAATCGACGCGGGGGTAATACCAGACGCCATCGATCTGATAGGGATTGCCGACCTTGTAGCTGCCGCCCGGCGTGGGCTTGGGCTCCACTGGTGCGGGTGCAGCAGCCGGGGGCTTGGGCGGCGGCGGCGAGGAACAGCCGGCCAGCCCCGCAATGGTGACACCCAGGACCGCCAGTTTTACAAGATTTGCCCGCGCCATACTTCCCTACCCCAACCAATTGTGGCCGCAGCCTACATCAACTCATTTACCGGAGCCAATATGGTCGGCGAGAATTCCGACTGCGGTTGCGAAATAGGTGGACCGGTTCCAGTCCATGATGGTCCGATAATTGCCATAGACCAGGAATGCCTTGCCCTTCGGCCCATCCGGCTGCACCAGCCAGGCATCGATCTTGGCCTTGGGCAGCGGTTTGCCGTCTGAACTGCGCAGACCGCGCTTTGCCCAGACGGACAGCGGCTGTGCCGGCTTGTCCAAACCGGCCCAGGCCGCCGAATCAGCACCCTTGGGCAGACGGACCGCCCTGCCCCAGGTCTGGTCGGTTTTCCAGCCCACGGTGGCCAGATAATTGGCCGCAGACGCGAAGACATCGGCAGGCGTGGTCCAGATGTCCCGCTTGCCGTCGCCATTTCCATCCTGGGCGAACTTGAAGAAGCTGGAGGGCATGAACTGACACTGCCCCATGGCGCCCGCCCAGGAACCCAGCATGCGGTCTGGCGCGATATGCCCCTCATCCAGGATGCGCAGCGCCTTCAACAATTCCCCCCGGAAGAAGGTGCTGCGGCGACCGTCATAGGCCAGCGTCGTTAGCGCATCCACCACCTTGAACCCACCCATATTGCCGCCGAAATCCGTCTCCATGCCCCACAGGGCGACGATGAAGCGGGCAGGAACGCCGTACTTCTTCGAAGTTTCGGCCAGCAACGCCTTGTGCGTCACCATGCGTTCACGCGCCTTCTTGATGCGTGCCTTGGTGACCGACCGGGACAGGTAGGTGTCGAAGGTGATGGTCCGTTCGGGTTGTTTGCCATCCAGTTCCAGAATGCGGGGGATTGGGGCGACACCGGTCAGGGCCGTGTCCACGATGGCGGGGCGGATGCCCTCACGCAGCGCTTCAGACTTCAACTCCCCCAGCCATTGCTGGAAATCCGGTGCGGCCTGTGCCGTTTGGGCCAGCAATGTGCCCAGCAGAAGGCAAGCCGGCAACAGGCCCCGAAGGCGGCTTCGCATCGCGTGCATCATCATCTGGGGGCCTTCCGCAGTGTCTGATCCCATCGGTTGTGGCACGGGCAGGCAGACAGGGGCAAGCGTCAGGGAGAGGGTAATACCGTCGGGATACGCCCGGCGAGACGGTAGGCGACCAATCCCCGCCATTCATGGGCGGCATTGTCGAAACGGTCCAGATTATCGGTCAGGTTAAGGCCGAAACGGTCAGCCTCGATGCGGTTGGCGTTGTAGGCGACGGGAAAGGCCGTCAGATGGACATCGGGCATGACGGACCGGAAAACACCCATGGCGCGCGGCATATGGGCCGCAGATGTCACAAGCAGCCAATGTTCGCCGGTGTTCAGCAAAGGCGCGCTGTGCACCGCATTCTCCCAGGTGTTGCGCGACGCATCCTCCAGCGTGATCCGGGTGGTATCGACGCCCCAATCGGTCAGCAGGGCAAGGACGAAGGCCGCTTCCCGATCATCGGGATAGCGCGGGTCACCACTGCCGCCGGTGAAGACCACGCGGGCCTGCGGAAAGCGCCGCATCAGTCCCGGCAGCACCGTCAGCCGTTCGGCATCGCGCGTCAGCTGTGGCGCGCCATGTTCGCGCGAGGCGATGGGCATCAGTGCGCCGCCCAGGACGATGATGCCGTCAACCGGCGGGATCACCGTCAGGTCCGGTGCGGAGAACCGCTCCTCCAGCGGCAGGAGTGCCCATGTGGAAACAGGGGTGACAGCAATGATCAGCAAGGGGAACAAGCCCGCAGCCATAATAACCAAGCCCCAGTGCCGCCGGGCCAGAACCGCGATCATACCCGTCAACATTATCAGCAGCAGAAGATTGCCGGGCGATGTCACGGCTGCGAACAGTTTACCCAGCGCAAACTCCATCCCCGGCTCTCCAAAAATATCAATAATTTAACGAACGTTCTTTTCTATGGTTATAAGAAACTGGTGCCGAAAAAGAGTGTCAGAAAATGATCGTTGCCGCTATTGATGCGTTCCATCAAGGGGTCGGATGTGCAATGATCTTGCCTACCCTGTAATTTGGACATGCCGGAATGCACCATCGGTGTATCGCCGGCTGAACAGGTTTCGGGGGGTGCCGGGAGCCCGGATGCCGGAACAGCCGTGGAAACCCGCGACAAAGGCAGCAGGTAGGATGATGCATATGGTCAAGTTCTTGTCCGCCGAACATTCCCCGATCTGATGCCTGGACCACGGAACAACGCTGTCGTGACTTTGTCCAAGATACTGAATACGGATGGCGGTCAGGCTGCCGACTTCATCCCCCGCGATGCCGTTACCGGCGTCTGGGAGATGCGGCCCTTTGCCAACCGGGTGGCCGAGATACTGGCCCAGCATGACGGGCGGCTGATTGCGGGCATCCTGGTGGTCGAGATTGACCGCATGCCGCAGCTATTCCGCGTCCATGGCCAGCAGGCCCTGGATCAGGCCATGGCGACGTTGGTCAAGCGCCTGATGCCGGTCTGCGGCTCCAACGATCTGATCTGCCGGTTTGCGCAGACGCAGTTCGCCATTTTTCTGCCGGGCTTGGACCATGCCGGCAAGGCGCTGTTTGCGGCGTCGGCCATCGCCAATTCCATGGTCGAACCGATTATTGTCGAAGGCCAGCAGCTGTTCGTGTCGGCCAAGATCGGCGTGGCCGTGTCGCCCAATGACGCCACCGATGGCCCGTCGCTGATCCGCAATGCCTGCGTGGCGCTGGAACAGGCGGTGAAGTCGGGGACGGCCAATTACCTGCATTTCACGCGCACCATGCGCGACGATTTGAAGGAACGGCTGGACCTGGAGGATGAGCTGCGGGCCGCCATCCGTGATAACCAGCTTGTCCTGCATTACCAGCCCAAGGTCGCCATCCAAGGCGGGGAGCCGGTGGGGGGAGAGGCGCTGCTGCGCTGGCGCCACCCCGTGCGGGGCATGGTGCCGCCCGGCGTGTTCATTCCCACGGCGGAGGAAACGGGCCTGATTGTTCCCATCGGGGAATGGGTCCTGCGTAACGCCATCAAGCAGATTCGCGAATGGCTGGATGCCGGCCTGCCGCCGATCCAGATCGCTGTGAATGTGTCGGAACGGCAATTCCGCTGGGGCCACCTGCCGGCCCTGATCGATGTGCTGCTGGCCGAGAGCGGTATACCGCCGCATCTTCTGCAGCTTGAGATCACGGAAACCATCCTGCCGGAAGACCTTGAAGGGGCCCTGCAGCAGATGCGCTGGATCGCCGACCGTGGGGTGGCGTTGGCGCTGGATGATTTCGGAACTGGATACTCTTCGTTGTCCTACCTGCGGGAATTGCCGCTGGACTGCCTGAAGGTGGACCGCAAGTTCGTGATGGATATGGAGCGGGACCAGAGCACTCGCCATATCGTGGAGGCCATCGTGGCCATGGCGCAGGCCATGGACCTGAAGGTGGTAGCCGAAGGCATCGAAACCCCGGCGCAGTGGGAAATCCTGAAGCGGCTGGGCGTTGAGGAAGGCCAGGGCTACCTGTTTGCCCGCCCGATGCCGGCGGAAGGTTTCGCCGAATTCATCCGGCATGCGGCGAAGCCGGTCTGAACCGGATATAAGCTTGATTTAGGAATGATGTCGGAAAGGGCAAGGGATACCTTGCCCTTCGCCGTTATTTTTCCAGCTGATCAATGGGGTTCAGGACCTGTTCGCCCTTACGCACGGCGAAGTGTAGCTGTGGTGAGCGGACATTGCCCGTCTGGCCGACGGTACCGATCCCCTGCCCGCGCGTGATGCGCTGTCCCTGCTCCACGCCAATGGCATCCAGATGGGCATAGACGGTGACCCAGCCGCCATCATGGCGGATCAGCACCAGATTGCCGAAGGATTTCAGCTGATTGCCGGCATAGGCGACGATGCCGTTTTCGGCAGCGGCCACGGCGGTGCCGCGCGGCGCACCGATATTGATGCCATCATTGCGCAGGCCACCCGGCTTTTCCCCATATCCCGACAGGATTGTGCCGCGCACGGGCCAGAGGAAACGGTTACCGGCACGGGCGGGCACCGCCTCTTCCCGTGGGGGAACCGGCGGCGGGGCCGTGGCGACCTGGGTGGGGGGTGGTTCGGCCACCGGGGCGGATGCCGGCGGTGGGGTCGTGCTGACCGGGGGCGGAGCCAAACGGCGGTCGGGTGCCACGGCGGCGGGCACTGTCTGTGCCGGCGCAGCGGCGGGCGGCGGGGCCAGGGTTTCCGTCTCCACGCCCTTGCGACCGAGTGCCGATCCAGACGCGGTGGCCGGTGGTGCGACGATGCCGGGCCGCGTGGGCGCCGTTGTGGCCGGAGCGGCGGATGGCGGAGGCGGCAAGGTCGCCACCTCCACCGTCGGGCGCTGTGCGCGCTCTGCCGGCATGGAGCTTGCGGCGGGCGGTGCCTCCGGTTTGCGCCCCGGTGCCGGCATGCCGGGCGGTTTGGCGACGGGGGCAGAGGCGATGGCGGTCGTGCTGGCCGGCACCGGGCTTTGGCCCGGCAGGCGCAGGGTTTGACCGGCTTTCAGCGTGTAGGGCTGCTGCAAGTTATTGAGGCGGACCAGTTCGGCGGTATCCACCTGATATTGCCGCGACAGGCCATAGAGCGTGTCGCCGGGCTTCACCACATAGACCTTGGGCAGCGGCAGCAGCAGACGCTGCCCCGGCTGCAGCATATAGGGCGCGGTCAGGCCGTTCGCCTCAATCAGGTCACGGACAGGCACATTGTACTGCTGCGCCAGCTTGTAGAGATTGTCGCCACGGGAAACGAAGATGGAATTGATGGGGGCCGCCGGGGCACGCGCCGCCTTGCTGGGCAGATCGCCCTCCGTCGAGCAGCCGGCCAGCATCAGGCCCGGCAGCAGCAGGGCCGCCAGGGCAAAGCCCAACCGGCGCTTCAGGCCGATACGGTCTCCGGCGCGATTTCCGGCAGCAGGGGAACAAACCTGACGGGCCACAGTACCTCTCGCTTCAATCCATCTTCGTCACGGCGGATACGAACCACATTCAAGGCCCGATGATCCGGCCCCAACGGGATCACCATGACGCCACCAACCGCCAGTTGCTCCACTAGACCATGAGGTGGATTGCCAATGCAACCTGCGGTGACCAGTATCCGTTCAAAGGGGGCCGCTTCCGGCCAACCCTTGATGCCATCCCCTACCCTGGCCGTCATGTTGTGAAGACGCAAGGCGGTAAATCGCTGCTCCGCCTCCTGCGCCAGGGGACGATGTCGTTCGATTGTATAGACCCTACGCGCGATCTTGGCCAGAATCGCGGCCTGATAGCCCGAACCGGTGCCGATCTCCAGCACCTTATGCCGGTCGGTCAGCTCCAGTGCCTGGGTCATCAGGCCCACCACCTGTGGCTGGCTGATGGTCTGGCCATGGCCGATGGGCAGGGCCGTATCCTCATAGGCCTGATCACGGAACAGCCGCGGCACGAAAAGCTCCCGCGGGATCAACTCGATCGCGCGCAGGACATTGACGTCCGTTACCCCCTGGCGGCGCAGCAGCATCAGCAATCTGATCTTGCGCGCCGCCCCGCTGGTCATGCGAAGACCCCTTTCAGGCTCTCCAGGCAACCATAATGGGTCAGGTCCAAGAAGATGGGCGTGACCGCGATGCCGCCATGATTGACGACATGCACGTCGGTGTCGGCGGGCACATCATCATCGCCGCGCGCCGCGCCGATCCAGAAGTACCGCCGACCACGCGGGTCAATCCGCTCGTCCAGCTCGTCCCCGATCTTGCGGTTGCCGTGGCGGACCACATGCACGCCCGTGACATCGCCGACAGAAACGTCGGGATAATTCACATTCATCAGGACCAGCTTGGGCCAGTCGGCGGCCATCACCTTGCGCACCACCTGCCCGCCCAGTCCTTTAGCTACCGCCCAGTTGGGCGGGCCGCCATGGGGCATGCGCTGGCTCATGGCGATGGCGCGCACGCCCAGCAGCGTGGCCTCCATGGCGCAGGCGATGGTGCCGGAATAGGTCACATCCTCACCCAGGTTGCTACCATGGTTGATGCCCGACAGGACCAGGGCCGGCTTCTTGTCGGCCATGAAATGGTTGATGGCCAGCAGCACGCAGTCGGTGGGGGTGCCATCCACGGCAAAACGCTTCGGCCCCAGTTCCCGCACCCGTAGGGGCCGGTGCATGGTCAGCGAGTGGGAGGCGCCGGACTGCTCCGTCTCCGGCGCCACCACCCAGACATCGTCCGTCAGTTCCCGCGCGATTGCTTCCAAGACGGCCAAGCCCTGAGCGTGGATGCCGTCATCATTGCTGATCAGGATGCGGGTGCCGGTGAAGTCGAAATCAGCCATGGGCGGCAATCCGCTCCAGCCCGCCCATATAGGGGCGCAGGGCCTCCGGGATCAGGATGGAGCCGTCGGCCTGCTGATAATTCTCCAGCACCGCGATCAGGCAGCGGCCCACGGCGGTGCCGGACCCGTTCAGCGTATGCACGAACTGGGTCGACTTCTCCCCCTTCGCGCGGAAGCGGGCCTTCATGCGGCGGGCCTGGAAGTCGCCGCAGTTGGAGCAGGAGGAAATCTCCCGATAGGCGCCCTGGCCCGGCAGCCAAACCTCGATATCGTAGGTCTTCTGGGCCGTGAAGCCCATGTCGCCGGAACAGAGCGTGACGGTGCGGAACGGCAGGCCCAGACGCTTCAGCACCGTCTCCGCCGCATCGGTCATCCGCTCATGCTCAGCCGCCGATTGGTCGGGGCGGGTGATGGAAACCATTTCCACCTTGTAGAACTGATGCTGGCGGATCATGCCGCGCGTGTCACGACCGGCGGACCCGGCCTCTGAGCGGAAGCAGGGCGTGCGGGCGGTCAGGCGCAGGGGCAGTTCCTCGGCGTCCAGGATGGCATCGTTGACGAGGTTGGTCAGCGGCACTTCAGCCGTGGGGATCAGCCAGAAGCCGTTGGTTGTCTGGAACAGGTCCTCGGTGAATTTGGGCAGCTGGCCCGTGCCGAAGGCGGCATCATCCTTGACCAGCAGCGGCGGGGACACTTCCTCATACCCGTATTCGGTCGTGTGGATGTCCAGCATGAAATCGCCCAGGGCGCGTTCCAAGCGGGCCAGTGCCCCGCGCAACACCGTGAAACGCGCGCCCGACAGTTTGGCCGCCAGATCAAAGCTCATCAGGCCCAGGGCTTCGCCCAGTTCAAAATGCTGCTTGGCATTGGCGATGGGCGTGGGTGTGCCGATGCGGCGGATTTCGACATTGTCATGTTCATCCTTGCCGTCGGGAACCTCCGCGGCCGGGATGTTGGGATAAGACGCCAGGATCCGGTCCAGCTCGGCCCCCAGCTCCTTCTCCCGCTCTTCAAGCTGCGGCATCTTTTCCTTGATCGCCGCCACCTCATCCAGCAGGGGCTGGGCGTCCTTGCCGTCCTTCTTATAGGCGCCGATCAGCTTCGACGCCTCGTTCCGGCGCGCCTGCAGCTCCTGCGACTGCGTCTGGCAGGCGCGGCGTTCCTGATCCAGTTCCAGGATGCGGGAAGACAGCGGTTCCACGCCGCGCCGGGCCATGCCGGCATCAAAGGCAGCGGGATTGTCGCGGATGGAACGGATGTCGTGCATGGAAAACCAGAAGCAAAGGGTAAACGGTGCCCCGTTTATAGATGCACGGCGGGCGGCGCGTAAAGCGCCCGTAGGTCAGACCATGGCGTTAACCCTGTGAAACATGGCGCAACCTCCCCTGCGTGCCGGTTTCACAGGATGCCGGGCTTGGGTGCCCAGGACAGCCAGCGCGGACGTTCGGCCCAGACAATGTTGGTCAGGCCGGGGGTGGTGGGCAGGTTGTCCAGCACGGTTTGGGTCTCAAAGAGAATCCGGACCAGCAGGCGTGGGGCCGACCGGCGGTGGCGCGCGGCGGGGCGGAAGGGCGGCGCCGGATTGCGCGGGATGGGCGGGCATGCGGCGTTCACGCGGGCCGGCGGTTTGGGCGGGGCGAAGCGCAGTTCGGGGGGGTAGTCAGGCGGGTAATCGCCGGACTGGCCCATGGCGTCGGAGGGGGGTGGGGGCAGGTCCTGGGCGGGAACCGGCGTGGTGGAGAGGTCGGGCGTGTGGCCCCTGGGTCCCGGCGTCCGCCGGGATGACGAGGGGAGTGGATCGGTGTGAGCCGACGGGTCGGGCAGGTCGGCGGCAAGGTCGGCGGCGAGGTCGGGGGCTTCGGCGGTGGGGGCGGTCAGGGGTTCCAGGCGGATGGCATCGGCACCATCCGGGGAAAACCAGTCCGAGGGGACGCGGGCGTGGCCGGGCTTGGGCTTTTTTTCCGACGGTTGCAGCAGGTCCCCGCCCAGGCCCAGACGGTCGGCGGCCCACAGGGTGGCGCGCATGTCGCCGCTGGCCACGGCATGGTAGATGCTGTCGACCACCAGGGTGCGCAGGGAGACGAAGCGGCTTTCCGCCTCCCGCCGCAGCAGGGCGCGTTCTTCAGCGATGCGGCGGCGTAGATTGTGGGAGCGCTGCAGGGCGCGCCAGATGGTGGTGCGCGACACGCCATATTCCGCCGTGATCTCCTTGATCTTGCGGCCTGCCGCGATGTGGAAGGCGATCTTGGCCCAGGCGACGTCCGTCACCTTGCGGGAGACGTAACCCTCCGTCAGATGCTCATCAGGGGCGAAGCCCACATCCTCGGTAAAGGGCTTGGTATGAAGGTCGGAGGACCCGCGCCACCAGGCCTCCGACTGTTCCTGCGGCGTCAGGGTGGGGTGGTCGGTGTCGTAGGGATTATGGGACAGGGACATGGGCCGGCGCTCCCGAAGGCAAGGGATGGGTCCATGATCCTAACAGGTTTTGGGAATTTATTCCATTAATAGCGTTTGGAGCGCATTGCTTCAATTGCCCTCCCCTTCGTCATCCCGGCGGAAGCCGGGACCCAGGGGCCACAGGATCAAACCTTCCCACCGCCGCTGGAAAAGCAGCGGAAAGGTGGGGCGCTTGGCCCCTGGGTCCCGGCTTTCGCCGGGATGACGAGGGAGAAACGGGATGACGATGGGGGGCGATGGTGTATTCAAGCCCTATAACGGCAACCGTACGACTGCGCGCAGGCCCTTTTGCGGGCTGTCGCGCAGCAGGATGTCGCCGCCATGGCGCCGGGCGATGTCGCGGGCGATGGTCAGGCCCAGGCCGACGCCGCCGGTTTTCTGATTGCGCGACGGTTCCAGGCGGTGGAAGGGGCGGAAGACGGCTTCCCGCTGATCCTCCGGGATGCCGGGACCGTCATCATCGATGAGGATTTCCACGAAATTGCCGCGCCGTTCCAGGCTGAGCCACACATGCCGCCCATAACGTGCGGCATTGCCGATCAGGTTAGTCAGGCAGCGGCGCAGCGACAGGAGGCGCAGCGGCAGGACCACGGCGTCGCCCTGTGTGACCATCGGGTCCAGCGTCAGGCGAGCCCCTTCCCGTCTGGCATTGCCGGCGATTTCGGCCAGCAGCAGGGAGAGATCGACCTGCCGCTCCTCCTCCTCCCCGTCGCCGCGCGCGAAGGAGAGATAGCCGTCGATCATCACCTGCATCTCGGCGACGTCGGCCTTGATCTCCTCCACCTCCGCCATGTCGGGCATCATGGCCAGTTGGAGCTTCATGCGGGTCAGGGGGGTGCGCAGATCGTGGCTGACGCCCGCCAGCATTTCCGTGCGCTGCGCGATCTGGCGGCGGATGCGGTCGCGCATCAACAGGAAGGCATGGGCCGCCTGCCGCACCTCCACCGCCCCTTCCGGGCGGAAATCGCTGATATCGCGGCCCTTGCCGAACGCGTCGGCGGCGACGGCCAGACGGCGGATGGGCCGGATCTGGTTACGCATGAACAGGGTGGCGATGGAGAACAGGACCAGCGAACTGCCCAGCATCCAGATGATGAACAGGTAGGAAGTGAAGCTGTAGAGCCGTCGTTCGGGCGACAGGACCGACAGCACCCCGTTCGGCATCTGCACCCGGATTTCGATCCATTTATGGGCGACGTTGGAATTGATGCGCCAGGGCCGGCGGACACGGTCGTCCAGAGCCTGGCCCAAGGTTTCCTCCAGCCCGCTATAGAGCCGGGCGGGCGGGTCGTCCAGCACCTCCCCGCCGGTCCAGGTGAACAGGATGTCGGTATGGCGCGCGGCCATGGACAGGGTTTCTTCGCGCGCCTTTTCATCGCCGTCGCGCGACAGCTGCTCGATCACCAGGGCGATTTCACCGGCCACCGAATTGGCCAGCCGGTTGGTCATCGTGTCCCAGTGCCGGTCATAGAAGACGAAGGTGGCGATGGCCTGGGCCAGCACCACGGGCGTCATCATGATCAGCATGGAGCGCGCGAACAACGTGGCCGGCATCATCCGTTTCAGCCCACGCAGGGGCCGGGGACGGTTTTTCCACAAGGACTGCAACCAGCCGGTCAATCGGGCCTCAACACATAACCTTCGCCACGCACAGTATGAAGATAACGCGGTTCACGCGGATCATCTTCCAATTTGCGGCGCAGGCGGGTGACCTGAACATCAATGGTGCGTTCATTGGCGGCGTCAACGCCAGCCTTTTCCACCAGCGCCTCGCGGCTGAACACCACGCCGGGTTCGGCGGCCAGCACGCGCAGCAGGCCGGACTCCATGGCGGTCAGGCGGATGATCTCTTCCCCTGCCCGCAATTCCTCCCGCTCGGCATCGAACAGGTACCGGCCCAGGCGGATGGGCACAGCGCTGCTGGCGGTGCGGCCACGGGGGCGTAGGGTGCGGCGCAGGATGGCGTTCAGGCGCAGGACCAGCTCGCGCGGCTCAAACGGTTTGGGCAGATAGTCGTCGGCCCCCGCCTCCAGCCCGTCGATCCGGTCGCCCGCCTCCACCCGCGCGGTCAGCAGCAGGACGGGCGGGCCGCCCGTGGCCGACAAATGGCGGCAGAGCGACAGGCCATTCTCGCCCGGCATCATCACGTCCAGCACCACCAGATCGAAGGCCAGCCCCGCCAGCTTGGCCCGCGCGTCAGCCGCGTCAGCAGCACCGGTGACCAGAAAACCGTTCTGGCACAGGTACCGGCGCAGCGCCTCACGCAGGCGCGTGTCATCATCCACGACCAGGATGTGGGGCTGTTCGGCGGGATCATCACTCATCATGGCCCTTCACATAGCATGGAAGGGCGCGATGGTCACCGCTTGCCGGGGGGCGGAAATTTGGCGCGGTCTTCGGCGTCGATGATGCCCAGCATGACGGTGCGGAACCCCTCCACCGCCGCGGCACCCGCCGCGCGATAGGCGCTGGCGATGCGGGCGCGTTGCGCGTCCGACAGGCTGCGTTCCAGGTCCACGCCCTTGTCCGTCAGTGTCAGCAGGCGCTGGCGCCGGTCCTTGGTGCCCGGACGCTGCGCGATATATTCCTGATCGACCAGATCGGACAGAACACGGCTCAGGCTCTGTTTCGTGATCTGCAGGATGCCCAACAGTTCGGTCACCGTGATGCCGGGATAGCGGCCCACGAAATAGACGACGCGGTGATGCGCGCGGCCCAGACCGATCTTGGCCAGCATGGCGTCGGGTTCCGCCGTGAAGTCGCGGTAGGCGTAGAACAGCAGCTCAATACCCTGGCGAAGATCCTCCTCGCGCAGGAAAAGCGGGTTCGGCCCCGATTTTATGTCAGCCATGTTGACTTATTTCCGCAATTCTGTATCGTGGATGCTGTTGTACACGACATAAAACAACAAGGAAGCCCCAAAATGTCCGTCATCCCCTTCCATGACCGTGATGGCCATATCTGGTTCGACGGGGCGATGGTGCCCTGGCGGGAAGCGCAGGTCCATGTGCTGACGCACGGGTTGCACTATGCCAGCTGTGTATTCGAGGGGGAGCGCATTTACAACGGCGTGATCTTCAAGTCGCATGAACATGCGGTCCGCCTGCGCCGATCGGCGGAACTGCTGGGGTTCGAGATCCCGTACAGCGTGGCGGAGATCGAGGCCGCGAAGGTGGAGGTCTGCCGCGCGGCGGGCCTGGCCAACGGATATCTGCGCCCCGTCGCGTGGCGCGGCAGCGAGATGATGGGCGTGGCGGCGCAGAAGAACCGCATCCATCTGGCCGTCGCCTGCTGGGAATGGCCCAGCTATTTCAGCGCGGAAGCCCGGATGCAGGGCATCGATCTGGAAATCGCCCGCTGGCGCCGGCCGGCCCCTGATACGGCACCCACGGAGTCCAAGGCGGCGGGGCTTTATATGATCTGCACCATTTCCAAGCATGAGGCGGAGCAGAATGGGCGGCAGGATGCGCTGATGCTGGATTACCGGGGGTTTGTGGCCGAAGCGACGGGGGCCAATTTCTTCATGGTCAAGGATGGCGTGGTGCATACGCCCATCCCCGATTGCTTCCTGAACGGCCTTACGCGCCAGACCATCATCGATCTGGCGCGGCGCCGGGGCCTGACCGTGCTTGAACGGCATTTCACCCTGGACGAGGTGCAGGGGGCGGATGAGGTGTTCCTGACCGGGTCGGCGGCGGAGGTGACGCCCGTGCGCCGCATCGGCGATTGGGAATTCACCCCCGGTGCCATTTGCCGGGCCATGATTGGCGATTACAGCGATCTGGTGAATGGGCGCATGGCGGCGGTGGCGGCGTGATCAGCCGTAGGTCAGCCCGAGGCCTGACAGACACGGATTGAAGGCCTTTTCTGTCAGGGCTCGCTCACGCTCGACCTGACCTACGGGGTTGGTCATCTGTGCCAGGCGACGAGGCGGCGGGCGGCTTCGGCCACTTCCGCCTCGGCCGCGGCGAAGCTGATCCGCAGGTAGCGGTGGCCGCGCGCGGTGTCGAAATCCAGGCCGGGCGTGATGGCGACGCCGGTTTCGGCCAGGATGCGTTTGCAGAAGGCCTGACTGTCGTCGGTCAGGCCGCTGACATCGGCATAGACATAGAAGGCCCCGTCGGCGGGGGCCAGATTGTCGAACCCGGCGCGCGGCAGCTCGTTCAGCAGCAGGTCGCGGCTGCTTTTGTAGCGGGCGACGTGGCTGTCGGCCTCTTCGGTGCAGTCGAAGGCGGCGATGGCCGCGCGCTGGGACAGGGTGGGCGCGGAGATATAAAGGTTCTGGGCCAGACATTCGGCAGAGCGCACCAGTTCCGGCGGCACCACCATCCAGCCCAGACGCCAGCCGGTCATGCTGAAATATTTTGAAAAGCTGTTGATGATGATGGCGCGCTCGCTAAAGGCCAGGGCCGTCTGGCCCTTCACGCTCGTAAACTCGATGCCGTGATAGATCTCGTCGGAGATCAGGCGGACGCCGTTTTCCTCACACCACACGGCCAGTTCGCGCAATGCCTCGGGCGACAGCATGGTGCCGGCGGGGTTTGACGGGCTGGCCACGATCAGGCCCTTCACGGGCCTATCCAATGCGGCCAGCAGGGCCGGGGTTGGCTGGAACCGTGTTTCGGGGCCGGTCGGGATTTCGACCGGTTCCAGGCCCAGGGCACGCAGGATGTTGCGGTAGGCGGGATAGCCGGGGGCCGCCAGGGCCACGCGGTCGCCCGGCTCAAACGCGGCCAGGAAACCCAGCAGGAATCCTGCCGACGAGCCCGTGGTGATGGCGATGCGTTCGGGCGCCACCGGCACGCCGTAATGGTCGCGATACCAGCGGGCGATGGCTTCGCGCAGCGGCGGAATGCCGAACGCGTCGGTATAGGCGATGCGGTCATTATCCAGCGCCTCATGGGCTGCCGCGATGACGCCGCGCGGGGCTGGCGTGCCCGGCTGCCCGATTTCCAGATGCAGGACATCGCCCCCGGCGGCGGCGCGTTCATTGGCCGCACGCATCACCTCCATCACGATGAAGGGCGAAACGGCGCCACGCTGTGAGGGGGCCCAGATCGTGTCACCGGCGAGGGCCTTTAAACTCGCCCTTCCCTCGCCATGTTTTTCGTGGCTAGTGTCGGGCCGAGGGGCCTTGCCGATGGATAAAGACATGTTTGCGGTTCCAAAGCGGATTGCCAGTGCGGCCGTGGCGTTGTTGATGTCGGCGACGCTGGCCGTGCAGCCCGCCATTGCCCAGCGGTCGATCAGTTTCATTCGCGACACCGAAATCGAACATATCCTGCGCGTCTATTCCACCCCCATCTTACAGGTGGCGGGTGTCGTGCCGGAATCGGTGACCATCGCCATGGTCAATGATGACAGCCTGAACGCCTTTGTGGCGGGCGGGCAGAACATGTTCTTCCATACCGGCTTCCTGATGGACACGACGGTGGAGGAACTGCTGGGCGTGACGGCGCACGAGACGGGGCATATTGCCGGCGGCCATCTGGCCCGCGCCGGCGATGCCATGTCGAACGCCGCCACCATCGCCAGCATCTTCACCCTGCTGGGCATGGCGGCGGCCATCGGGGCCGGGCGCACCGATGTCGGCATCGGCCTGATGGGCGGCGGCCAGGAAGCGGCCATGCGCACCTTCTTCGCCTTCACGCGCGGCCAGGAAGGGTCGGCGGATGAGGCGGCCATGCAGTACCTGGAAAAGCTGGGCTGGTCGTCCGAAGGCCTGATGAAGATGATGCAGCGGCTGGCGGGACAGGAGCTGCTGCCCGAAAGCCGGCAGGTGGAGTTCGTGCGCACTCACCCCCTGACCCGCAACCGCATCGAGGCCATCCGCAATTTCGTGGAAACGAAATCACAGAATAATGGCAAGCGCTTGCCGGATAATTTTTATGCGATGCATGAACGCATGGTGGCCAAGCTGATGGGCTTCATGCGGCCGGACGTGGCAATACGCCATTATTCGCCGACCGATACCAGCATCCCCGCGCGCTATGCCCGCGCCATCGCGCTGTATCAGCGCGGCAATGTCCGCGAGGCGCTGACCATCACCGACAGCCTGATCGCGCAGGAGAAGGAAAACGCCTATTTCCATGAATTGAAGGGGCAAATCCTGTTTGAGGATGGCAAGGCCGCCGAAGCCGTCATCCCCTATCGCGAGTCTGTACGGCTGGACCCGGAATCGGGCCTGCTGCGCAATGCCCTGGGCCATGCGCTGCTGGAGGTGGGCAACGACCGGTTCCTGAACGAGGCCATCACGCACCTGACGGCGGCGGCCCGGCTGGAACATAATTCGGCGCTGACCTGGCGGTTGCTGTCATCAGCCTACAGCCGGGGCGACATGCAGCCGCAACTGGCCTATGCCCGCGCCGAGGAAGCGCTGGCGCGCGGCGATATCCGGGCGGCGAAATACCATGCCGACCGGGCCGAACGCATGCTGCCCGCCGGTTCGCCGGAATGGATCCGGGCGCAGGATATCCGCGTGATGGTGGAAAGCCATCCGGGGGTTCGGGAATATAATTAAGGGTTTGCCCCTTGCGGTCGCGTGGGTGGATGCGAACGTGATTACCGCATCCGGCCCCGCGCCTGCCGCACCTGGAAGAAGGCGGCGACGACGGTGGGGTCGAACAGGGTGCCCGCCCCTTCCTCAATCGACTTCAACGCATCGGCCAACGGCACCGCATCACGCCAGGAACGGCGGTGGGTCAGTGCGTCATAGACATCGGCCACGGCCATGATGCGGGCGGCGGGCGGAATATCGGCACCCGACAGGCCGTGCGGATAACCACTGCCGTCCCAGCGTTCATGGTGCGCGCGCGCGATGGCGGCGCCGAAGGACAGGTAATTGCTGCCCTCCACCAGCCGCGAGGCCTTTTCCAGGATGGCGGCGCCGCGTTCGCAATGCATCTCCATCTGGTGGCGTTCATCCGCATCCAGCATGTTCTCCTTGCGGATCACGCTGTCGGGGACACCGACCATGCCGATATCATAGAGCATGGCGGCCATGGTGATCTGTTCCAGGAACTCATCATCGATGATCCTGTCCCATCCCTCCTGCTGACGCAGCGCGAAGGCGATTTCGGTGACCAGCCGCGACAGGCGCAGCCCATGGTCGCCGCCGCCATCCGGGTCCTTGTATTCGGCAAGGCCCGCCAGCGCGATGACGGCGGCCTTGTGCGAGCGCTTCACCTGATCATAGAGGTGCAGATTGTCGAAGCCGATGGCGATCTTGGCGCCCATCACCTCTGCCAGCTTGCGTTCCAGCCCGTCCAGGGAGCGGCCCACATGCAGGCAGGCGGCGGCATCACGGCCATCGGCGGTGCGCAGCCACAGGATGGCATCGTTGTCATCGAAATGATGCTGCCGGGCGCGCAGCACGTCCATCACCTTGGCCGCCAGGGCCGGATCGACGCTGTGGCCCAGCGGCAGGCCCACACTGTCGGCATGCCTTCCCTGGGCGGCCAGTATCTGTGCATCGGCGCGGGCATTGCCACGCGGCACGCAGACAAGACCGTCAGGCACCACATCCAGCACGCGGGCCAGCTCCCGCAGCACCGCCTCGGCAAAGCGGTCGATGGCGCGCAGGGTGAACAGGTTGCTGGAGGCATCGATGATGCGTTCCATGCCCTGGCGGGAGCGCATCAGTTCGGTGATATGCTCATACGAACGCAGGGCGGCGACGGTGGCGGTGCCCAGCTTCTGCGCCGTCAGTTCGGTCTTGGCCTTGTAATCATTGATGTCATAGCCGTGGATGACATCATCTTCGGGCGCCTGTCCCGGCTGTCCGGTGCGCAGGATGATGCGGACCTGGCTGTTGCCCAGTTCATCACGGATTCGCGGTACCAGGCGCAGGCCGGCATCGTCCGTTTCCATCACCACGTCCAGCAGGACCATGGCGATACCGGGATCGTTGCGCAGGATGCCCAACGCCTCTTCCGCCGAATAGGCGGACAGAAACTGCACCGGACGGCTGCGATAGGCGAATTTCTTCATGACCAGACGGGTCATGGCATGCACTTCGGGATCGTCATCGACGATCAGAATCAGCCAGGGACGGACAGAAGCAGCGGACGCGTCAACGGCGACCGGAAGTTCCGGACCCTCCTCCTTGAAGAGGAATTCGTCGTCGTCGCCCACCATCACAACCGTACGCCGCTCCCTGTCATCGTCCGTAACCCCCGTCCTTTTGCCGGACGTATCAGCCATGGTCACGGTCGCATATTGCCATTGGCAATACCAATGCACACTTACGTATCACGGCATAGCTCGTGCCCAGAGGCAAGCCCCTTGAAAACAGGGGTTTCATTCCGCGTCGCGGTTGCGCGCGTGGTCTGACCGGTCCATGGTGCGGGCAACCACTTCATGGATGCGTGATCAATGTTCTCTCGTCTTCGCCTTTCGGGTCCGGTTCTGGCGCTGAGCTTGGCCCTGTCCTGTACAACCGCCCTGCCCGTGTTCGCCGCCGACAAGCCGCTGGACAAGAATGCGGTTGAACAGATCGTCCGCGACTATCTTCTGACCCATCCGGAGATCCTGTTGGAGGCCATGGAGGCGCTGGAGAAGAAGCAGCAGGCCGAGGGCGACAAGGCCGTTGCCGAGGCCTTGAAATCGAATCGGAAGGCATTGGAACAGAATGCCGTGTCGCCGGTGGGCGGCAATCCCAAGGGCGATGTCACCCTGGTCGAGTTCTTCGATTACAATTGCGGCTATTGCAAGCGCACCCATCCGGAACGCAGCGCCGCCGTGAAGGGCGATGGCAAGGTCCGCGTCGTCTATAAGGAATTCCCCATCCTGGCCCCTTCATCCAAGGAGGCCGCCAAGGCCGCCCTGGCCGCCAACCGCCAGGGCAAGTATGAGGCGTTCCATACCGCCCTGATGACCCATGAGGGCCGCCTGGACAGCGACGCCATCCGCGCCACGGCCAAGGATGTCGGCCTGGACCTGAAGAAGCTGGAACAGGATATAGGCGACCCCGCCATCGAGGCGGAGATCAAGGCCAATATGGAGCTGGCCCAGAAGCTGGGCATCCGTGGCACGCCGGGCTTTGTCATCGGCGACACCGTGGTGCCGGGCGCCATCGAGACGGAGCAGTTCATCGCCCTGTTCAACGCGACGCGTGCGGCGAAGAAGGCGGGGGGGTGAGGCCCAAATTTGTCACCGGGATGACGATTGGGGGGGAGCATTGCGCAGATTAAACAGGCCCCATCGCTGAGGGGCTGAGCGGTCCGGAGGTGAAGCCGTTTCCGGCGGTATGATCGGATGATCAACCGCCCGGAGCCCCCGCCCATGTGGAAATACGCCTGCCATACCGCGCTGGTCCTGACAGCACTGGCATATCCCGTCGGGGCGCATGAGGGGCCCCACCTGCCCTACCCGCCCGGTGCCGGGGTAACGGCGGCGGATGGGTATCTGTATGAGGCGTCGAAACTGGCCGACGGGGTCTGGCTGTTCGCGTCGCCGGAACCGTTCCATGTCCAGCCCTATGGCAATGTCGTGGCCGTGGAGCAGGCGGACGGGTTCGTGCTGTTCGACAGCGGCGGCACGCCGGCGGGGGCGACGCGTATACTTGATCTGCTGGCCACCCTGTCGCCCAAACCGGTCAAGGCCGTCATCGTCAGCCATTGGCATGGCGACCATATCAACGGGCTGCGCATCATTCAGCAGCGCTGGCCGCAGGTGCGGACCATTGCCACCAACGCCACCCGCCGCACCCTGACCGATCCCAAGGTCGCGCGTTTCATGCCCACAGGGGATACCGCTTCCGATGATGCGATTCGTCGCAATCTGGAGGGGGCGGTGGGTCATCTGCGCAGTCAGGCGGCCCGGACCGACCTGCCCGAGGCGGTGCGCGCGGGCAATGCCCAGGCGGCCCGAGAGCTGCAACATTACGGTCAGGAACTGCTGGGCGGGGCCATGCTGGTGCCCGCCGAAGGGTTCGATGACAGGCTGCTGATCGATGATCCGCAGCGCCCCATCGAGCTGCGTTTCCTGGGGCGCGCCAATACGGATGGGGATGCCGTCGCCTGGCTGCCCAAACAGAAGATATTGGGGAGCGGTGATATCGTGGTCTCCCCCATCCCCTATGGTTTCGGGTCCTATCCCAAGGATTGGGAGGCCACGCTGGCCGCCCTGAAAGCCTTTGATTTCAAGATGCTGGTGCCCGGTCATGGCATGGTGATGAAGGATGCGACATATCTGGACCGGCTGTCCTCCCTGATCGCGGAGACGCGCGCCAAGGTGGCGCCGATGGTGGCGCAGGGGCTTTCATTGGACGATGTTCAAAAACAGATCGATCTTTCGGCACAGGCGCAGATGTTCAGCGGCGGTGATGCCTTCCGGTCCCGCATCTTCGACCAATATTGGCGCCAGCCCTTTGTTGCCAGCGTCTTTAAAGAGGCCAAGGGTGATCCCATCATACAGGGAGGTGGTTGACCACCTTCCGTTACGTAATGTCGATCTCCATTGCCGATGCGGCCAGCCATGCTATAACCGCCCGGCTTCTGGCGAACATCACAAGGGACGGCCCAAGTTGGCCCAACAGCCTTCGATCCTTATCCTGAACGGGCCGAACCTGAACATGCTCGGCACCCGTGAACCCCAGATCTATGGGGCGGAGACGCTGGCCGATGTTGAGGCCCTGTGCCGTGCCGAGGGCGCGCGCCTGGACCTGGAGATCGATTTCCGCCAGTCGAACCATGAGGGCGAGCTTGTCACCTGGATCCAGCAGGCGCGCGGAACCCGTTCCGCCATCCTGCTGAACGCCGGAGCCTATACCCACACCTCGGTCGCCATCCTGGATGCGTTGACGGCGGTTGAACTGCCGGTTATCGAGGTGCATCTAAGCAACATCTTCCGCCGCGAACCGTTCAGGCATCATTCGTATGTCTCGATGGCCGCGCGGGGGGTCATTTGTGGCCTGGGTTCCCATGGCTATGTCCTGGCGCTGCAGGCGGCTGACCGCCTGATCCGTGCCACGGCCAAGCCCTGAAACCACCGGTCCCTATCATAAGGTTGAGAACACCATGTCGAGCTTCGATCTGGATGCCAAGTTCGTGCGCACCATGGCCAAACTCCTGGAGGAGTCGGGCCTGACGGAAATGGAATATTCGGAAGGCGAGCGCCGCATCCGGCTGAGCCGTGCCGCCCCGCCGATGCCCATGGGCTATGCCCCGGCCTATGCGCCGGCCCCGGTCGCAGCAGCAGCCCCCGCTGCCCCGGTTGCCGCAGCGCCCGCCGCCGTGGCCCCGGCGCAGCATCCCGGTGCCGTGAAGTCGCCCATGGTCGGCACCGCCTACATGGCAGCCGACCCCAACTCCCCGCCGTTTGTGAAGGAAGGCGATACCGTCAAGGCCGGTCAGACCATCCTGATCATCGAAGCCATGAAGGTCATGAACCCTATCAAGGCCGCCAAGGGCGGTACCGTGACCCAGATCCTGGTCGCCAATGCCCAGCCGGTCGAATTCGGCCAGCCCCTGCTGATCATTGAGTGATCGACCCATGACGGCGAAATCCCAGGACGGGCTGTTCGAAAAAGTCTTGATCGCCAATCGCGGCGAGATCGCGCTGCGTATCCATCGCGCCTGCCGCGAGATGGGGATCAAGACGGTGGCCGTGCATTCCACGGCCGATGCCGACGCCATGCATGTGCGTCTGGCCGATGAAAGTGTCTGTATCGGCCCGCCGGCCGCCAAGGACAGCTATCTGAACATCCCGGCGATCCTGTCGGCGGCGACCATTACGGGCGCCGACGCCATTCATCCCGGCATCGGTTTCATGGCCGAGAATGCCCAGTTCGCCGATATGGTGATCGAGCATGGCTTTGCCTGGATCGGGCCGACGCCGGAGCATATCCGCGTCATGGGCGACAAGGTCACCGCCAAGAAGACGGTGATCGCACGCGGCCTGCCCTGCGTGCCCGGTTCCGATGGTCCCGTGGACAGTTTCGAAACGGCGGCGAACGTTGCCGATCAGATCGGCTATCCGGTCCTGATCAAGGCGGCGGCCGGCGGCGGCGGCAAGGGCATGAAGGTCGCCTTCAGCCGTGACGAACTGAAGGAAGCCTATTCGCTGGCCCGTGGCGAGGCCCGCGCCGCCTTCGGCAATGACGAAGTGTACCTTGAAAAGTACCTCGCCAATCCGCGCCATATCGAGGTGCAGCTGCTGGGTGATCACCACGGCAATGTGGTGCATTTCGGTGAACGCGACTGCTCTGTCCAGCGCCGTCACCAGAAGGTGGTTGAAGAGGCCCCCTCGCCCGCGCTGAATGCCGAGGAGCGGGAAAAGGTCGGCTCACTGGCCGCCCGCACCGCCAAGCTTCTGGGCTATCGCGGTGTGGGGACCATGGAGTTCCTGTATGAGAACGGGCAGTTCTATTTCATCGAAATGAACACCCGTCTGCAGATCGAACACACGATCACCGAAATGGTGACGGGCGTCGATCTGGTGCGGGAACAGATCCGCGTCGCGACCGGCGCGCCGCTGGGCTATACGCAGCAGGATATCCGGTTCCACGGCCATTCCATCGAATGCCGGATCAATGCCGAACATCCCGAGACGTTCATGCCGTCGCCGGGCCAGATCAAGCAGTACCATGCGCCGGGCGGCCTGGGCGTGCGCGTTGACAGCGCGCTGTATGACGGCTATCGCGTGCCGCCCTATTACGACAGCATGATTGCCAAGCTGATCGTCCATGGCAACACGCGTAATGAGTGCCTGATGCGCCTGCGCCGGGCGTTGGAGGAATTCGTCATCTCCGGTGTCGATACCTCCATCCCGCTGCATCAGAAGATCATTGCGGAGCCGGATTTCATCAACGGCGATTACGACATCAAGTGGATGGAAGCCTGGATGAAGCGTCAGCAGGGCTGAGGTTTCATTCGGTTCGAACAAAGAAAACCCCCGGTGGCCGGTTGGCCGCCGGGGGTTTTTGTTTGGGCGTGCTTAAGGCGGACTTCCGTTGACGGGAATAGTATTTTCTTCGTCCTCCCGGCGAAAGCCGGGACCCAGCGAGAGCAGCGATAGCTGCGACATGACTCATA
>NZ_JBMDKE010000054.1:0-42431 GCF_057809555.1 Niveispirillum sp. FG156 | reverse complement strand
CAGATTCTCACATCGACGCCATCTTGTGAATCCTTTGTCAGCGTCATTGCACTAGACCCGACAGATTTGACTGATCTGAGTTTAGCCGATAGGGATTTGCGGTCCAGCCGCAACCGATAAGATCAAGGGGGCCGGGCCATCGGGAGTTTAGCCGATAGGGATTTGCGGTCCAGCCGCAACACTTGACCCGTGTCGGCAACGAGATTGACTAGTTTAGCCGATAGGGATTTGCGGTCCAGCCGCAACAGGCACGAGGCTTTGGTCCTTGCATCGCAGAGTTTAGCCGATAGGGATTTGCGGTCCAGCCGCAACGTGAAGGCCCACCATCCGCCAAACGATGAAAGTTTAGCCGATAGGGATTTGCGGTCCAGCCGCAACACGGCGGGTTCGTTCAGGGTGGCGCGGGCCAGTTTAGCCGATAGGGATTTGCGGTCCAGCCGCAACAAGTACGTGGAAGGGGGCGGGGATGATGAAAGTTTAGCCGATAGGGATTTGCGGTCCAGCCGCAACTTGGTCGCCATGAAGGGCGCCATCTGCCCCAGTTTAGCCGATAGGGATTTGCGGTCCAGCCGTAACAATGACGGACATCGGCGCATCGGAAATCTTAGTTTAGCCGATAGGGATTTGCGGTCCAGCCGCAACCAGTCCAGATCGCGGTTCAGGCGGCGATTTGGGTTGCCGGACTCCTTTCGTTCCATTTGGCCTCAGCGTCGCGGCGCAGGTCCGCAGCCAGTTTAGCGAGGAAAGCAGCGGCCGCTATGCATAGGGTCATGTGGCGGTGCCAGCCGTGCCATGATCGGGCCTCGCAATGGTCGAGGCCTAGGTCGTCTTTGGCGCGCTGGAAACATTCCTCGATAGTCCAGCGCAGCCCGGCGGCACCGGCCAGTTCAGCCATGGCGGTGCCGGCCGGTGCAAAGACGAAATAATAGGCCCGCCTGCCCGGATTGTGCCGGTTGCGGCGGATCAGGACCCAGCGTTCGAACCCTTCGTCACAGGTCCAGGCCAGCGGGATCCGTGCCCAGTCGTAAAGGCGCAGGCCCATGGCGCCTTCGCCGGCAGCCAGACGGGTCCAGGCTTCGGCCGGCAGGTCATCGGCCATGGCCCGCGGGTCGGTCTGCAACAAGCCTTCCGCTGTCAAGAACCGCAAGGTCTGGTTGGAACGGACGGCGAGTACATAGGGCTGCCGACGCCCCTCCAGCATGCGGCGCAGGCCGCCGTCCGAACCATACAAGGCATCGGCCAGCACCCAGGCACAGGTCACGCCACCATCCAGCGCCGCCGCGATCAGATCACGGGCGATCTGTGTCTTTGGTGCGAATGTTACGTCCTCCGGCACCTGCGCCTTCGCCCGGCGAGCCGTGTCCCCGCCCCAGTCCTTCGGCAGATACAGCCGACGGTCGATCAGTGCCTGGCCCCACGGCCCCGCATAGGCCAGAAACACACCAACCTGGTAATTCTCGATCCGGCCCGCCGTCCCCGAATATTGACGACCGACCCCAACCGAATGGGCGCCCTTCTTCACAAAGCCGGTCCCATCCACCACCAGGACCCCATCCCCGCCACCTAACGCCTCAAGCGCGTAGCCCCCAACCGTCCGGCAGACCGCGTCCGCATCCCAGCGCGAGCGCCCCAGCAGCGACTGCATCCGACAGCAACCCGTCAATGAAAGCCGACACAGACTGCCGAACCTCAGCCCGGCCAAGCAGAAAAACTAACCGGTCCTTCAAGTCCGACAAGGCCTCGCCCCACCCCAACAACGGTCCAGACCAGTCAGATACTCCCATGTCTCAGCATCCATAGCCCGAAGACACAGGGAATCATGGGAAATCTACAAATGCAACTGTAGTACTAAGCCGCCACCGGCCCCACATAGCGGGACGCGGGACGCATCAGACGGCCCGTCGCTTCCTGCTCCATGACATGCGCGCTCCACCCGGCAACGCGACCCATGGCGAAGATCGGTGTGAACAGGTCACGGTGCAGGCCCACGGCATCCAACAGCAGGGCCGTGTAGAACTCCACATTGGTTTCCAGCGGACGGTCGGGCCGGTGGGCGGCCAATGCTGAAACGGCCGCACGCTCCACCTGTTCGGCCAGATCGATGCGCGGGCTGCGCAGGGGGCGGACGGCGACCTTCAGCACCTCCGCACGCGGGTCGCGCACCCGGTAGATACGGTGGCCGAACCCCATCAGCCGCCGCCCCGCCGCCAGTTCGCCCGCGATCCAGTCGGGGGCGGCATCCGCACTCCCAATGGCGTCCAGCATGTCCAGCACGGGGCCGGGCGCACCGCCATGCAGCGGCCCCTTCAGGGCGCAGAGCCCGGCCACCACGCTGCTGACCATCCCGGCACGGGTGGAGGCCACGATGCGGGCGGCGAAGGTGGAGGCGTTCAGGCCATGGTCACTGACCGTCACCAGATAGGTGTCAAGCGCGCGGGCCAGTACCGGATCGGCGGCATGCCCCGTCATCATGCGCAGGAAATCCGCCGCATGGCCGGCACCGGCGTCAGGCGCGCTGGGGGACAGCCCCTGGGCATGGCGCACCCGTGCCGCGATGAAGACGGGAACGGCGGCCACCACACGCACTGCGTCATCCGCCGCGTCACCATCGGGCAAGGATGACAGCATCAGGCGCAGCGCCTCCACCGCGCTCAGCCCCGCCGTGGCAGGCAGCAGATTGGGCAGCTGCGCCGCAACGGCCACCCGCGCCCGGCCAATGGCATCACGCAGGGCATCGGGCCGCCCGCCCAGCGGATGGAACCCCTGCCACAGCAGGGCCGTGATCCCTTCGAAATCCAGGGTCTGCGCCGCGCGTTCCACGGGCAGGCCACGCAGGACGAGTTCGCCTGCCGCCCCATCCACATGGCTCAACACGGTTTCGGCGGCGATGATCCCATCCAGTCCGGTCGTCATTTCCGGCTCCTTGCAGCTTGTTGCATCCTGGACAGGGTTGGACGATGCGGATATACAGTCAATATTGATTCAATAAATCAATATATCATCATGACCGCACCCCTGACCCTGTCCGCCAAGGAAGCCGCCGCCGAGCTGGGCGTCAGCCTGGCCACGCTTTATGCCTATGTCAGCCGGGGCCTGATCCGGTCCGACGCCCCGGCGGGTGGGCGCACGCGGCTGTACCGCGCCGAGGACGTCCGCGCCCTGGTGACCCGACGTGACCGGCCCGTGGAGGCGGCCAGCGACCGGGCGCTGGATTGGGGCGCACCGGTACTGGAATCGGCCATCACCCTGATCACAGGCGACGGGCTGTATTATCGCGGACGGGATGCCGGCGATCTGGCGGCAGGCGCCACGCTGGAGGCGGTGGCCAGCCTGCTGTGGGACAGCACGGAGGATGCTTTCGCGGAGGAACCGCCCGCCCTGCCCGCCTTTGCCAGCCTGCCGCTGGGGCTGGACCCGCTGGACCGGCTTTTGTCGCTGCTGCCGCTGGCGGCGGCGGGCGACCTGCGGTCCGTGAACCGTACCCCGGCGGGGCTGGCGCGGACGGGCGCGCGCATCCTGCGCCTGACGGCGGGCATCCTGACAGGCACCAACCCCTCCGCCCTGCCCCTGCATCAGCAGCTGTGCGGCGCCTGGGGCGTGGCGGGGCCGGGGGCGGAGCTGGTCCGCGCGGCCCTGGTCCTGTGTGCGGATCATGAACTGAACGCATCGGCTTTTACCGTCCGCTGCGTCGCCTCCACCGGGGCCAGCCCCTATGCCGCCCTGTCGGCGGGGATTGGCGCGTTGCGGGGGCCGCGCCATGGCGGCATGACGGCGCGGGTGGCGGCCATCCTGCCGCGCCTGCTGGATGCGCCAGACCCGGCCCAGGCCCTGGCCGCCCATCTGGCGCGCGGGGATGAACTGCCGGGATTCGGGCATCCGCTTTACGCCAAGGGCGATGTCCGGGCGGCCTGGCTGCTGAAGCGGATGGCGGCAACCTGGGGTGCCGATACCCGCATGCGCCGCGCAATGGCGCTGGCCCGCACCGCGACGGAGATGGCGGGGACACCGCCGACCATCGACTTTGCCCTGGTCCTGCTGGCTGACCGGCTGGGCCTGCCGCCGCATGCACCCATTACCATCTTCACCCTGGGGCGCAGTGCGGGGTGGGTGGCGCATCTGCTGGAACAGGTGCGGTCAGGCGTCCTGATCCGACCGCGCGCCCGCTATACAGGGGTGCGGCCTGCCTGACCCCTTGCCCCGACGCGGTATCTTCGCCATATCCAGGGCATGAGCGAGCCTGCCGATAAATACAGTGAAGAGGCCCTGCGCATCGATCCGATCAAGATGCGCAGCGATGCCGACCTTGTCCGCCGCCGCTTCTGGGACAAGCTGCGCGGCAGTCTGGCCCGCATTCCCTTTGCAGACCGCATCATCGCCGCCCGGTATGCGGCCACTGACCCGGCCACGCCGCTGCGGGACAAGGCGGTGCTGCTGGGCGCGCTGGCCTATTTCATCATGCCGGTGGATGCGGTGCCGGACTTCGTCACCCTGTTGGGCTTCACCGACGATCTGGCCGTCCTGACACTCGCCCTGCGCACGGCCTCCGTGTCGATCAGGGAGGAACACCGACAGCAGGCCCGCGCCTGGCTGGATGGACACTCAGTCAGCAAGGCCAAGGCAGAGGATGTGGCCAAGGGGCCGATCATCGATCATGACGGGCGGGCATAAGCATAATTGCCTCCCCAGCAAAGGCCGGGGCCCAGGGGCCGCAAGCATCAACTTTTCCATCTGGCTCGATTTGGAAGTACCAGCGTTGGGCGCGTGGCCCCTGGGCCCCGGCCTTCGCCGGGGAGACAAATTAGGATAAGTAGCCAATCAGGCGCATAAAAAGGCCCCAGCCCGTTACCGGACCGGGGCGCAAAATCAGCTCCGTAACGCTTAGCCGTGGGCCAGGATGGCCAGCAGCAGCAGCGCCACGATGTTGGTGATCTTGATCATCGGGTTCACGGCGGGACCAGCCGTGTCCTTGTAAGGGTCGCCGACGGTGTCACCGGTCACAGCCGCCTTGTGCGCGTCCGAACCCTTGCCGCCATGATGGCCCTCTTCGATGTATTTCTTGGCATTGTCCCAGGCACCGCCGCCCGACGTCATCGAGATGGCGACGAACAGGCCCGTGACGATCACGCCCAGCAGCATGGCGCCGACGGCACTGAACGCCGCACCCTTACCCGCGATGGCGGCCACGATGAAGTACAGCACGACCGGGGCCAGCACCGGCAGCAGCGAGGGGATGATCATCTCCTTGATGGCTGCCTTGGTCAGCATGTCGACGGCGCGGCCATAGTCCGGCTTGGACGTGCCGGCCATGATGCCCGGATCGTCACGGAACTGTCGCCGCACCTCTTCCACCACGGAACCGGCGGCGCGACCCACGGCGGTCATACCCATGGCACCGAACAGATAGGGCAGCAGGCCGCCCAGGATCAGGCCGACGACGACATAGGGGTTGGCGAGGCTGAAATCGACGGTCACACCCTGGAAATAGGGATAGGCGTCGGTATTGGCGATGAAGTACTTCAGATCCTCATTATAGGCTGCGAACAGCACCAGGGCGCCCAGACCGGCGGAGCCGATGGCATAGCCCTTGGTGACGGCCTTGGTGGTGTTGCCGACCGCGTCCAGCGCGTCGGTGGTGACGCGCACATCCTTGGGCAGGTCGGCCATTTCGGCTATGCCGCCGCCATTATCGGTGACGGGGCCATAGGCATCCAGCGCCACGACCATGCCGGCAACCGCCAGCATGCTGGTGACCGCAATGGCGATGCCGAACAATCCTGCCAGCAGGAAGCAGGCGATGATGGCGACGCAGATCACCAGGGCCGGCAATGCGGTCGATTCCATCGACACGGCCAGACCCTGGATGACGTTGGTGCCGTGGCCCGTGGTGGAGGACTGCGCCACCGACTTCACGGGGCGGTAATTGGTGCCCGTGTAATATTCGGTGATCCAGACGATCAGGCCGGTGACGGCCAGACCGATCAGCCCGCAATAGAACAGATGCCGGCCCGTGAAGGTCACGCCATCACCCGTGGTGAAGACGGTGTGGAAACCTTCGGGCAGCACATAATGCGTGACCCCGCCGATGGCGACCAGCGACAGCAGACCGCAGGCGATGAAGCCCTTGTACAGCGCGCCCATGATGTTGTTGGACGAGCCCAACTTCACGAAATAGGTGCCGATGATGGAGGTGATGATGCACGCCCCGCCAATGGCCAGCGGATAGACCAGGGCCGAAGCCAGGACCCCCTGACCCGCGAAGAAGATGGAGGCCAGCACCATGGTGGCCACAACGGTCACCGCATAGGTTTCGAACAGGTCGGCGGCCATGCCGGCGCAGTCGCCGACATTGTCACCGACATTGTCGGCGATCACGGCGGGGTTGCGCGGGTCATCTTCGGGAATGCCGGCCTCGACCTTGCCCACCAGATCGGCGCCCACGTCGGCACCCTTGGTGAAGATGCCGCCGCCCAGGCGCGCGAAGATGGAGATCAGCGAGGCGCCAAAGCCGAGCGCGACCAGCGCGTCGATCAGTTCACGTCCCGTGACACCCATGGAGGTCAGCACGAAATAATAGCCGGCGACGCCCAGCAGGGCGAGGCCCGCCACCAGCATGCCCGTAACGGCACCGGCGCGGAACGCCAGCGACAGACCCTGGGCCAGCCCTTGACGCGAGGCCTCTGCCGTGCGGACATTGGCGCGCACGGAGATGTTCATGCCGATATAGCCGGCAGCGGCGGACAGGACCGCGCCGATCACGAAGCCGATGGTTACCTTGACGCCCAGCAGCACACCCACCAGCACCGCGATCACGACTCCGACAATGCCGATGGTCGTATATTGACGGTTCAGATAGGCACCCGCACCGATCTGGATGGCGTGGGCGATTTCCTGCATGCGGGCATTGCCCGGACTGGCGGAGAGCACGGCACGGGCCGTTACCAGCCCATAAAGAATGGCCAGCACCCCACATGCCAGCACGAAGTACAGCACTTGCGTGGTCATGTCGTTTCCTTACCCTGTTGAAGATGCCGCTTCTTTTTTCTGACCGGATGGCCGGCGGCATTAGGTGGGCGCAAGCATGCCATGCGTTTTTAAATGCGGCAATACGCCACCATTAACCAGACTTGCACTTTGCACTGCGGCATTGCAGTGCGGGATGATTCGGACGCGGATGCGGCAGCGTCCGTGCAACGGTGTGAAACAAAAAATAAAGGTGTGTTTCAGGAGCGCGCACCTTTCCCGCTCCGAAAGCCGATGGCTCCGGATGGGCGTAGGCGCAACTGGGGCGTTGATGACGATATTATAGCAGGATGGCAGCCAGAGGTCAGCAGTGCCGACGCGGCGCGTATCGGTTCTTAGGGTAGGGTCTGTCAGATTTATGTGGGGTCGCCCCCCGCGGTCATCCCCGCGAAAGCGGGGACCCAGCAAGAGCAGCGATAGCTGCGACATGATTCATATCGGCGCTGACCGCGCCTCTCGCTGGGTCCCCGCTTTCGCGGGGATGACTGTTGAGGACGCACCAACCCAATTCCACAAAACCTGACAATCCCTAATAAACCGGCCGCTGGCTGACCGACTGGATCAGCACGTCATGCACGATGCCGGGGCCCAGGACCTTGTCCGTGGTTTCCATCAACTTGGTCTTCAGGGCGGGAATGTTCAGGACCTGACCGTCGATCACCTGCCCCTTGTCGATGCCACCATAAAGGGCCTGGACATAGGCATCGATCAGACGCGGGCTTTGCACGCGGACCTGTTCGCGGGTCGTGTCGTCATCCACTTCCAGGCTGACGGTGACCATGATGTTCTGTTCCACGGTCTTAGCGCCCATGACGGGCACGATCATCGGCCCCACCTGCACGAAGACGGGGGGACCCGTGCGCTCCTTCTTCTTGGGCGCTTCTTCCGCATGCTCGCCTTCCTTGTGCGGCTTCGGCCCGAACATGACGTAGCCGCCGACACCGGCGCCGATCAGCACCAGCAAAGCCAGGACAAGCAGGATGATATTCTTCATGGAACAGACGCCCCTTCAACAGACAGACGCATCATAGCACCCCGACGCCCGCGCCCAAGAGCGCCAATTCCGGGAAGGTGCTGCGCCCCGCCGAATTGAACGTTGTTCATTCACTGTTTGAAGTCAAGCGAAGGTTGGGAGCAAAGCCCGCCCCAACCTTCGTGATCGGTTCAGCGCGGCTGTGCCTGGACGGTCCGCACCTTGATCTCTCCGCCCGGCGCGAAGGTGACGGTGGAGGACTGGCCCAGGGCGATGTCATGGATGCCCGTCACGGCCCCGGTGGTGATCAGGGTGCCTGCCGGCAAGGCGATGCCGCGCGCCCGGCAATGGGCCAGCAGGAAGGCGACGGCCTGGACCGGCGTGCCGGGGATGCTGGCAAAGCTGCCCGTACCGACCAGTTCGCCTTCGATCCGGGTTTCAACGGTCAGGCTTTCCGGTGCCGCATCGGCCCAGCCCTTCAGTTCGGGACCCACGATCAGGCCGGCATTATTGCCGAAATCGCTGACCACGACGGTGGGGCCCAGCTTGTTGATGGTGGCCAGCGGGCTGCCGGCCAGTTCGATACCGGCATGGATGGAACCGATCAGGGACTTCGCCTCAGCCTCATCCGACGGGCCGCTGGCCGGCATTTCGGCGCCCAGCTTCACCACGAACTCCCCCTCCACCGCCGCGAAGCCGCCGGGAATGACCGGCAGGTCGATGACCTGACCTTCGCTGTAATCCCAGACATTGCCGTCAAACACGGGACCGGCCAGGCGCATGGCCCCCAGTTTCTCCCGGAAGGAAGGCGGCACCATGCCGATCTTCCAGCCGCGCACCGGCGTGGGCCAGAGCGCGCGCGCCACATCCTGAATGTCATAGGACTGGGTCAGGTGATCGGGGATCGTGCCGGGATAATCCGGCAGGGATGTTGCGGCACGGCGGGCAGCGACAAAACGCTGGGCGATTTCCTGGGCGGTGGACACCGTCATAACTCCTGAAATATGGGATATATCAGGCGCCATCCTATGATGACACCGGTTTCCATGCAAGGCGGCAGGAGCCGTTGGATGAACCCACGGCCCCACCCATCAGGCCTTGGGCGGCGCGCTGCTTTCGCGGACCACCAGATGCGGTTGGAAAATCGTCTCGCGCAGCTTGGCGTCGGGCTGCGCGATGCGCTGGATCAGTTTTTCCGCCGCCACGCGGCCCATGTCGCGGACGGGCGAGCGTACAGTGGACAGGGCGGGGCACATGCGCAGGGCCAGCTGGCTGTCATCGAAACCGACAACAGTCAGCTCCTGGGGGATGGTGATGCCCTTCTGATAGGCGATGCGATAGACGCCGGCGGCCATTTCATCGTTACATGCGAAAATGGCCGTGGGCGGGTTCGCCATCGACAGCAGCTTTTCGGCGCATTCCTGGCCGCTTTCGAACGTGTAGGCGCCCTGGGCCGACAGTTCGGGGTCCAGCGACAGACCGTGGCGAGCCAGACCGTCGGCAAAGCCACGGCGGCGTTCCTGGGCGGATTTATATTGCGGTGTGCCGGCGATGTAGCCGATGCGGCGATGGCCCAACTCGACCAGATGGTCGGCCACCTCCGCCGCACCCTTATAATCCTCATACACGACCAGATGGGCCGCGACATCCAGGGGCACGCAGGCGACGCGGATAAAGCGGCAGCCGATTTCCACCAGCATGGCGGCCAGCGCCTCATCCTCCGACAAGGGCGGCAGCAGGATGACGCCATCCAGCTTCTGCCGCTCCACGAACTGCCGCATCTCCTTCATATAGGTCGGGCTGGTCCGGATGCAGGGATGCACCACCAGCTCAAACCCGCTTTTGCGGCAGGCCTCCAGAATGCCCGCCTGGACATTCACCACATACTGGCTGTTGGGATTGTCATAGATGATGCCCAGCAGGAAGGAGCGCTGGGACGCCAGCCCGCGGGCCTGCGGGTCCGGCTCGTACCCGATATCATCGATGACCTTGGCGATCTTCTGACGGGTTTCCTCATTTACCAGGGGCGACTGGTTGATGACCCGCGACACCGTCTTCTTCGACACTTCCGCCAGACGGGCCACATCATTGATGGTGGGCCGGCGCTTCAGGTCCCAGATATAGGTCTTCGGCGCTTCCGGCTTTTCGGCCTGTTCGGTCACGGCGGCAGCGTCGGCGGTGCGGGCACGGGGCATGGAGGGTGCTGTCCCATTTCGATGTGTTTATCGGCATCAATTGTCCCCCCAGGGGACAATAGGAATGTACTGCACTGTGCGCCGGGATGGCGCAACCCCAAATCAGTCATGGTCCGGGTTTGACGGCAGTGAAAGTCTGCTTTTCGTTTGCCCAGGCCTACAGAATAATGGTAACCGGTGTCAAATCATGTGTAAAGACGGTACGCAAAGCCAGTACCGGCTTCTGTGATAAAGGGAGTGCCCCGATGAAGATGCGCCCGGCAGCACTTGCTGCCCTGCTGTGCCTGCTGCCCTCCCTTCCCGCTGCCGCCATTGGCCGCGATGTGGCGCCCGCCGCCATACCGGCCTTTCCGGGGGCCGAAGGGGCCGGTGCCTATGCCATGGGGGGACGGGGGGGACGGGTCTTCACCGTTACCAGCCTGGAAGATGCAGGACCGGGCAGCCTGCGCGAGGCGGTGGAGGCCAAGGGACCGCGCATGGTGGTGTTCGCCGTGTCGGGGACCATCCAGCTGAAATCCGACCTGCGTATCAAGAACGATTTCATCACCATCGCGGGCCAGTCGGCGCCCGGCGGCGGCATCACCTTGCGCGATTATCCGCTGATCGTGACGGCCAGCCATGTGGTGATCCGCCATGTCCGCTCCCGCTTGGGCAGTGCGGCGGGACAGGAAGCCGATGCCGTCACGGTCTTTGATGGCAAGCACATCATCCTGGACCATGTCTCCGCCAGTTGGTCCACCGATGAAAGCCTGTCGCTGTCCTTCAAGTGGAAGGAAGGGATGACGGGGCTGGACAATGTGACGGTGCAATGGTCGGTGATCGCCGAAAGCCTGAACAAGTCGGTGCATGCCAAGGGCGATCACGGCTATGGCACGCTGGCGCGCGGGTCGTTCGGATCGCGTTTCAGCTTTCACCATAATCTGTGGGCCAGCCACACGGCCCGCATGCCGCGCCCCGGCAATTTTGAAAAGCAGGCCGATGACCCGACCGGCGCCTTCATGGATTTCCGCAACAATGTCTTCTTCAATTGGAAGGGGACGGGCAAGGGCGGGGCGTCGGGCTATAACGCCGATACCGATGCCGTCACGGCCTATAATTTCGTGAATAATTACTATGTGGCCGGCCCAGATTCGAAGGGCGCACATGCGTTTGACGAGAAAAGCCCCGTGGCCAGGGCGTATTTTGCCGGCAACTGGATGAACCATGCCGAGCCGGCGGACCCCTGGTCGCTGGTCACCGGTGTGCAGGCCGATGGCTACCGCCAGTCTGCCCCCATCCCGATGGCGGCGGTGACGACGGAGCCCGCCGATGCCGCCTTCCGCGCGGTTCTGGCCAAGGCCGGGGCGGGCCGCGTGCGCGACAGTGTGGATGAGCGGATCACGGCAGGCGTGGCCAAGGGCGAGGGTCGGATCATCGACAATCAGGACGATGTCGGCGGCTGGCCGGTGCTGACGGCGGGAGTGGCACCGACCGACAGCGACCGGGACGGCATGCCCGATGCCTGGGAAAAGGCCCACGGCCTGAACCCAACCGATCCGGCGGACGGGGCGACCGACCAGGATGGCGATGGCTATACCAATCTGGAAGAATATCTGAACGGGTTATGAGGGGCGAACGGGGGTTGCCCTCACCCTCCCAAGCCTTGGCAGGCTTGGGCCCCTCCCTCTCCCACGTTCGTGGGCGAGGGGTGGAAATTTTGTCCCTCGCTTGGCGGGAGGGTGAGGGTGCAACCGACTTGGATCAGCTCTTGTCGGCCATGACCTGACCGGTGGCGCCGTCGACGCGGATGGTGCGGGTGCCGTTGCCGTTCAGCACCTCGACCTCATAGGTCAGGCGGCCATTATCGTGATCGACCTCGGCCTCGATGGCCTTGCCGCCGCCCTTATTCTCCGCGATGCCGATGGCCTGCGCCAGGCTGGTGGAAGAGGCGGTCAGTTCGCGGGGCTCCACGCCCGCCCCCAGTTGCTGTGCCCAGGTGGCCAGGGTCTGCTTGTCAGCCGAAGCGATCTTGCCGTTGGAGGCATCGACATCCCAGCGGGTCACGGTCTCGCCGGACACGATGTCGATCTGATACAGGCCGACGCTGTTCTTGGTATCGAAATCGACATCCACCGCCTTGCCCTTGCCCTGCTGTTCAGCCTGGGCAATGGCCTGGGTCAGGGAAACCTTGGCCTGACGGAAGGCGGCGATGTCACTGTCGGAGCTGGCGGCCAGGGCCGGGGCGACTAGGACCAGGGACAGGGCGGCTGTGCCGAGAAGCATCTTCATGGTTTGCATCCTCCGGTTAGTGGATGCAGCCTTAACGATACCACCCTGCCCCTGGTTCCGGGCTTACCCCGTTTGAGGCGTTTGTGTTAAACGCCGGGCGTCGCGAACGCGGCTGCCGCGCGGGCATTGGCGGTGATGCCGGCCCAGTCGCCATCCGCGATCTGCTTGTTGGTGGCGATCCAGGAGCCGCCGACGCCGACCACATTCTTCAGCGCCAGATAAGACGCCACCTTGTCGCGCCCGATGCCGCCCGTGGGGCAGAAGCGGGCCTGCGGCAGGGGGGCGGCCAGGGCGGCGATGGTGCCGGCACCGCCATACTGCTCCGCCGGGAACAGCTTCAGCACCTCAAACCCGTCATCCAAACGCTCCAGCACCTCGCTGGGCGTGGCCACACCGGGGATGACCGGCACGCCACAGGCCTTCAGCGGGGCCACCAGGGCCGCCGTCGTGGCAGGGGTCACGATGAAATCCGACCCCGCCGACATGGCGGCATCCAGGTCCGACGGCTTCAGGATGGTGCCGGCACCCACGATCAGGCCGGGCACGGCCCGCTTCATGGCGGTGATGGCGTCAAGGGCGGCGGGCGTGCGCAAGGTCACCTCCACCACCGACAGGCCACCCTCCTTCAGGGCCACGGCCAAGGGGTCGGCATCCTCCACCCTTTCGATGGTCAGGACCGGAATGACGGGCGAGCTTTTCAGCAGCAGGGTGAAGGCCTGGATATTCACGTTGTAAGGCTCCCATCAACAGGAAAACGGCCCCGCCTGTGCCGGTGGGGCCGTGATGAGGTCGGAACAGGAGATCAAGGCAATAGCGGAGGCGATCATGCATTGCCACCGGTTTCCACGCCGGGCCGCGATGCAGCCCCGTGGGGTCTTCCCCCGACCCTGTCGGGCCGGGGGAAGCGGAGGTCATCAATACTTGTACTTGGCACCCAGGAAGAACTGGCGGCCATAATGGACATATTCTTCAGAGTTCTGGCGCTCGCTGGTACCGACCCAGCGCTCGTCGAACTCGTCGGTCAGGTTGATGGCTTCGAACGTCACCGAGATCTGCTCGCTAATGTTGTAGCTGGCCGAGAAGTCCAGGTTGAAGGTCGAGGCCTTGCCACGGATGTCGTTGGCATTGCCCGGCGATATCTGCGTCAGGTAGCTGTCGCGGAAGGAGCCGGAGACGCGGGCGCTGAAATCATCGTTCTCATAGTAAAGAGTGGCATTGAACGACTTGGGCGACAGACCAACCAGCGGCTCACGCACGATACGGGTGCCGACGCGATAGTCGATATCCGACGTCACATAGGTGAAGTTGGCGATACCACCGAAATCATCGAACGGAGCCGGCAGGAAGGTGAACGGCTTCTGCACGCTGATTTCAAAGCCCTTCAGCGGGCCGCCCTTGGTATTGCCGGAGCGGGTGATGGTGAAGGTTGTGTCAGGCCTATTGTTGTTGGCCAGAAGGCTCTCCGGCAGCCCCGTTTCGGCAAAAGTCATCTGCTCGGAGATGTTCTGGATGTAGCTCTTGATGTCCTTATAGAAGAAGCCAACCGTTACCAGCGTCTCCTTCTCCGGATACCATTCAAAGGAGAGATCGACCGTATTGGCGCGGATCGGGTTCAGTTCCGGGTTGCCGACGCTGATGGTCTGGCTGGCATTGGTGATCGAACCACCGGGGGTCAGGTTCGGCAGGTCGGGGCGCGACATCACCTTGGCCGCCCCAAAGCGTACCAGGAAATCGTCAATCGGCTCCAGCGACAGGTTGATAGCCGGCAACGTATCGTCATAGTCGCGCTGCTTGGTGACCAGCGTCGTGCCGACATAGCCGGTGGAGGTCAGCTTGGTCTTCACCTGACGCAGACCGACATTGCCACGGAACGGCATATCACCCAGTTCGGTATTGAAATCGGCCTGGACGAAGGCGCTCAGGCTGCGTTCGCGGGCGTTGCGGTTATTGCCGATGGCGCCCTGGCCGTCCTTGGCGACGCGGAAATCGCCATATTGGTTGATACAGTTACAGTAGAAACCCAGCAGTTCCTCAAACTTGTCGATCGACGGAACCACCCAGGAAGTCGGCGTACCGTTCGGGATATTCAGGTGACGACCGAAGCCCGACACCAGTTCCGACAGGCTGGCGATGGTGGTGCCGGCCGGCAGCGGTACGGCGGCCTCGGTGAGATTGCCGGTCCCCTGGATCGCATCCAGCGTGCCGTAACGGCGCCATTCCTGGGTCTTGAACTTGTAATCCTTGTGGGCCAGACCGGCCTTCAGGGTTACCCAGTCCTGGGCATCCCACTCAAACTCGCCCCGGAAGGTCTGGAAATCGTTATTCGTCTTGTTGGGACGAATACGGATCAGTGACTGGTCACCGATGACAGCGCCGTTGCGGACCAGACGGGTCGACGGGCTGAAGATATAGTTGGCCGGATTGGTGACGTCGAAACCGTAATTGAAGGCCGGCAGGTTCTTGTTGCCGGAATAGTCGTAGCTGTAGCCCTGGACATTATAGGCTTCCAGCGACAGGGTCGTCTGTTCCGGGTTGTCCTGCACCGAGGAGGACCAGCCGGCAACACCCTTGAAACGGATCGTGTCGGTGAATTCCTGGTCTAGATTGAAGGAATATTGCAGGAATTCGGTCTGCAGGCGGTCGCGGCGCTGTTCGGTACGGATATCGACGCCGTTGAAGGTGCCCTTGATCAGGTTGCCCAGATCATCATAGGTGGCCTGGGTGACGGTGGTGCCGCCCATGCCGCCCGCACTGGTGTTGCGGCTGAAGGAAATGGCTTCCAGATACTGTTCCTGGCGCGTGCCCTTCAGATCGGCATAGAGGCCGTCCAGCGTGATACGCGTCGTCTCAAACGGCTGGAACTGCAGGGCGGCGGTGGCGCCCAGGCGTTCCTGATCGTAATCCAAGCGGCCATAGCGCGGGATGCGCGGGTGCCAGGCCGACTGTTCCGGCAGGGCGCGGTTGGCCGGCGAGTTGGACACCGTATTGCCCGGACCTCCAAACAGGAAGTTGGCCGTGGCGCTGCCCAGACCCGTGGTCTGATTGACCGTGCCGATCGTGTCGATGCCACGTTCCCAACGGCCCGTGGAGGAGCCTTCCTCCAGACGGTTGGTCTCCGAGTAGGCGACGGAGAACAGGGCGCCGATCTTGCCATCCGCGAAAGTATCGGACACCAGCAGGGTGCCGCGCGGGTCCTTCGACTTGGACAGATCATTATAGCCGATCTTGCCCGAAGCGGAGAAAACGAACTTGTTATAGTCGAACGGGCGGGCCGTCTGCAGGTCGACCGTGGCGCCCAGCGAGCCTTCCTCGGTCTGGGCAGACGTGGACTTGCGCACCGTCAGGCTGTTGAACAGTTCCGACGCGAAAATCTGGAAGTCGAAGCCGCGGCCACGGTTGGCGCCGCCCGACCCGTCCTTGCCGCCCGTGGTGGCCAGGGCTTCCAGCCCGTTCAGCCGCACGCGGGTGAAGGTGGAGGAAAGACCGCGCACCGTGATCGAACGGCCTTCGCCGCCATCACGGTCGATGGAGACGCCGGGGATACGCTGCAGCGATTCTGCCAGATTGGTATCCGGGAACTTGCCAATATCTTCGGCATTGATGACATCGACGATGTCATTCTCGTTCCGCTTCTTGTTGATGGCGCTGGCCAGCGAGCCACGGAAGCCCGTAACCACGATTTCTTCCAGGGCTTCCTGTGCCTGCGCACCCGCAGGGATCAAGCCGGCCAGCAGGACCAGGGCCGAGGCGCCGGCGAGACGGCGGCGGATGCAGGGCGTACCCGCGAACTTCATCATTGCTTCCTTCCCCTTCAGATTTATCGTTCTGGCCGCACCGATCCAGCCCGCAGCCGGAACGGCAAGCAGGGGGTAGGACGAACGATTTAGGTCTTTATACCAGTCGTCTTAGCCGGTAGGCGTTGACACCGGTGACAGGGCTATTAATGATCCGATCTGACACCGGTGGCAATACGTTTTTGCATTGAGATATCCAAGTTCGTCACAGGATGTGGCACAAATCCCGCAGTAGGTGGGTTTGCATGGTGGAAGGGAGAGACCCGATGACCGGGCGTATCGTGTGTTTTGGTGAATTGCTGATGCGCCTGACGGCGCCGGGCCGGGAAATGCTGCTGCAAAGCCCGCGTCTGGACGTCACCTTTGGCGGGGCGGAGGCCAATGTCGCCGTGTCGTTGGCCCGATTCGGCTGGGACGCTGCCGTCGTCTCCACCCTGCCCGACCAGGGCATTGGCGAGGCCTGCCGGGGTGAGTTGCGCCGCTATGGCATCGACACGCGCGGCATCCAGATGCGCCATGGCCGCATGGGCCTGTACTTCCTGACCGTCGGCGCCATGCAGCGCCCGTCGGAGATCATTTATGACCGCGCCGGGTCCGCATTCGCGGTGACGGAGGCTGGCGCCTATGATTGGCCCACGCTGCTGAACGGGGCCGAATGGCTGCATGTCGGCGGTATCACGCCCGCCGTCAGCGAAGAGGCCGAGAAGGCCGTGGTCGCGGCGGCAGAAGCCGCCAAGGCCGCCGGCGTCAAAGTTTCCTTCGACTGTAACTACCGCGCCAAGCTGTGGGCCGACCGGGGCGGTGACGCGCCGGCGGTGTTTGCCAAACTGGCCTCCTGCGCCGATCTGATGTTCGGGAATGAGCGCGACATCGCCCTGATCTTAGGCGCGGATTTCCATGCCCTTCCCCTGTCGGAGCGGTTTTTGGCGGCGGCGGAGCTGGCGTTTAAGACCTGGCCGGGCCTGAAATGGCTGGCCTCCACCATCCGCAGCCATCATGACGTGGACCATCAGGAACTGACGGGACGTGTCGCCGCGCGTGACCACCGGGTGCATTATTCCCGCACCTACAAGCTGAACGGCATTGTCGACCGCATTGGCGGCGGCGACGCCTTTGCCGCCGGCCTGATCCATGGACTGGACAAGGGCTGGGCCGCCGATCAGGCCATCAATTTCGCCGCCGCCGCCGCCGCGCTGAAACATTCGGTGCCGGGTGACGCCAATCTGGTGTCGGTGGCCGACGTGATGAGCCTGGTCAATGAGGAAGGGTTGGATGTGAAGCGGTGAGGGCACTGTTGCTCCGTTGCTCCCTCACCCTCCCAAGCCTTCCGGCTTGGGAGGGTGAGGGAACCACGCCAGCCCCCCACTCCAAGCCATGCACGCCGCGCAGTCTTGCCCCGGCGCGTGCCCCGGATGGCGCAAAAGCCGCTGCGCAACTATATTACGTCCATCGAAAACAACGATGGAGACTCATCATGCGGTACTTTTTCCTGCTTCCTATGCTGCGGCTCGGTGCTTTTTCCCGGTATGCCGTTTCGGTTGAGCAGTACCCGGCCAACCGCCGCGATTGAGGCGGAAAGGCCTGCTTCTTTAAGCAGTTCCCATTTTTCAGTCTGATGTATGCTGTTCCCTCAAACGCCGGGCGGCGGCATCCGCCGCCTTGGCTCACGCAGGCACAAGCCTGCGGGCCAGCAGTCGCTGGCCTTCAAGGGGCAAATTAATGCCCCTTGATATGAGTATCGGTTCGGTGGGGAACCGGCATGGTTGTCAGGACAGCGCCCCGGCGGGTACCCTCGCCGGGGCGTTTTCATGTCTGGCCCAGATCAGAAGCAAGGATCGCATCATGACCCATCCCGCCGCCGAAGGCTTTTACATGCCCGCCGAATGGGCGCCGCATGCGCGCTGCTGGATGGCGTGGCCGGTGCGGGAGGAAACGTTCCCCAACGGCCTGCCCGCCGCGCGTGCCGCCTATGCCGAGGTGGCGAAGGCCATTGCGCAGTTCGAACCAGTGACCATGCTGTGCCCCGACGGGGCGCTGGCCGATGTCTCGCTGGCCTGCGGGCCGGGCGTGTCGGTGCTGCCGGTGCCCTGCTCCGACAGCTGGCTGCGCGACAACGCGCCCAGCTTTGTCGTGAACGGCAAGGGCGATGTGGCCGGCGTGCATTGGGGCTTCAATGCCTGGGGCCGGAATTATGACGATTTTCAGCCGGATACGCAGGTCGGGCGCCTGATCCTGGAGAACCAGGGACTGAAGCGGTTCGCGGCCCCGCTGGTGATGGAGGGCGGGTCATTCCATGTCGATGGCGAGGGGACACTGCTGACGACCGAGGAATGCCTGCTGAACCCCAACCGCAACCCGCATCTGTCGCGCGGCGAAATTGAGGCGCATCTGGCGTCCCATCTGGGCGTGCGGGAATTCATCTGGCTGAACAGGGGCTATGAGCAGGATGAAACCGACGGCCATATCGATGAGATCGCGGCCTTTGTGAAGCCGGGCGTCGTGCTGACCATGGTGACCGACGATACGTCGGACCCGAACTATCCCGTGTTCCAGGACAATGTCGCCCGGCTGAAGGCCGCGCGCGACGCGGCGGGCCGGACGCTGGAGGTCGTGACCCTGCGCACGCCGGCGCGTCAGGAACAGCATGGCGTGCGCCTGACGCTCTCCTACACCAATTTCTACATGGCCAATGGCGGCATCGTCATGCCGCTGTTCGAAGACCCGATGGATGCCGAGGCCGTCACCCTGTTCGGCAAGCTGTTCCCCGACCGGCATATCGTGCCGGTGCCGGCGCTGGATATCGTGCGCGGCGGCGGTGGTATCCATTGCATCACGCAGCAGCAGCCGGTGGGGTGAGGTGGCAGCGTTGCACCGCGGATTACGCTTACGCTAATCCGCGCTACGTCCCTAACGTCCCCGCGAGGCTGCATCCGTAGCGCGGATTAGGCGAAGCCGTAATCCGCGAAAACCCCGGCGTCATCCCTTCACCGACCCCGACGTGATCCCCTCGACAAAATATTTCTGCGCCAGGAAAAAGACGATCAGCGAGGGCAGCAGGGCGATGGTGGACATGGCCAGGACCTGGTTCCAGGCCGTGGCCTCCGTCACGTCGATGGCCATTTTCAGGGCCAGGGCTACGGGGTATTTGCCCACCGAGGACAGGTAGATCAGGGGATAGAGGAAGTCGTTCAGGCTCCACATGAACTGGAACAGCGCGACGGAGATGATGGCCGGCATGATCACCGGTACCACCACATGCCACAGTACCTGAAGCGAGTTGCAGCCATCGATGACGGCCGCTTCCTCCATATCGGGCGGGATGCCACGCAGGAACTGCACCACCATGAACACAAAGAAGCCGTCGGTAGCGAAGGCGCAGGGAACATAGAGCGGCAGATAGGTATCCAGCCAGCCGAATTCCCGGAACATCAGATATTGTGGGATCAGCAGCACGCTTTTCGGCAGCAGGATGGTCGCCACCATCAGCGCGAACCAAAGCTGCTTGCCCGGCATGCGGAACCGCGCGAAGCCGAAGGCCACCAGCACCGATGACACGACGGTCAGCACCACCTTCGGCATGATGAAGGCGAAACTGTTCAGCAGGTATGTCGCGAAGCTGTATTCGGTGCCGGTGCGCCAGCCCTTCACCACCCCATCCATGGTCGGTTCCTGCGGCCACAAGCCGACCGATCCGAAAATCTCATGGTTGGGCTTGAAGCTGGCGGCCACCATCCAGAACAGGGGATAGAGCATGACCAGCCCCACCCCGATCAGCACGCCATAGCGCAGCAGGGCACTGAAACGGCCAATCCAGGCGGCATCGCGGCGAGGCACGCTGATCAGGCTCATTCCCCATCCTCCCGCTCATTCCCGTAGAAGACCCAGTATTTGGCAGACGCAAAGGCGATGATGGTGAACAGCGCGATGATCAGGAACAGGACCCAGGAGAGGGCGGCGGCGTAACCGACATTGAAGTACTTGAATGCCTCTTCATAGATCATCAGGGGCAGCAGGTAGGTGGATTTCAGCGGCCCGCCGCCCGTGATGATATAAGGTCCGTTAAACTCCTGAAATGCCTGCACGATCTGCATAATGAAATTGAAAAAGATCACCGGCGTCAGCAGCGGCAGGGTGATGGTGAAGAAAATGCGGGCCTTGCCGGCCCCATCGATGGTCGCCGCCTCATAAAGGTCGGTGGGAATGTTCTGCAGACCCGCCAGGAACACCACCATGGCCGACCCGAATTGCCACAGGCGCAGCAGCACGACGGTGAACAGGGCATAGGCAGGCTCCCCCAGCCAGTTCAGCGGCTCCCCCCCTGCCCAGACCAGAACCTGATTGATCAGCCCATCGCCCGCGAAGACATAGCGCCACAGCACGGCAATGGCCACCGACCCGCCCAGAATGGAAGGCACGTAATAGGCGGTGCGGAAAAAGCCGATGCCCCGCAGCTTGAAATTCAAGACGAAGGCGATGAACAGGGCGAAGGCCAGTTTCAGGGGCACGGTGATGAACACATAGAGGAAGGTGACGCCCAGCGAGCCATGGAACGTGTCGTCGCCCGCCATCTGCGTGTAATTGCCCAGCCCCAGAAACCGCGCCTGTTCCACCGGGTCCTGCAACTGATAATCCGAAAAGGACAGCAGGAAGGATGCCAGGAAAGGAAACAGGGTGAAGGTCGCCAGACCGATCAGGAAGGGCGCGATGTAGAGATAGCCGGAGACGCGGTTGTCATACATGGGCAGACCTGCCATTGCGCTGGCGCTGACCCATCCCGCCCCCCTTCGTCATCCCGGCGAAAGCCGGGACCCAAGGGCCGCAGGGAAAGCCATAGCCACCGCCAACCAGGATGCCACCGATAGGTCGGGCACGCTGCCCCTGGGTCCCGGCTTTCGCCGGGATGACGATGATGGGAGGATGATTAGCAGGCCTGTTCATAATCCCCCCTCACGCCGCCACGGCTGCGCGCGCCGCCGGTTCACCCACGGCGCGGCCATCGGCATCGAACAGGTGGCATTGCGCCAGCCGGACGCCGATGCGCAGACCCGTGCCGATGCGCAGGGGCACATCGCCACTGATCTTTACCACCAGCACCCCATCGGACAGCGACGGCATGCGCAGATGCGCCAATGTTTCCCCGCCCAGCCGTTCGACCAGATCGATGATGGCGTCAAACTCCACCGCCTGATCATCGTCCATGTCCGCCGGGGTGGGGCCGACGCGAAAATGTTCTGGCCGGATGCCCACCGTGACCTTGGCCCCCGGCTTCACCGCCGCGTCATGGCGGGGCAGGCGCAAGGTGGCGCCGTTCAGGCGCACGCTGACGCTGTCCGTTTCCACCGCCTCCACGATCCCATCCATGAAATTCATGCGGGGGGAGCCGATGAAGCCGGCCACGAACAGGTTGGCGGGGTGACGGTACAGCTCGATGGGTGCGCCGATCTGTTCGATCCGCCCGGCATTCAGCACCACGATGCGGGTGGCCAGCGTCATCGCCTCCACCTGATCATGGGTCACATAGATCATGGTGGCGCCCAGCTTGGCATGCAGGCGCGCGATCTCCACCCGCATCTGGCCGCGCAGCGCGGCATCCAGATTGGACAGAGGTTCGTCGAACAGGAATACCTCCGGTTCACGCACGATGCAGCGGCCAATGGCCACCCGCTGCCGCTGCCCGCCCGACAGGGCGCGGGGCTTGCGGTCCAGCAAGGGGGTCAGTTGCAGGATCTCCGCCGCCTTTGCCACCTTTTCCTTGATCAGGGGTTTGGGCAGGCCCGCGATCTTCAGGCCGAAGCCCATGTTTTCCGCCACGCTCATGTGGGGGTAAAGCGCGTAGGATTGGAACACCATGGCGATGCCGCGTTCGGACGGGTGAACCAGGGTGACATCGCGGTCGCCGATCATGATCGACCCGCCGGTCGGCAGTTCCAGGCCGGACACCAGGCGCAGCAAGGTGGACTTGCCACAGCCCGATGGGCCGACAAACACCGTCAGTTCCCCCGGCGCGATTTCCAGGTCCACACCCTTGATCACATCGACGGCGCCGAAGCATTTCGTCACCCCGCGCAGCAATACCCTACCCTTGGCCACGCCCCCTCCCCTGCTTTTATCGGTGGTCGCCCCTTCGGCGATGTCAGCCTTGGATGCCACCTGTCCTCTTGATCTATCCGGTAACCGGTGTCAGTTTCAATCAGCCAGACGCGGGACGCGCCGGAAAGGTGCCGGCTGTCCGCATGCCCGAGGATGACGCCAAGATGAGTTGCGTGCAACCACCCGCACCGCTGCATGACGAGCTTCCGTCCGCCCATATCGTCGATCCCGCCGATGATGTGGCCATCGCCGTCAAGGCGCTGGAGGCCGGCACGCGGATTGAGCTGGGCGCGCACAGCGTCACCCTGCTGTCCGACATTCCGCGCGGGCACAAGTTCGCCCTGCGCCCGTTGAGGGCGGGTGAGGCGGTACGCAAATATGGTTGGCCGATTGGCGTTGCCACCGCTGGCATCGATCCCGGCGCGCATGTTCACAGCCATAATCTGGCCACCGGCCTGTCGGGTACGCTGAGCTATCAGTACGCGCCGGCGGGCACGGATGCGGCCTGGACCGCCATGCCGAAGCCCGACCAGAGTTTCATGGGATACCGGCGCCCCGACGGGCGGGTGGGGACGCGAAACGAAATCTGGATCCTGTGTACCGTCGGCTGTGTTGCCCGCACCGCAGAGCGTATCGCCACGCTGGCCAGCCACCGCTTTGCCGGCAAGGTGGATGGGGTGGTCGCCTTCCCGCACCCGTTCGGCTGTTCACAGCTGGGCGACGATCTGGCGCATACCAAATCCATCATCGCAGCATTGGCGCAGCATCCCAATGCCGGCGGCGTCCTGCTGCTGGGCCTGGGGTGTGAAAGCAACCAGTTGGACAAGCTGCTGCGCGATGCGCCCGGCATCGACCGGTCGCGCCTGCGCGCCTTTACCGCGCAGGCCAGCAGCGATGAGGTCGAAGACGGCATCAATGCGGTCGCCGAACTGGTGGAGATCGCGGCGGGCGATGTCCGCGTGCCCTGCCCCGCATCCGATCTGGTGATCGGTCTGAAATGCGGTGGGTCGGACGGGTTCAGCGGCCTGACCGCCAACCCCCTGGTGGGCCGCATGGCCGACCGGGTGACGGCGGCGGGCGGCAGCGCCATCCTGACCGAGATCCCGGAGATTTTCGGGGCGGAGGAACTTCTGATGCGCCGGGCCGTTGACGAGACGGTGTTTGACGGCGTCGTCAATGTGGTCAATGGCTTCAAGCAATATTTCCTGGACCATAACCAGCCCGTCTATGAGAATCCGTCCCCCGGCAATATCGCGGGCGGCATCACGACGCTGGAGGAAAAGTCGCTGGGTGCCGTGCAGAAAGGGGGCCGTGCGCCCCTGTGCGATGTCATCGCCTATGGGCAGATGCGGCGGGTCAAGGGCCTGACCCTGCTGGAGGCGCCCGGCAATGACGGTGTTTCCTCCACGGCACTGACGGCGGCGGGTGCCACGGTGATCCTGTTCACCACGGGGCGCGGCACGCCGCTGGGCTTTCCGGCCCCAACCCTGAAGATCGCGTCCAACAGCGCGCTGGCCCGGCAGAAACCGAACTGGATCGATTTCGATGCCGGCCTGGCCCTGACCGATGCCGGGCTGGACGGGGCGGCGGATGCGATGTGGTCCCTGATCCTGGACACCGCGTCGGGCAAGGAAACCCGCGCGGAAAAGAACGGCCAGCGTGAAATCGCCATCTGGAAGAACGGAGTGACCCTGTAATGCCGACCCTGTCCACCGCCAATCTGGACCTGCTGCGCGCCGATGTGGCCAGCCCCGCCTATGACCGGGATGCCGCCGGGATCGGTGTGGTCCATTTCGGGCCCGGCGCCTTCTTCCGCGCACATCAGGCGTTCTTCTTTGATGAGGCGCTGGCACAGGGTGGCAACTGGGCCATCTGTGCCGCTGCCTTGCGCAGCACCGATGTGCGCGACGCCCTGCGGCCCCAGGATAATCTCTATATCCTGGCGGAGCTGGAGCGGGAGACGCGGTATCGCGTGATCGGATCGATCAAGGAGACGCTGGCCGGTCCGGGCGACCGCGCGGCCCTGCTGGACCGGCTGGCCAATCCCGATACGGTGATCGTCACCATGACGGTCACGGAGAAGGGGTACTGCCTGAAGGGCGATGGCAGCCTTGATTTCGATCATCCCGACATTGCCCATGATGTGGCCGAGCCGCTGAACCCCGTCAGCCTGATCGGCCATCTGGTTGAAGGGCTGCGGCGTCGGTTCAAGGCTGGGACCGCGCCCTTCACCGTCATTTCCTGCGATAACCTTGTCGATAACGGCCACAAGCTGGGCCGCGCCGTGGCGGCCCTGGCCGAACGGCAGGATGCGGCACTGGCCGACTGGATACGGACCAAGGTCGCCTTTCCGCGCACCATGGTGGACAGTATCACGCCTGCCACCGACGATGCGCTGCGCGCCCGCGTGGCCAGTGAAACCGGCCTCTCGGATAATTGGCCGATCCAGCGTGAACGCTTCACGCAATGGGTAATCGAGGACAAGTTCTGCAATATCCGCCCGGATTTCGCGTCCATCGGCGTGACCCTGACCAAGGATGTCAGCGCCTATGACCGGGCCAAGCTGCGCCTCTTGAACGGGCCGCATTCAACGCTGGCCTATCTGGGATCGCTGGCGGGGTATGAGACGGTGGCCGACGCCATGGGCGATGCGGATCTGGCCGGGTTCGTGCGCCGCCTGATGCTGGACGATATTCGCCCCACCCTGAATCCCGACGCAGGCATCGATTATCCCGCCTATATCGACGCCATTCTGGCTCGCTTTGCCAATCCCGGCATCCGGCATCTTCTGTCGCAGATCGCCTGGGACGGGTCAGCCAAGCTGCCCTTCCGCCTGTTCGGTACCATCGCCGAGCGGCTGGCGGCGGGGGCAGCGGTCGATAATCTGGCATTGCCCGTGGCGGCCTGGATGCATTTCATCCGGGGCAAGGTGGCGGATGGGACCAAGCTGACCGACCCGCTGTCCGATGCGCTGCTGACCATCGGGCGGGCCTGCACCGGCGATGCGCACCGCGATGTCTGCGGCTTCTTCGCGCTGGAACAGGTATTCCCGGTGACGCTGACCGGCAATGCCGCCTTCCGCACGGCCCTGGAACGCGCCTACGGCCTGCTGGATGGCGGGGTCAAGGCGGCGTTGCGGGGGATTTGAGGTTTTGAGGAAATCGGGGCCGGGATTGCACCGGCCCCGAATTGCATCAGGTTTCAGTCCCGGACACCGTTTCGGGCCGTTCCTGCAGCTTCGCCGCGGCCTCCGCCAACTCCTTGTACCGGCGGGCGGAGAAGGGGATGGAAATGATATAGACCAGCCCCACCACCGACAGCGTCATCCAGGGCGCGCTGACCAGGGCGGCGGCGGTTGCCCCCACGCCCAGCAGCACGAAAACGACATAGCGCTGCGGGATGCGCAGCCCCTTCATGGAGAAGGTGGGCACGGCACTGATCATCAATCCCGCCACCGCCACGGTCCAGGGGGCGACGATCCAAGGGCTGTCGAACCAGCCCGGCCCCGCCTCCAAGGTCGCGATCAGTGGCAACAGCGCCAGGAACGCCCCCGCCGGGGCGGGCACGCCCGTAAAGTAATTATAGGCAAAGGCAGGTTTCTCCGCCGCCGCTCCCAGCATGGTGTTGAACCGCGCCAGACGCAGGGCCGCACAGACACCCATCAGCAGGGCCGCCATCCAGCCGACGGTACGGGCATCGTCCAGTGACCAGAGATAGAGGATCATGGCCGGCGCCACGCCAAAGCTGACCACGTCGGACAGGCTGTCCAGTTCCTCGCCAAACTTGCTCTGGGCGTTCAGCATGCGTGCGATGCGACCGTCCAGCATGTCGAACAGGGCACCGACGGCGATGGCGATCACCGCCTCCTGCCACTTGCCCTCCATGGCGAATCGGATGCCTGTCATGCCCGATGCCAGATTCAGCATCGTCAGCATGTTGGGCAGCAGCTTGTTGATGGACAGGCCCTTCAGGCGCGGCGGCCGAAGCCGCCGAACCCGGTGCCGGTGACCCGTGCGCGATGACGGGTTCTCCTCCGGCGGCATCAGCGGACCTCGCCCTCGCGCTGTTCATCGCTGCTGTTCAGATCGGCCAGCACCGTTTCGCCGGCGATCATCTTCTGACCCACAACGACCTGCGGATGCACGCCATCGGGCAGGTAGATGTCGCAGCGGCTGCCAAAGCGGATCAGGCCATAGCGTTCGCCGGCCTTCAGCGACTGAACGGGCGCCACCCACCAGATGATGCGGCGGGCGACCAGACCGGCGATCTGCACAAAGGCGATCTCACGCCCGTCGGGCAGGCCCAGACGGATGGACATCCGCTCATTCTCTTCGCTGGCCTTGTCCAGGTCGGCGTTCAGGAACTTGCCGGGCTTGTACTCCGCGGCCTTGATCACGCCATCGGTGGGGCAGCGGTTCACATGCACGTCGAAGACGTTCAGGAACACGGAGATGCGGGTCAGCTTCTCCTCGCCCATACCCAGCTCCGCCGGCGGGGCGACCTTGGTGATCAAGGTGACGCGGCCATCGGCGGGGGAGACGACCAGACCCGGCTTGGTCGGCGTCACGCGGTCGGGATCGCGGAAGAAATAGACGCACCAGGCGGTCAGGACCAGCCCGATCCAGCCCAGCGCCGGGGACAGGGTGGCCAGCAGGGCCGAGACCACGGCGAACAGGGCGATAAAAGGCCAGCCGGCCTTGTTGATCGGGACGATGACGGTTTTCAGCGCGGACATGTCTTTCGCGGCTACCCGCTAATGGTGGAACAAGCGGCCATACTAGACAGTCGGAACATGGATTTGAAGCGCCATGGTCAAACCCTTGGGCCAAGGGCGATTTTTCCACACAATCGAGGTAGGCCGGCAGGCGCATTGACCCGAACGGACGGGCAAGCGACAGTCGTGTCGGTTGTATTTCTCCCGAGGAGCCGCCCTTGACCATCAGCATCGCGCGTTTTGCCGGCCTGGCCGCCCTGTTGCTGCTGGCCGGTTGCGGCACGCCGAAGCCGGCAGCCCTGGTGGAACGGCCCCCCGATGCGCGTTTCGTGGCCAGCCTGCCCGATGGTCCCATCACCCAGCCCGCCGAACCGGCAGAGGCAGCGGCGGCGCTGGCCGAAGCCGAGGCGCAATCCAAGGCCAGCAGCGATCCCGCCACACAGCTTGCCGTCTGGCAGAAGGCGGCAGCGGCGGGCAGTCCGGAGGGCCGGTTCCGCTATGCCACCATGCTGTCCTTTGGTGCTGCCGGGCCGGACAAGGTGGGCGCAGGATTCGACATGCTGCTGGACCTTGCCAAAAAGGGGCATGGTCCGGCGGCCATGTCGCTGTGGCGGCTGTCGAAACTCTCCAAATCCGCCAACCTGAACCAGCATGCCCCCTATTGGTTCAACATCGCCCGCCGGTCGGGCGATCCCATGGCGGTGGAAGTCTATGACAAGGTCTTGGCCGATTACCGCGCCAAGGGCGAACTGCCGCCCGGCAGCGGCACCGGCGATTATTTCAACAGCGCTATCACCTTCTCCCAACCGCTTGCCGGCAGCCATGAGGGCGTGCCGCTGGAATATAAAGTGGTGGGGGTGCTCTATCCGGGCTGGAAGCGGGTGACGCAATCGCTGATCCAGCGGAATGGGAAAAGCTTCGACGTACTGGAACTGGAGAATGTTGAGGGTCAGCGGGTGAAGATTTTTTTCGACATCACGGCTTGGGTAAGACCCTAAAACTACAATTGGGTGTCTTCAGTTTCTATTTCTGTCAGCTGCGGCTCAAGTGTTTTTGACGCTTTTAGCAGTTGCTCACTAACCATAGCTGACAACATAAGCATTGTTTCACACTCTCGCTTCATTGTTTCGAGTTTTGATATGATCTGTGCATTGGCTGAACTTTCCGCAAGCCCGTCACTGGACACCTTACCTCCAATAGAAGAAACATCGTCGTCAAAATACTTCCACGACTCTTCAAATTTATAGTTTAAATCATTGAGCATCGATATCTGACTAACAATCAATAACTTTGCCCTTGCCAATACGGACACATCTTCATCGTCAATATTTACCAATATATTTGCCCGAGCGGCCCTGTCTTGACTTTCAATATCGTAGCGCCCAATGTTATTAAGGCTCCAAATATATAAATCAAGAGAAGCGTAGCGATTATGCACAGAAGTCATGATACGACTAATTCTAAATAAATATTTATGCAGAACTCCAAACGTCTTTTCTACCTCTTTTTTAATTTCACCCCGCAATCGAATTTTAGCTTCTTCCCTGAATTTCGCCTCACGCTCCCTCTTTGCAATGTCAGCATTATATTGCTCTTTCCAAAAAACACCCCATAAAGCAAATGAGGCTGCCAAAAGGGCAACAGAGGCACTAACAAGTGTTTGATAGTCTTTTATGAATGTTAAGCCAATTGCAATAAAACCACTAATTGATATTGTAAAAATTACCCCAACGATCACACCAACGAGCCCAACCGCGAGAAACTGCGATACCCTTCGTTCCATTTCAGCCCCCACTCGATTGCTTTAGCAGCAAAGCTATGATCTTCAGATTAAACACCCAACATCAAGATTTACATAGCATAATACGCAGAAAGCTAAAATTGTAACCATAATAATTCGATTGATCAGTCCGGCATTTGGGACGCTACCAACTGATGCCATTATATATGAACAGAAGATACTGCTACAGCATCTAACGACGAAGTGATGCAACTGTGTTTACAGCTTGCATTATCAGCCTCTGGCCTCAGCGCTTCCATCCCGCTATAGCATCGCCCCATGCCTGACTTTCCCGCCCTTCCCATTGACGATGCCCTGCCGGCCCTGCTGTCGGCGCTGGACACCGGTACGACCGCGGTGCTGCAGGCCCCGCCGGGGGCCGGTAAGACGACGCGGGTGCCGCTGGCCATGCTGGACCAGAGCTGGGCGGCGGGCGGGCGCATCATCATGCTGGAACCCCGCCGTCTGGCCGCACGGGGCGCAGCGCGGCGGATGGCGCAGATGCTGGGCGAGGAGGTGGGGCAGACGGTCGGTTACCGGGTGCGCATGGACAGTCGCGTCTCGGCCGCCACCCGGATTGAGGTGGTGACGGAGGGGATTTTCCTGCGCCGCCTGCAATCCGATGCGTCGCTGGACGGGGTCGCGGCGGTACTGTTCGATGAGTTTCACGAGCGCAGCCTGGACGCCGATCTGGCGCTGGCCTTTTGTCTGCAGACGCGCGAGCTGCTGCGCGATGATCTGCGGCTGGTGGTGATGTCGGCGACGCTGGATGGCGGGCCGGTGGCGGCCTTGCTGGGCGGGGCGCCGCTGGTCACATCGGAAGGGCGCGCCTTTCCCGTGGAGACAAGCTGGGTGGAACCGGGGCCGACCGACCGCGCGGATGAACATATGGCCCGTACGATCCGCCGCGCCCTGGCCGATGAAGATGGCTCCGTCCTGGCCTTTCTGCCCGGCAGTGGGGAGATCCGGCGGGTGGAAAGGCTGCTGGCCGACGGTCCCCTGCCCGCCAATGTCCTGCTGACCCCGCTTTATGGCGACATGAGCCTGGAGGCGCAGGATATCGCCATCCGCCCCGCCCCGGCAGGCCAGCGCAAGGTGGTGCTGTCCACCAGCATCGCCGAAACCAGCCTGACCATTGAGGGTATCCGCATCGTTATCGATAGCGGCCTGTCGCGCCTGCAACGCTTTGATCCGCGCAGCGGCATGGGACGGCTGGAAACCGTCAAATCCTCCCGCGCATCCGCCGATCAGCGACGGGGCCGCGCCGGTCGCCTGTCGGCGGGTGTCTGTTACCGGTTATGGTCGGAGGCCAGCGACCGCGCCCTGATCCCCTTCACCGCCGCCGAGATCACGCGCGCCGACCTGACGCCGCTGGCCCTGGAGCTGGCGCAATGGGGGATTATCGACGCCGATGAACTGTCCTGGCTGGACAGTCCGCCGGCAGCGACTCTGGCCCAGGCGCGCAAGCTGCTGCAACAGCTGGGTGCCATCGACGACGCCCTGCGCATCACGGCCCATGGCAAGGCCATGGCGGGGCTGGGCGTGCATCCGCGACTGGCGCATCTGGTGCTGCGCGGTAAAGAACTTGGCCGCACGCGGCTGGCCTGCCGCATCGCGGCCTTGATCGGGGAGCGGGATATTCTGCGCGGCGGCGGGCGGCGGGATGCCGACCTGCGCACCCGCCTGGAACATCTGGATGAACGCGGGCGCGGCGGCGATGTCGATCGTGGAGCCCTGCATCAGGCGCTGGAACAGGCGCGGCAGTTGGAACGGCAGGTGGGTGGGCCGGCGGGGCCGGTGGATCACGACGATGCCGGCCTGCTGCTGGCGCTGGCCTATCCCGACCGGATCGGCCAACGGCGGGCGGGAGCGGCGGGGCAGTTCCGCCTGTCGGGCGGACGCGGGGCCATGCTGGACCCGACCGACGCGCTGGCCGCTGCCGACCTGCTGGCGGTCGCCGATCTGGACGGCCAGGGGCGTGACGCGCGCATCTTCCTGGCGGCTCCGGTCACGCAATCCGCATTGGAAGAGGCCTTTGCCGACGTGATCCGGGCGGAGACGGAGGTGGTGTGGGACGGGCGGGAGCAGATTGTGCAGGCCCGTCGCCGCCGCCGTCTGTTTGAACTGTCGCTGAAGGATGAGCCGCTGAACAATCCGCCCCCTGATCTGGTCCTGCCGGCCATGCTGGAGGGGGTGCGGGCCATGGGTCTTGCCTGCCTGCCCTGGAGCAAGGAGCTGGAGGGATGGCGGCGGCGGGTGGATTTCCTGCACCGGGCATCGCCCGACCGCTGGCCCGACATGTCGGACGAGGGGCTGCTGGCAAGCCTGGAGGATTGGCTGGCGCCGTATCTGTCGGGTGTGACGCGGCGGTCGCACCTGGACCGGGTCGACCTGCATTCGGCCCTGACCGGTATCCTGGACTGGAACCAGCGGCAGGCCATGGATGCGGAAATCCCCACGCATCTGACGGTGCCCACCGGCAACCGCATCCCCATTGACTACTCGGGTGAAGAACCCGTGCTGGCGGTACGGTTGCAGGAACTGTTCGGTCTGGCGGAAACGCCGCGCCTGGGCGGCGGGCGCATCCCCGTGCTGCTGCATCTTCTGTCGCCCGCGCACAGGCCGGTGCAGGTGACACGCGATCTGGCCGGGTTCTGGGCTGGTTCGTACAAGGATGTGAAGAAGGAACTGGCCGGACGCTACCCCCGCCATTACTGGCCCGACGATCCCCTGATCGCCGAACCCACGGCCCGGGCCAAGCGGCGCGGCACCTGAAGCCATGCGTGACACGGCCATCGCCACAGCCTAACCGCGATGAAATGGGTATTGTGATCCCGAAAAGGAAGCGTAGCCTGATCTTATATCAGACAGCGATAATGGAGGTTCCCTTTGCGTTGGACCATCCGTCTGAAACTCGTCGCTGTAGGCGTGATCGCCTTTGTCGGGCTGTCCACCCTGGCGGCAACCTTCTTCATTGTTGACAGGGTCTCCGTGGAGAAATCGGCCATTTCAGATCAGGCAGAGGCCTATCTGAAGCTGGTGCACAAAGCCGGTGCGCTTGCCACTGAAATGAGTCTGGTGGCCATGGATGTGATCGTCGACAAGGATGACGGTGCCGTCAGCGCCGAGCGTACCAAAGCCATGCATGAGGGCCTAGACGCACTGGCCGCCCTGACGGCGCAATTGTCAGCGACGGCCACAGCGGCGGAGAAGGCGTATACCGCCAAGGCCGCGACCGATACCGCCGCCCTGACCCTGGCCATGCGCGACGGGTTGGTGAAGGCCGTGGAGGGGCGGGCCGATACCGCCCGTTTCGCCGAACTGGATGACCAGATTGATGGGTTGGCCGAGGAGATCAAAAGCCAGTTGGATGCTGTCGATGCGCTGGTCACGGCGCGGGCCGACCGGGCGGAGGCGGAACGGCGCGACTGGATGGCGAAGTCCCGGATGGTGGCGGGGGCGGCCTATGGCGTGACCCTGCTGGTGATGATCACCATCCTGACGCTGGTCAGTCGCGCCATCATCGGGCCGATCCAGGGGTTGACCAATGTCATGGGACGGCTGGCGGCGGGGGATACGGCGGTCACCCTGCCCATCTGTGACAACGGCGACGAGTTGACTGAAATGGTGGCCGCCACAGGCCATTTCCGCGATGTCGCCGTCGCCAATGCCGCCCTGGAACAGCAGAACGCCGCCGCCACCGCGCAGGCGGAGGCCGAACGCCGCCGGACAATGGAAGAGGTGGCCGACGCCATCGACCGACAGGTGAAAGTGGCCGTTCAGGCCATCGTAGAAGGGATCGGCAAGGTCCATGCCCTGACCAGCGATATGGCGGAAAAGGCACGCGAAACCACCATCTCCTCCACCGCCATTGCCAGCGCCACCCAGGATGCGGCCAGCAATGTGCAATCGGTGGCGGGGGCGGCAGAGGAACTGGGCATTGCCAGTGCCGAGATCGCGCGGCAGGTCAGCACCGCCACAAGCGTCACCCAGGACGCCGTGGCAGAGGCGGACACCGCGCGGCAGGTGATGAACGGCCTATCTACCGCCGCCGGCCATATCGGCGCGGTGGTCGCCCTGATCAGCGATATCGCATCGCAGACCAACCTTCTGGCGCTGAACGCCACCATTGAGGCGGCACGGGCCGGTGAGGCGGGCAAAGGCTTTGCCGTGGTGGCGGGCGAGGTGAAAAGCCTGGCCGGACAGACGGCGCGGGCGACCGACGAAATCACCCGCCAGATCGCATCCCTGTCGCAGACGGTGGCCGACGCGGTGGCCGCCATCGGCCGCATCGCCGCCACCATCGAGGCCGTGAACGGCAACGCCGCCGCTATCGCCAGCGCCGTGGAGGAGCAGGCGGCCACCATCGCCGGCGTTTCCGACAATACGGCACAGGCCGCCACCGCATCGCGCGCCGTGTCCGAACAGGTCAGCGGCATCTCGCAAGGGGCCAGTGCCGCCCTTGACAGCGCCGCCGGGGTCGAACGCTGGACCCAGGAACTGGTGGAACAAGCGGGCGCATTGGCCCGGCAGGTGGAGCATTTTGCAGTTGATATCAGACGGACGGCAACGGGTTGAGGGCGCCCGAGGAGTAGGCGGGGCACCCTCAACCCAATATCCGATCATTTCGTTAACTACCGCCACCCGCGCTATTGGCACCATTCTTGTTTTTCGATGAGAAGTTATCCCGATCCTCAATTATTTGAGTGCCCCACTTTTGCGTCTCCCCCATCGTAATGTCATACAGATCGGAACAGTATTTTCTGAGTATACTGAGGGCTTCCCGATATTTTCTGCAATCTTCAGATTCCTTGCATTCCCTGCCATGGGAAGCCGTATCGGACTGGGGTGCATCAGATGCCTCCGTCCTTTGGCTCGTCTCAGGCGGCCTCTCTCCAGCGTCAGGCGGCGAACCCTCCTTTGTTGGCTTTCCCGGGCTGTCACTGCCCCCATGATGGTCAGCATCATGACAATTGTTCACCAGCACTGCACGCCACTCTATCTCGTTTGTGATAACTAATTTTTCAAGTTGAAGTTGTGAAGTGATATAACGGATATGACCACTTGTCGCGCCGGTAAATTGATCTGCTGCATAAAATGCACCGGCAATAGCAAGAAAAAGCAGACTGACCGTCGAATATTCAGGCAAAGCCAGATCTGCATTAAAATAAATTAACGCTTTTTCGATGAAAGGCTTTGAAACCGGAGACGCAACTGGAATAATACTACCAAATGCGCCAAAAATAAAACATGGATATCTAAAATATCTAGAGACTTTTGATTTTTTACTCTTTTTTAAATAATAATAATTTATCATTGACATGGCGGCTTCAGTAGTAGCTTCAAATAACTTTGATAGCTCCGCAACCCTATCGTTACCATTTACGTCAAAATTTCTTATTTTCTCCAGAATAACTTTAAATTTTACCGGATCTTCAGGTTTTGGGATGTCTTTGGGGGTATTTTTTGACCAGTTCCACATAATGCTTATTCCTGTCTATGGTAGAAGATAGATAGATACAATTCTCTATATAGGCATAAAATATATATTCGTGCATGGCAGATGCAAAATCCTACACCATGCACGCTCTCAGCAATGTTTTTCTGGAACATTCGGCGAACATCCTGTAGCGTCGCCGCCATGATCGGACCGGATATCGACCGCCTTATTCAGTTGCTGGCCAAGCTGCCCGGCCTGGGCCCCAGGTCGGCCCGGCGTGTGGCGCTGCATCTGATCAAGCGGCGCGACAGTCTGATGGCGCCGTTGGGGGAGGCGCTGGCGGCGGCGGCGGCATCGATCCGCACCTGCTCGGTCTGTGGCAACCTGGACAGCCACGATCCCTGCACCATCTGCGCCGACCATCACCGCGACTCGGGGTTGCTTTGTGTCGTAGAGGATGTGGGCGACCTCTGGGCGCTGGAGCGGACGGGGGCGTTCCGGGGGCGTTACCATGTGCTGGGCGGCACCTTGTCGGCGCTGGACGGGATCGGGCCGGACGATCTTTCCATCCCCAGCCTGCTGGAACGCGCCAGCCGCCCGGAGGTGCAGGAGGTGATCCTGGCGCTTAACGCCACGGTCGGCGGGCAGACGACGGCGCATTACCTGTCCGACCGACTGGCCCCTTGCGGCGTGCGCCTGTCGCGGCTGGCCCATGGCGTGCCCGTGGGCGGGGAACTGGATTATCTGGACGATGGCACCCTGACAGCGGCACTCCGGTCACGCCGCAGCCTGTGACATGGGCTGTTCTACTGTGGGTCATGGTCGAGGCGGATACCTCATCCTGACAGAACAGATCCTGTCAGGGTTCGCCTTCGGCTCGACCTGACCTACGCAGCAACATAGATCCGTCTGATATGTAAACAGCCCCCGCACAAGGCAGGTGAGACCGGTGTCACGCACCACCCCCTACTTTGGTCGCCTGGAAGTCATCTTAACGGTTTCGAGATTTATCTGTTGCAAGCTGTCCAAGCGTGGTTAGGCTACGCACCTGAGACAGGGTGCCGCAGGGTTACCGCTATCGAGGGTCCCCGGACGGGTGTCCGCCGGGGTTGGGTTCAAAGGTTTGAGCGCCATCCAGAGTTGGGATGGTGGCTTGGTTGAAAGGGGACGTTCACAGTGCTCTATCACCTGTATGATCTTCAGCATGCCGCCCTGACGCCCATGCGCCTGATGGCAGAGGCCACGCAACAGACCTTCCAGAACCCGTTCCTTCCCGCCTCCTATACCAAGGTTGGCCGCGCCGTGGCGGCAGGGGCAGAGCTGTTCAACCGCACCACGCGCCGCTGGGGCAAGCCGGATTTCGGCCTGCCGACCACGCGCATCAATGGCCGCGATGTCGCCGTGACCGAACAGGTCGTGCTGGAAAAGTCCTTCGGTAACTTGGTGAATTTCGCCCGCGCCGTTCCGCGCGATGACCCGAAGCTGCTGCTGGTCGCCCCGATGTCGGGCCATTACGCCACGCTGCTGCGCGGGACCGTTCAGGCGCTGCTGCCCAATCACGATGTCTATATCACTGACTGGCACGACGCCAAGCTGGTGCCGCTGTCCAAGGGTCGCTTCGACCTGGAGGACTATATCGACTATGTGATGGATTTCATCCGTCACCTCGGCCCCAACACGCATGTCATGGCTGTGTGCCAGCCGGCAGTGCCGGCCCTGGCCGCCGTCGCTCTGATGGCGCAGCTGGATGATCCGTGCCAGCCCTCCTCCATGACGCTGATGGGTGGGCCCATCGATACTGCCGCTGCCCCGACGGTGGTGACGCAGTTGGCCGTGGACAAGGATATCGGCTGGTTTGAGCGCAACGTCGTCTCGACCGTGCCCTTCTATTATCCGGGCGCCCTGCGCCAGGTTTATCCGGGCTTCGTGCAGTTGACGGGCTTCATGTCCATGAACCTGGACCGCCATGTCGGTGAGCATATGAAGCTGTTCCGCCATCTGGTGCGCGGCGACGGCGACAGTGCGGAGGCACACCGCAAATTCTATGACGAATATCTGTCTGTCATGGATTTGACGGCGGAATTCTACCTGCAGACCGTCAATCAGGTGTTCCAGGAACGCGCCCTGCCCAATGGCCGCATGAAGTGGCGCGGCATGACCGTCGATCCCTCTGCCATCGAAAAGACCGCCCTGCTGACGGTGGAAGGCGAGTTGGACGATATCTCCGCCCCCGGCCAGACCATCGCCGCCCATGGCCTGTGCAGCAGCATTCCCGAGGCCAAGAAGCACAACCACCTGCAAAAGGCGGTCGGCCATTATGGTATTTTCAACGGTCGCAAATGGCGCGAAGATATCGAGCCGCGCGTGCGTCGCTTCATTCTGGAAAATGACGCGGTGCGCGCCGGGCGGAAGACGACCGCCGCGGCCTGAGTGACGGGGGAAATCACGATAAGGCGGGGGCGCCGGTCCTGATGGATCGGCGCCCCTTTTTATACCAATCCGCCTGATACTGACCGATGGTCAGTATCAGGCGGCCCTCAAACGCCGGGCGCATGCATCCGCACGCTTGGCTTGACGAGCGCACGAGCGCCGGGCCGCCAGTCGGCGGCCTCCAATCCGCCGAAGGTCAAACCTTCGGCGGATTGGTATTATTTGGATGGCTCCCGCCGCAGGCCATCGACAGCGGCGATGACACCGCCGGCCCAGGGCCAGATATCGGCATGGTGCATGCCCTTACCGTTCCAACCCTGGCCGCTGGCCGCCAGAACCGGACTTTCAGGGCATTCCACCTCCTGATACCGGGTCGGGGTCAGTACCGTGATGGCAAAAGCCCGCAGGCCATGGCCGTAGCGAGGGCCGCAATCCTGCGCCAGACGGTAAAGACCACCCTTCCACGCCACCACCCGGCCACCGGGGCGCGACCCGGTGGGGGATGATCGGCGCAACGGATTGGCCGGATGCGGATGCCACGGCCCGAACAGATCATCGGCATGATAGAGCACCAGCGCGTCATGCCGGTCGGGCGTGGGGCAGGCGAACATCCACCAGCGCCCGTCATGCTGGAACAAGGTGGGGTCGGCCAGCCGGCCCGCGACCAGATCAGCCACGGGCACCCAGCGCGTGGGAAACGGGTCAGCGCGATAGAGCCGCACCGCCCCGGCATCCAGGGTTTCCGGCAGCATGTAGATCTGCCCGTCATGGGTGAAGACCTGCGGATAGGAGAGGTGAAACCCGTCGCGCAGCACGATGCGCTGATAGGTCCAGCGGGTCAGGTCGGTGCTGCTAGCCCATCCCACCTCCCCCAACCCGCTATCATGGTTCAACACTTCAAAGAACAGGTGCCAGACCCCTGCATGGGGAAACAGGAACGGATCGGCCACGAAGCGAGCCACCACATCCGTCACCTGTTCACGCGTCATCACCGGCCCATCGCTGCCGGGCAACGGTGACAGGTGCAGCGGGTCAGGCCCCTGATAGATGGCGATGGACCAGGGGTCGGGGGGCAGCGGCGTCATGGCAACCGCCCGATCCGCCGCCGGCCCGTGGCCCAGCGATCCTTATAGGCCTCCAACCCGCGCAGCAGGTCAAATTCCGCCAGACCCCGCGCCGCCACCTCGCCCAGAGCAGAATGCAGCATCAGGACACCGGGCGAAAACGGCTCCATCACCGCCCGGAACCCGGCATTCCAGTAACCCAGATGGTCGGCCCCCACCATGCACAGGCACATGCCCGTTATCTCTCCCCCGCTGCGCAGGGTGACGACATGGGCGGCCCCGTCGGCCAACAGGCCCGGCAGGCCCGCGCGCACGAAGTCGGCAGCCCAGGGGAAGCGGGTAAACAGGCTGCGATCGCCGAACCGGTCCGCATGCAGGGACAGGAACAGGTCGGCGGCCAAGGACCATTCATCAGGTTTGAGTGCATCGACGATCACGCCCGCCGCCGCTGCCTTCCGCTGCGTCCGGGTCAGCTTCTCCCGAAAGGATGGGCTGCGGGCGGCCCGCCAAGCGTCATACCCCTGCGACAGGTCGGCAAAGGGACAATCAACGGTGGGGTCGGCCAGGGGTGCATCGGTGATGCGGCAGGCCGCGTCGGGCCGCACGCAGTCCAGTTCCAGTGAGGGGAACCAAACCCTGGCATGGGCCATCAGGGCGTGGGCCGCCGCGCGGTCGCCCCGGACCACCACCACGTCGTTGTAATCCGACAGGTTGCTGGCGAAACGCGCCGGGCCTTCCCCTTCCTGAACCAGGGGCAGCAGCCCGACCAGTTCCCCGCCACGCCACGCGGTCAGCAGCCGGGGGGACAGATGGGGAGCAGAGGCCAGCGCTGCCTGATACCAGACCGGACCCGAGAAAGCCCGGTTGCAGGAAGAACGCGCCAGAAGCGACAGCCAGGCGGGGCGCAGGGTGGCGATGGCGGCGGGATCATCCAGCAGGGTGCATGTCACCTCCCCCGCCGCGACCGCCATGTCGGCGGCCACCATGCCCACATCGTCCCCGATGAAGGTCGCCAGTCCCGCCACGGCAGGCGGGGCTGGCCGTGGGTCATTCCAGAACAGGCGATCCAGGCTGGGCAGATGCTCCAGCACACCCGGCGGCGGTGGATGGCGCAGCAGCACCATGCATGCCGCACGCGTCGGGTCGGGTTGACCGGCACGACCAGCCAGGAACGCGGCCGGGTCGGTGATGGCATCCACCCACAGGTCGCATTGGCTGTACCCGGAGGTGCTGCGGGCCAGTGCATGGGCGAGTGGCCCGCCATGCAGCCGGGCCGCCATCTCAATCAGCACCGGCCCGTCCGGCCCCATGCGGATTTCGCAATGGCCCGCCCCCTGCCCTATCCCCAGCGCATCCAGCACATGGCAGGCGAAAGCAAAGAGTGAGGGGACCAGGGGATGATCGCTGGGTAGCAGCGATTTGGTCATGAACTGACCGGCACTGTCAAAGCCGGGCGCCCCCTTGCCATAAGTCCAGAGGGTGGAAAGCCGGTGGACACCATCGAGGCTGACCGTGTCCACAACATATTCCGGACCCGAAATAAACTCCTGAACCAGTACCGCGCGGTTCATCGCCCCCATCACATCGCGTTGGCCATAAAGCGCATGGAAGGCACGGGCGGCCTGTTCGGCACTGGTGCAGTAATGAACACCATCCCCGCCCTTGGCCTGCTGCGGCTTGATGATCACGGGCCAGTGACTGTTCGCAAAATCAAGTACTTGGGCCAGATTGTCGGCCAGAATCTGACGCGGGACGCGCAGAGCGTGGGAGGCCGCCACCACATGCATACGGTGTTTATCCCGGCGCGCGGTGGACAGGTCCGTGCCATTGCCGGGCAGACCCAGCCGTTGGGACAGCCAATCCGCCGCCAGAACCGCTTGTTCCGAACCCGGAATGATCAGATCAACACCAATATCCTGCAACGGTTTCAGCCAGTTTTCCGGGTCGGGCGACCAGGGCAGATGATGGGTAAATCCATCCGCATCCTGCCCATCCTGCCCTGGCACCAGAACGGTCATCACGCCCTTGGCCAACAAGGCGGGCGCCAGCAGCACGCCTGCATCCAGCGGATCGACAATGGCCACGCACCGGACCTCAGACATCTGGATGCTCCAGTATCGACAGGAATCGGATGAAGTGGCTGACATCCGTGCAGGGCAGGAAGGCCGTCGCCGCCTGCCAGGCACGCTGCGACTGTTCGGCATAATGCGCGGGGTTCCGCAGAAGGAGGGACAGGGCTGCCTGCCACGGGCCGATATCCTGTTCGGAGACCGAACCATCGACATCAAGCGGACGGACAGGCAATGCGGTAGCGGCATCCAGCCCAGCCTCCCCCTGCCCGCCCTGATTTCCGGTCAGGACGGGGATGCCGCGCAGCATGGCATCCACCGCGACATAGCCGAACGTTTCAGGGATCAGGGAGGGGGCCAGCAGGATGCGGGCCTGGGCCAGAACCGTGCCCACCGCGTCCGCCGGTTCCAGGATGCGGATATGGGGCCGGGCCGACAGTTGTTGCAGCACGGCTTGATCCGCGCCCCAGGTTGGGACGGCGGCAAAGGGGGTGTCAGGAAACCGGTCGGCCAAGGCCAGGAAGATGGAAAGGCCCTTCACGGCACAGGGATTGATCATCATCACCGCCCCATCCGCCGGGGGCCGCCGTTGCGGGAACGGACCCTGCCCAAAGACCGGAAAATAAAGCAGCGATGCTGTCAGCCCGCCATGCTGGCGGATATAATCCTGGCTGTAGCGGCTGACGACGACCAAGGCGCGCACCCGTTTCAACCGGTCATGGCGCGCGGCATCGGGCGCGGTGGCGGCGGGGCCGAAGGGCAGATGCGTATGGGTATGGACCAGGGCGATGGTGCGATCCGCCGCCACGCTCAGGGCCGGGTTCAGCAGACGGCCATCGCGATCGTCCGATACCAATATCCAGTCGGCATCAATGGCGCGCAGCCGGGCGGCGATCCGGGATTGCGCATCGGCGCCGGTGAAATCCATCACCTCCACCTGCACGCCCTGATGGCGGTAACGCTGCGTGCCGTCTTCGGTCTGGGTCACGGCGATGCCGCGCGCGGCCAGCCCTTGCCCACCGAATTGATGCGCCAGCACCGACCCCGCCCCCGCCGGGCGGCATAGCGACCAGCAATCGAAGCCGCGTGCCGCCAACGCCTCCATCAGCAGGCGGTTGGCCTTATTCCCGCCACCGAAGGAGGGGAAATGCACCGCGTCCTGCAGAAGAATGATCCGGGTTGCCACGCCGCGCCTGACTCCATCATTAAGTCATATGATAGATTGCGCCTTATGGTATTTTGCCAGCACCATAATATCAATATTCATGGTTGCAGCATGGGAATGATCTTGGACGGATTGGTCTGCGCCCTGCTAGGGGTGGTGGAGGCAGCGGGGCCGAGGACGGCAGCGGGCCGTGCACGGGACCTGACGGTTTCCTGGCTACGCTGGAACTATGCCGGCGACATTCTGGAGGATGCGTCCCTGCCCCGGCTGCTGTCGCGCGCCGCCGATGCCGGGTACCGTAGCCTGCTGGTTCAGGGCTATGGCCATATCCTGACCGAACATGCCGGCCCCGCCGGCGGTAAGGCGGTCAGCGCCTTTGACGCACTGGCCGCATGGGCGGCTGGCAAGGACATGATCCTGGCGGGCACGCCCGACCGCTGCCTTCTGGTTGATCTGACCCGCTGGCAGGCGGCGGGACGGCCCGATCCCACCGCGCTGCCGTCCGTGCCATTCGGCGCGGCGCTGTCGCCGCATCTTCTGGACCTGGGGGCCGACATGGGCGGGGCCGGGCCGTTCCTGGCCTTTCTGGCGGAAATGGGCGCCAAGGGGGAGCGCGGGGTTTTCGTCCTGAATTACGAGAATTATGCCGATGTGGACGATCCATCGCCGGATTTTCCGCGCCCCCTGTCGCGGCTTTACTGCGTGGCCGCCGGGTTGAAGCCCAATCGGATTCTGGAAACCCACGGCTTCAATGCCGACAGCCGCATCCTGTTCTTCGATTACAGCCAGCATGCCCTGGATTTCCGCCGCCGCCTGGACGGGGGCTGGGACGGGCGCGACTACCACGCCTATCTGCGGCGGGAATTCGCGCGCGACGGCGATACGCATTTCTACCTCTGGCCCGGCGTCACACCGGGACAGATGGATTGGGTGGAGATGGAGCGTCTGTGGCAGGGGGAACTGTCCCGCTGGGGCGGGGCAGACCGGTTTGCCGACCATTGGCAGCGTTATAGGGCCATCGGGCGCGATTACGTGTGCTGCAACATCCTGGAACCGGGGACCCTGCTGGACCGGATCGAGGATCGGCCCGGTGCGGCGATCTGGTGGAGCAATGCCTTCTGCACCATCTACAGCGCCCTGCATCACGGCCTGTCGGGCAAGCGGCGTCTTTATGAGGAATGGATCGACGCGCTGGCCCGGCGCGCACCGTCCCTGTTTCTCTATGGCGCGGATCACGCCAACATGAGCGTGAATGGCATGAATGCGGCGGACTATCACGACGCCTATCACCGCGCGGGCGGTGACCCGCTGACGGCCCGCCATCTCTACCGCCATACCCTGCGTTTCTAGAACATGTTTCCTCAAGCGCCGGCGCTGCATCCGCAGCTTGGGCTTACGCGGCACGTGCCGCGGGGGGGGGGGCGGCCGC
>NZ_JBMDKE010000053.1:0-45418 GCF_057809555.1 Niveispirillum sp. FG156 | reverse complement strand
CACGAACGTGGGAGAGGGAGGGGCCCGAACGCGCCAGCGTTTGGGAGGGTGAGGGTGACCCCTCCCCCCAGGCACCAATTCACCTCTGATTTTGCGCCGCCGCCTGTGTCAGTTCCCCGCTGATCATGTCGGCGGTGCCTTTCAGATCATCCAGATACCGATCCAGCGCCGCCTCCGGCTTCATGGCCGATGCGAAGAAGATCACCGTCATCGCCGCCTTGAAATTTTCACCCAGGAAAATCGGCACGGCGATGGACGCGGTCTTGCCCGGCGTCAGATTGTGATGATTGCGGCCCTGGACGGCATAGCCCTGTGACCGGATACGCTCAACATTCAGTCCGGCACGGGCAGCCTTCAGATATTCCGGGTCCACTTCCTGCGACACCTTCATCCAGCGCAGCAGGGTTTCACGTTCCTCGTCGGGCGTGTAGGCCATGGAAAGCTTGCCCGACGCGCTGTCCAGCACGGGCAGGGTGAAACCGGGATAATAGCGTTCGAAAGTCAGGGCCGTGTTGGCATGCGTGCTGTCGCGCAGCATCATGTTGCGGCCCACGCGGGACGCGATGGAGATGGGCCAGCCGATGCGGCGGGTCAGCGACACGATATGCGGCCGCGCGATCTCCACCAGCCGGTCATCGTCCTGGAACCCATAGGCCAGCGACTGCACCATGGCCGTGGGGCGGTAGCGCTTGCGATCCGGCTCCTGCTCTACCAGCCCTTCATAGACCAGGGTCTGCACCAGACGGCAGGCGGTGGGATAAGGCACCTCCGCCGCCCGTGCGATTTCCATCATGGTCAGCGAGCCTTGCCGGTTGATCGCCTTCAACGCCGCAATTGCACGGCTGATGGCCCGGATCGGCACCCCCTTCTCCATTCACCCCTCCCCCCGACAAATATGACAGTTGGATGGTGCCAAGTTTTGGGGGCGCCGGTCGCACAAGGCGTGAGGATTTATCCACCTGTCGGATAGACGATGGTTACCTCAACAGCCGGGTGCGGACAAGAAAGAGCGTGATTTACGCGGAAATGGGCCAGAAGGCGCTCAACGCGCCCATTTTTTGTCGAAGGCCCAGACATCCTCGAATCCGATCAGCGAACAGAATTCCTTGAAATTGAACAGCGGCACGTCGGGCGAGAGACTGGTGCCCGTCTGTTTCAGGTTCAGCAGAGCCGACTCCATGGCCGCCGCCGCCGCCAGACTGGTCATGGCCGGGAAGATGGCCATGGAGTAGCCCAGGCTCTCCAGGGTCTTGGCATCACGGATAGGCGTCAGGCCGCCATCGGCCATGTTCGCCATCATCGGCTTGTCCAGGGAGGAGGTGACGATACGGGCCTCTTCGTCACTGGTCAGCGCTTCGGGGAACAGGATGTCGGCGCCCGCTTCGGCATAGAGCTTCATGCGGTGCAGCACACCTTCCAGCCCCTCGCTCTGCCGTGCGTCGGTACGGGCGATGATCAGGAAATTCTCATCCCGCCGCGCCTCGACCGCAACGCGGATCTTGTCGGCCATTTCCTCTGCCGGGACGACGCGCTTGCCCGGCGTATGGCCGCACTTCTTGGGGAATTCCTGATCTTCGATCTGGATGGCGGTGATGCCGGCCTGTTCATAGGCCTGGACCGTGTGATGCACGTTCAGCAGCCCGCCGAAACCGGTATCGGCATCGGCCACCACGGCGGCGTTGCAGGTGCGGACCAGGGTCGACATGCGATCCACCATCTGCGTCACCGACGCGATGCCGGCATCGGGCAGGCCATGGGCCGAAGCGACGGTCCAGTAACCGCTGCCATAGACGATGTCGAAGCCGACCTTGTTGGCGATGACGGCGGCGATCATGTCCTGGATGCCGGGGGCGGTGATGAACTGCCGGGAAGCCAGCTTCTGGCGAAGGATGGGATTGGCCATGATGTTCTCTGCCTGAGTGTGGAAATTATCAGCGGGTAAGCCAGGGCAGGCGCGTCTGGCGATCCTGCTCGTACCGGTCGATGGTGCCGGCATAAAGGTTCAGGATACCCATCACCTCGTCCCAGCCATTCAGCAGGGCATCGCGCTTGCCATCATCGATGGCGATGGCAATGGTGGAACCGTCGGGCCGCGTGATGGTCTGGGCATTCAGATCGACATGCAGGCTGGCCCCGGCGCTTGCATCGGACAGCAGGGCGGCATGGTCCGCCTCCCCCACGGTCACCGGCAGCATGCCGTTACGATAGCAATTGCCCCGGAAGATCTCCCCGAAGCTGGGCGCGATGATGCAGCGTATGCCCAAATCCAGAATGGCCCAAGGCGCTTGTTCGCGCGAAGAGCCGCAGCCGAAATTCGGACCGGCGACCAGGATGCCGGCATGGCGCCAGGGATCGCGGTTCAAAACGAAATCCGTCAGCTCCCGCCCCTGCCCGTCATAGCGGCGGTCATGGAAGGCATAGCGGCCCAGCCCCTTCTTTTCCGTGATGGTCAGGAAGCGGGCTGGATAGATGATGTCCGTATCGACATCCGCCTCAATCAGGGGGGCGGCGATGGCGGTCAGGGTCGTGAAGGGCTGCATGGATCAAGCCTCCCCAAGATAGTCGCGCGGGTCGGCGATATGACCGGCGATGGCGGACGCGGCGGCCATGGCTGGGCCCATCAGATGGGTACGGGCGCCCTGGCCCTGCCGGCCTTCGAAATTGCGGTTCGATGTGCTGGCGCAGCGCGCACCGGGCGGTAGCCGGTCATCATTCATGGCGACGCAAAGCGAACAGCCCGGTTCGCGCCATTCAAAGCCGGCGGCCCTGAAAATGGCGTCCAGCCCCTCTGCCTCCGCTTGGCTCTTCACGGCCTTCGATCCCGGCACCACCAGTGCCTGGACGCCATCGGCGATGCGGCGATCCTTCAGAACGCGGGCCGCAATGCGCAGATCCTCGATCCGGCCATTGGTGCAGGACCCGATGAAGACATGGCCGACGACAATATCGCGAACCGGCATGCCCGCCGTCAGCCCCATATAGGACAGAGCCTTGGTCATCTTGGCCGCCGTCTCGGCGTCGCCAGCCCCCGCCGGATCGGGCACGCGCCCCGTGACATCGGCCACCTGATCGGGGCTGGTGCCCCAGCTGACCTGCGGCACCAGCTTTGTGGCGTCGATATCGATCTCCCGATCAAAAACCGCACCCTCGTCGCTGGGCAATGTCAGCCAATGGGCGACGGCAGCGTCCCAGTCCCCCCCCTTCGGTGCCAGGGGCCGGCCCTTCAGCCAGGCGAAGGTGACCTCATCCGGTGCCACCAGACCGGTGCGGGACCCGGCCTCAATGCTCATATTGCACAGGGTCATGCGCCCTTCCATGGTCAGGGCGCGGATGGCGGGACCGGCATATTCGATGGCGTGGCCGATGGCCCCATTGCTGCCCAGCTTCCCCACGACCGCCAGGATGATATCCTTCGCGCCTACGCCCGCCGGCAGGTCGCCATGGACATTGACGCGCAGGGTCTTCGCCTTGGTCAGGCGCAGAACCTGGGTGGCCAGGACGCTTTCGCATTCGCCCGACCCGATCCCGAAAGCCAGGGTGCCGAAGGCGCCATGCGTGGCGGTATGGCTGTCGCCACAGACCAGCGTCAAACCCGGCAACGTAAAGCCTTGTTCCGGACCCGTAACATGTACGATCCCCTGCCGCGGATCGTCCAGGCCAATCATATCGATACCGAAATCATTGGCATTGCGGGCCAGCAGCTCGACCTGCGCGCGGGCCTGGGGATCGGCGATGGGCCGGTCGCGATGGCGGGTGGGCACGGAATGATCGGCCACGGCCAGGAAGGCACCGGGATTACGGACCTTCAGCCCCTTCTCGCGCAGGCCGGCGAAGGCCTGCGGACTGCTGACCTCGTGCAGCATGGCGCGGTCGATATAGAGAAGGCTGATCCCGCCTTCCTCTTCCGCAACCACATGGCTGTTCCACAGCTTGTCATAAAGGGTAAACGGCATCGCCCGGTCCCCGGCCCCTGTTCCATTCCATGCGGAACACATCATGTCCCCACCGGCCGCGCCAAGCCTGCACGACGGTGTGACCGCCTTGCGGACATTCACGCGACCCGACCGCGCCCGGCCCCGCACTGCCAGATAGTCTGCGCCCCAGGATTGTCGAGGATTGAGGTTAGGGTCATGCCGGACAGTGCTTCTCACGGTGACAATATGGGCAACGGCTTGAAAGCCGCCCTGATTTCCATCACGGGTCCCGACGGTGTGACCGACGATGCGGCAACCCGCCGCCTGCACAGCGGCGATATCTGGTCGGAAAGCGCCGAGCCGGTCGCCCTGGTCGTGGCGCCTGACAATCTGGAACAATTGTCCGTGGTCACGGCCCTGCTCCACCGGCATCAGGTGCCCCTGGCACCGCGCGGCGCGGGCATGAGCTATACCGGCGGGTACATTCCCACCGTGTCGGGAACGGTATCGCTGGACATGCGGCGGATGAACCGCGTCATCGACCTGCGCCCCGACGACATGGTGGTGACGGTCGAGACCGGCTGTACCTGGATCGACCTGAACAAGGCGCTGGCCCCACACGGGCTGCGCACGCCGTTCTTCGGCCCCATGTCGGGCCTGCTCTCCACCATCGGTGGGGGCGTGTCACAACAGAACGCCATGCTGGGCGCCGGCCATTACGGCACGACCAGCGAAAGCGTCGTGGCCCTGACCATGGTGCTGGCCGACGGGTCGATCCTGCGTACCGGTGCACGTGGGGAGGATGGCGACACCCCCTTCTACCGGCATTTCGGCCCCGACCTGACGGGCCTGTTCTGCGGTGATTGCGGGGCCTTCGGGACGAAGGCCCATATCACCCTACGCCTGATCCAGGCCCCGAAACATGAGGATTATGCCAGCTTTGAATTCCCCACCGGTGGTGACCTGATGCGGGCCATGGCGGCCCTGGCGCGGGCCGGTGTCGCGGCGGAAATGTGCGCCTTCGATCCCGGACTGACACGGGTACGCATGCAGCGCGCGTCGATGACCAGCGACGTCAAGGCGCTGGGCGCCGTGGTCACGCGTCAGAAATCCCTGCTGCGCGGATTGTGGGAGGCGGTGCGGGTCGCAGGTGCGGGTCGCAGCTTCGTCAGCCTGGACAGTTTCCCCCTGCATCTGAACGCCGAGGGGCGGTCGGCGGAGGGGGTGGCGCATGATATGGCTACGGCCCGGCGCATCGCGGCGGAGCATCATGGCCGGGAGGTGGCGAATACCATCGCCAAAGTCATCCGCGCCATGCCCTTCCCGCCGCTGAACAGCGCGCTGGGGCCGGGGGGCGAACGCTGGATCCCCATCCACGGTCAGATTTCCCTGTCCAAGGCACCCGAACTTTACGAGGCGCTGGAGCAGGTATTCGCCGGCATGGCCGAGGATTTCGCCAAGCATAATATCAAGACCGGGTACCTATTCACGTCCCTGTCCACCAACGCCCTGATTGTGGAGCCCGTGATCTACTGGCCGGAAAAGCGTCTGCCGGTGCATTACGAGGCGCTGGAACCCGTGCATATGGCGCGCCTGCCCGAACATGCCGACAATCCCGAAGCCACCGCCGTGGTGACGGAGGCCCGCAAGCGACTGATCGCCACCTACCGGCGCTTTGGCTGCGGTCATTTTCAGGTTGGCCGCTCCTACCCCTATCGTGAGAGCCGGGATGAGGCCAGTCAGGCGGTTCTGGATGCGCTGAAGGATGTGGTGGACCCCGCCCGCCTCCTGAACCCCGGCGTGCTGGGCTTTGCCAAGGGGCTGAAATGAGCCAGACCTACAAGGCCCTGCAACAGGTCCGCTTCGCACAAAGCTTCCGCGAGGCGGCGGATATCGTGGATCAGCCGCTGCGCGATCCGGGTCCCGGTGAAATCCGAGTGCGCAACCATTGGTGCGGCGTCAACGGTATCTTCGATACCCAGATCGCGCGTAACGCCGTGGATTATATCCGCATCCCCATGCCCACCTGGACGGGGGTGGAGGCCATCGGCGTGGTGGAGGCGGTGGGCGAGGGAGTAACGGGCTTCAAGCCCGGTGATGCCGCCGCCACCAACCGCTTCACCGGCGGCTATCGTCAGGCAAACATTGCGCCCGCGACGCAGTTCATCCCGGCCCCCTCGGCCCATCGCGACTATCTGGCGCTGGCCTCCACCGGCGTGTCGGCGTTGCTGGCGCTGGAACATGTCGGCGGGCTGCGTGCGGGGGAGACGGTTGCCATTTCGGCGGCGGCGGGCGGTCTTGGCCATCTGCTGGTGCAACTGGCCAAGCTGGCCGGTGCGCGGGTGGTCGCCGTCTGTGGGGGTGAGCGGAAATCGGCCTTCGTCCGGTCCTTGGGCGCCGACCGGGTCATTGATTACAAGCGGGAGGATGTGGCCCAGGTCCTGTCCACGGAGTTCCGGGATGCCCTGGATTTGGCCGTTGATACCGTCAGCGGCGCGATCTTCGATGCCTTCCTGGACAATGTCGCCCCGCTGGGGCGCGTTGTGGTGGTGGGGGCGGCCCAGGACCTGGACGGCAAGCCGGAAATCGTCACGGCACCGCGCGTCGGCAACAAGCTCTACTATAAGGGCGCGTCGGTACGCGGCTTCATGAATGGCCGTTTGACCGACCTGTGGCCAGCCGCACGCGAAAGACTGTTCAGTCTGCACGCCGCTGGCAAAATCACCGTCACCTTCGATGACACGCCGTTCACAGGTCTGGCCCAGGTGCCGGACGCTGTGGAGCACCTGCTTTCCGGGCGGTCAATGGGCAAGGTCACCGTCGATCTGCGTTGATCCGACACTCACAAGCATAAGGATTTCTGGATATGAGCAATAATGTCGCCGAACTGCGCCGTGACATGCCTCTGCTGGCCCGCAATGAGGGCGTCTGGGAAGGCTGGTACCGCTATTACAGTGCGGAAACGGGCAAGCTTGTCGATGAACACCGCTCGCGCCTGATCTGCCGCCTGAAGGAAGATGGCGAGTTCCCGTACCATCAGACCAACCATTATTTCTGGGAAGATGGTCGCACTGACGTACGCGACTTCCCCGCCTCTTATGCCGATGGCCGCATCTGGTGGGACAATGACCTGATCAAGGGTTGGGCGGCCGCCATGAAGCCGGACGATTTCAACCGCTCCACCTGCCTGCACTGGACCCGCAAGGGCGATGATGACCTGTATCTCTACGAGATGATCCAGATTTCCGATTGCGGCAAGTTCCGGTCGCGCACCTGGCATTGGTACAAGGGCGGCAAGTGCTTCCAGCGCACCCTGATCGACGAAGTGTTCGTCACCAGCGACTGGAAGAATTTCACCAACACCAGCGCCCCGAACACCTGATCCGTACGGCCATGCAGTTCGACTATTCCATACCGGTGATCGTTGCGGGCGGTGGGGCGGCGGGTGCCGTCGCCGCCCTTGCCGCCCGCGATGCCGGGGCGGATGTGCTGTTGATCGAGCAGGATGCCGTGCCCTTCGGCACGACATCCATGTCGCAGGGCCTGCTCTGTGCCGCCGGTACGGCGGCGCAGAAGCGCCTGGGCATTCATGATGATGGCGACATTCTGTATGCCGACATCATGGCCAAGACGAGAGCGCGAACCGACCCGGTGCTGGCCCGCGCCATTGCCGATGGGGCAGGCCCGACCCTGGACTGGCTGGTCGAACAGCATGGCCTTCCCTATGAGCTGGATGTCCGCTTCAAGGCGGCGTTCGGCCATTCGCGGCTGCGCGTCCATGGCTGGCCGGGGCGCAGCGGCAACGATACCCTGATGTATCTCCACCGCCGCCTGGAAGAGACCGGGGTGGATGTGATCCATCAGGCGCGGCTGGTCGAGATTACTGATGATGGCGCGGGCGGGGTCGCCGGCATCGTGATCGAACGGCCCGACGGCAGCCGGGAAGCCATCGGCTGCGATACTCTGATCCTGGCGACAGGCGGATTTGCCGGCAACCGCGATATGGTGCGCACCCACATCCCCGATGCCGGTGACGCCCATTATCACGGACATGAGGGCAGCGACGGCCTGGGCATCCGCCTGGGCGCGGCCCTGGGTGCCGATCTCGCCGATATGGGCGCCTATCAGGGGTATGGCATGCTGACCGACCCGCAGGGGGTGACGCTGCCGCCGGGTTTCATCCTGGAAGGCGGCTTCCTGGTCAATCAACATGGCGACCGTTTCATCGACGAAACCGACGATATTTCAGCGGTCGTGCATCCGGTATTGGCGCAACCCGATGGAAGGGCCTGGGTCGTGTTCGACCAGCGGATTGAGCAGGCCTGCGCCCACATCCCCGAAAGCGTACAGTTGCGGGAGTTGAACGCCGCGCGCGCCGCCGACAGTGTGGCCGATCTGGCGCTGCGCATCGGCGCCGATCCGGCCCGTCTGGCCGCCTGCCTGGACGATATTCGCACCGCGAAGGCCGCAGGCCGCCCAGACAGCCAGGGGCGCCGCTGGACAGATCCCGTGCCGGAAGCGCCGTTCCGTGCGCTGCGCCTGCGCGGGGCCATCTATCATACACAGGGTGGATTGCGCACCGATGGGCACGGGCGCGTTCTGACCACCAGTGGACAGCCCCTGCGCAATCTTTTCGCCTGTGGCGGGGCCGCGCGGTCGGTTTCAGGGCCTTCCTGCTGGGGCTACCTGCCGGCGATGGGCATCTGTGCGGCGGTCACGCTGGGCCGTCTGGCCGGGACCGAGGCCGCCCGGCTGGTCATTGGGCATCCACCGAGTTGACTTACCATTATGCCACAATCCGGGGCATGATCGGCATTGTCCGCTTTGTCCCGGTGTGAGAGCCACCGTCCAAGCAACAAGGATTCGCCAAATGCGTATCACCGCCGCCATCCTGGACCAGATCGGCCTGCCCGGCCCTTATGCCGACAGCCGGCCGCTGCGTCTGGCAGAGGTGGAACTGGCCCCGCCGCGTCCTGGTGAATTGCTGGTACGCATCGATGCCGCCGGCCTGTGCCATTCCGATCTGTCGGTGATCAATGGCGACCGTCCCCGTCCCATGCCCATGGCTCTGGGGCACGAGGCAGCGGCGACGGTGATGGAAACGGGCGATCCTGATAGCCCGTTCAAGCCGGGCGACCGCGTGGTCCTGGCCTTCCTGCCGGCCTGCGGGCAATGCGCCTGCTGTGGGGCTGGCGAAGGCTATCTCTGCCAGCCGGGGGCAACGGCCAATGGCGAGGGACGGCTGCTGCGCGGCGGGCGGCGGATCATGGAACTGCCGGGCAAAGAGGTGAACCATCACCTGGGCGTGTCGGCCTTTGCCACCCATGCCGTGGTGGACCAGCGCTCCGCCGTGAAGATTCCGTCCGATATCGCCCCGGAAATCGCGGCCCTGTTTGGCTGCGCCGTGCTGACCGGTGTCGGTGCCGTGATGAACACCGCCGCTGTGAAGCCAGGCGAAAGCGTCGTCGTCTATGGCTTGGGCGGGGTCGGCCTGTCATCGCTGCTGGGCGCCGTGGCCGCCGGGGCCAACCCGGTCATCGCCGTCGATCCCATCGAAGATAAGCGCAAGCTGGCCCTGGAACTGGGTGCCGCCGCCGCCGTGGCGCCCGCCGACGCGGCCCAGGCCATCGCCGACCTGACGGGGGGTGGGGCCGATGTCGCGATTGAGACGGCGGGCAAGGCCGCCGTGCTGGCCGCCGCCTACAAATCCACCCGCCGGGGCGGGCGCACCGTCACCGTCGGCCTGCCCAACCCGGCGGAGATGCTGAGCTTCCCGGCGGTCTCGCTGGTGGCCGAAGGCAAGGTGCTGATGGGCAGCTATATGGGTTCCTCCATCCCGTCACGCGACGTGCCGCGCTATATCGGCCTGTGGCGGGCCGGACGGCTGCCCGTGCATCGGCTGCTGAGCGGGACAGCGCCGCTGTCGGAGATCAACCGTCTGATGGATGAGTTGGCGGCCGGTCGGGTGATCCGGCAGGTGGTTCTGCCGTAAGGCACAATGGGGAGGGGATGCCCCCTCCCCCACCGGCCGGTTACAGCCCCAGGGCACCCGGATTCATCAATCCGGCGCCGTCCACCTTGGCCTTCACGGCACCCAGGACCGCACGCGTCACCGGGTTCATCGCCTCGGTCACGGGATACAGCCGCCCGACCTGGAAATGGGCGGCGCCATGCTTGGCATAAAGTGCCACGCATTCCTTCTTGAGCTGCCGCATCAGGGCCGCCCCCTCCGGATTGGCGGGATAGCGGGGCAGGTTCTTCGCCGCGTCCGGTTCCAGGATGCGGTCATGGAAAGCGGCGCGCTCATCCTCCCAATAGAAGGCCAGTTCGTACAGGAAGCCATGGGTGGCGATAGTGGAGAACATGGCGGCGGCCAGAATCTTCAACCGCGTCATGTCCGCCGCGTGGCGGGCGTAGAGCGCGTCCAGATCGGCACGGAAGGCAGCCACCCGGCTGAAGGGCAGGATGCCATGGACGGGCACCCAACGCTCCCCCTTCGGCCCCAGGATATGGTTCAGCGGCGGGAAGGGATAGGCACGGACCAGGGTCGGCATGGAGTTCTCGATCTCCTTGCCGAACGGTTCCGCCGCAGCCCGGATCCGGCGCAGCATGGACCGTTCCTCGTCCCGGTCAAAGGCATCGACCGTGTAATGGGCGGAATAGTTGATGCCGTCCAGGAAGCCGCGCCCGGCAATGACGATCTTGGCCATCTGAAGCAGCGACTCAATCGGCCCGCGTCCCGCGCGGCCCACGGCCAGCAGCATCTTCAGATCGGATTTCAGATCGCCCATACCCAGGCGCTGCTTTTGCAGGAACGGGTCCAGGCCGAATGCCTCTGACGCCACCCCTTCGCGCGCCACGGCGGCCATGGCGCCCAGCATCTGATCGAAGGTCTGGAAGCCGAAGGAGATGCCGGTATTGATGGGCCGGCGGCGGACCAGGCGCAGGGCGACCGCCGTCTTGATGCCCAAGGCGCCGGCATCGCCGCTGAACAGACCGGTCAGGTCTGGGCCGTAATGGCGGAAGAACGGAGCGCTGTTGGGCTGCGCCCAGGAGCCGGTGCGCAGAACCGACCCGTCGGCCAGCGCCACCTCCAGCCCCAGCAGACTGTCCACTGCCGTGCCGAAGGTGCCGGTGCCGTAAGTGACGGCATTCTGCGACATGGTCCCGCCAAGGGTGGCGCGGATGCCGGAGAACGGTCCCCAGAAGGGTGTACGCAGGCCCAGCGGTGCCAGGGCTGCATCCAGTGCGGCCCAAGTCACGCCCGCTTCGGCCACGACATACATGTCGTCGGCATTGATCTCGACAATCCGATCCAGGCCGCCGGTATCCAGCAGCACGGCACCAGCCGTACCCGCCAGATAGCCGTTGGAATAGGACATGCCACCACCACGCGGCACCACCGCGACCCCCACCGCATGCAGCAGCTTCAACGCGCCCGTCAGTGCCTCGCGCGTTGCAGGCCGGATGACGGCCAGCAAGGGCGCGCCGATGGAATGCACATCCTGGGCGAAGAAGGACAGGTTTTCGGCATCGGTCAGGACGGCACCATCCCCCAGAACCGCGCGCAGACGCGGCAGGAGGTCCGAGGTGACGGCGGCGATATCCGGCATGATATTGGTTTCCCTGGAGAATGCATCTGTTGAAGACACAGTGACAGGATCACGCCGGATCGGCTGGACCCGCGATGCACCTTGTCCGGACAGCGGTCATGATTATTCCTCGAACCGCTCCGGATAGCGGCCCAACAGCCCGATAAGCACCGACCCAACGCCAAACCCGACGGCGCAGGCGATCAGGCCGACCGTGTAAGAACCGGTCGCATCATAAAGACGCCCCACACCCATCGGTCCCAACCCGGCACCCAGCGCAAAGAAGCCGAGCTGCCAGCCATAAATCTCCCCATAGGCACGCAGGCCGAAATAGCGGCTGGCCAGATAGGCAACCAGATCAACCTCCGCCCCTGCCGCCAGACCGATCAGCACAACAGCGGCAAGGGCCAACGGCAGACTGCCGCCCGCCAGCATCAGCAGGAAACAGGCAGCCCCAGCGATGGCCAGGATGCTGAAGGCCACGGCAGGTGCGTAGAAGCGATCGACCAGCACGCCGATACCCAACCGGCCCGCGATGATGGCAAAGCCCAGCAGGCTGGCGGCCCAAACGGCGCTGGCCCGCTCCATCCCGCCACCCGACAGGATGGAAACCAGATGCACGATCAGGGCGGATACAGCGAAGGAGGCGAACAGAAAACCGACACCCAGCATCCAGAACTGCCGTGACCGGCGGGCGGCGGCGGCGGTCAGGCCGGGGCGGGTCAGGGTTGTAGCCGCTGCGGCATGCTTGGCACCACCCACTTCATGAAACAGCAGCCACACAACCGGCAGGCCGATGGCCAGAACCAGTGCGGCCTGCCCCAGATAGGCGGTGCGCCAGCCATGGTCGGCGATCAGCCATTGTGTGTAGGGCGGGGCCAGGATGGCGACCACGCCGGTCCCCGTCAGGGTCAGGCCCAGCGCCATGCCGCGCGCCTTGTCGAACCCGGCATTGACGGCGCGGGTCCAGACGATGGGCAGCGTGCCGGCGCCCAGCACCATGGCGATGCCGAAGGCCAGATAGAAACTCCACAGCTCCGCCCCGATCAGGCTCAATCCACCCAGACCGGCGGCCAGCCCCACCAGGGACACCAGCCCCACGGTCCGCCCACCGAACCGGTCGGCCAGACGGCCCACAACAGGGCCCAGCAGAAGGGTTGTCAGAGTGGTCAGAATGGTGGCAGAGGCCAGCGAGGTGCGGGACCAGCCGAACTCTTGGGTCAGCGGTCCGATGAAGATGCCCAGCGTGTAGAAGGTCAGGCCCGTGATGCCCAGGCCCACACCCGTCGCCGCCGCCAGGATCAATGACCAGCCGCGCCGGAATTCCTCGATCTTGCCCATGGATATCCGCTTTCCCGCGTTGCTGTCAGTGGCGACCGTAGCGGCCATAAAGGGCCGCCGCGATGAGATTGAATAGACCGGGCAAGACCCCGAAGGCCAGCATCACGCCGGTCAGGGCGCGTGGTTCCTGCGGCAGCCCCGCCATGGACCGCGCCACGTCAAAGCCGAAGCCCGACAGGACAAGCCCAACCAGCAAGGTGCCACCCAGGGCGAAGCCGATCTTGTCCACCGCCACCCAGGCGGCCGAGTAAAGCCCGGCATTGGCGCGGTCTTCGCCGGCGATATCCGACATCATGGAAAAGCTGAGCAACGCCCAGCCGGAATTGAACAGCGCCGCCACCACGCAGAACACATAGGCGACCGGGATGCCCGACTGGGCATTCTGCGACCAGGCAATATAGGTAACACCATAGCCGATGGCCGACAGCACATAGACCGGCTTCTTGCCCACCCGCTTGGCCAGAGCCACCCACAGGGGCTGGGCCACGATGATGCCGGCGCAGACCGCCACGATCAGACCGCCGATGAGCTGCAGCGCCGCCGCCCCCTGCCCCATATTGTAGGTCAGGAAATACAGCATGGACGCATAGGCCATGCCCGACCCGATCAATTGCAGCAGGTTGGACGCCAGCAGCACGGAGAAACGCGGGGCCGCGAGCACAGAGATGGCCGCCGAGAAGGTCATGCGCGTGCCCGTCTCCACCGCCGGCGCCCGACCCGCCTGCCGGGCCGCACGGCCCGCGCCGAAGAAGGCGATCAGCAGAGAGAGGGGGCAGATCACGGCCAGGACGCGGGCCATGCCCTCATATCCCGGCTGCCCACCGCCCAGATACTGCACCACGCCCGGCGCCACCGCCCCGCCGATCAATACACCGGCAGCCGTGAACACCAACCGCCAAGCCATCAGCACGGTCCGCTGATGCGGATCGTCCGACAATTCACCGGCGATGGCCAGATAGGGAACGGAGAAGCTGGCGAACACCGCCATATACAGGCTGAACGCGCTCGCCACATAGGCAACACGGCCTGCCGTGGACAGATCAGCCGGCACATGGAACAGCAGCAGAAAAGCCATGGGCGACCCGATGACGCCGGCCAGCAGCCACCAGCGGCGATGGAACCGGTGCTTCCAGCGGTCGGACAGAACACCGACCAGCAGATCGCAGCCGACACCCCAGACCAGTTTCGGCACGAAGATAGCCACACCGGCCAGCGCCGGCTCGATCCCCAGAACCGTGGTCATGAAGAACAGCAGCAGCAGCGACGGCACGTCGCGGAACACCTGTCCCGCCACCTGGCCCGCGCCATAGCCAACCTGAGACAGAAGACCCAGGCGGCCGGCGGCGGGCGGGGGCGCATCGGTAATGGCGGCGGTCATTGGTGATCCTTGAATAGGTCGCTACGTCGTCAAAAAGAAAAAGGGCGGGCGGGCACCGTAGCACCCGCCCGCCCCTTCACGCACTCACTTGGGCGGCATCGGCGGCAGCGTACGCGGTGGCGGCGGCTGCGGCGGGGTCCATCCGGCCGGCACGGGGGCCGGCGTCTGGAACCGCGCGTAGTTCTCGATGCTGGACAGCGACGGACCGTAATCCTCCATCGGGGCGGCCAGCCATTTCGGGTCCATGGCGCGGGCGGCTTCCCGGATATCGGCCGGGATGTCGTTCACGCTGTCATAGGCGCCGAAGGAGCAGAAATAGGAGATGTGGCCCGGTGCCTGCCCCATCAGCATCCAGGGCAGCCACGGCGTGATGCGCGACCAGGAACCAACCGCCTTCACGTGCGTCAGCTTGGGGTTCTCCAGATCCTTGCGCTTGATCACATAGGTGAACAGCTCGGAGACGCGGTTGAAGGCGCCACCCGACTCGCGCACCCACTTATCTGGCTGCAACGCGTTGGGGTAGAACAGGTGGATGTCGGTGGTCAGGATCACCGTGTCATCCGGGCCATAACGCCAATCCAGCAGGAACGGCTCCGGCGGCGGCTTGTCCTTGTTCAGCCCGCCATAGGAAGGCGGCTGCGGCCGGAACTCACCAATCGTGAAATTGTAGGGATCGTTGGCGATGGGAACGACGCGCACATCCTCGTTCGTGTACGGGTTGTGCCAAGTCTTCAGGATTTCCCCAGTCTTGGCATCGCGGTAGAAGCCGATCTCACGCAGCATGCGGCGATAGGACCCGTCTTCCAGACGCTTGGTGCGCACAAAGCTGAACCCGTCCAGGATGAACAGGGTGCGCACCGGCTCGTTATCCCGCACGCCATAGACATTGCCCCGGAACCAGCCGATCTTTTCCTTGGTCGGGTCGAGATCGGCGTCCAGACGGACATAGGAGTCCCGGTTCCATTTCGGGTCCTTGAAATCGATCTTAGTCTGGAAAGACGGCGTGGCCGACGAGGCCGCAGAAGCCGCCGACACGCCAGCACCGACCGCACCGACCGCACCGGCAGCAGCAGCCATGGCCGCCAGCCCCAAGCTTTGACGACGCGTCAATTCAGGTCCGCTCATGATCCCGGAACTCCCATTGTTCTGAATGGAAGGCGTGGCACCGCCTCCCTTGTCGTGATCAAATCTGGCGCGGAAGAATTCAGGCTGGAAACGATCATGCCCATAAATATCCACCAGGTGGACATTCGGGGGCACCGGCCTTTGCCCGCATCCCGGTCCGGCCCTTCAATCGGACCAGGGTTTTCCAAGCAACCATCACCGATCCGGGAGCGGTCATGCTTAATACGTTCCAGCAACAGGCGCATCCAGCGCTGCCCACCGCCACGCATGACGAGGCGGCGCGCCAGGAATTCACCAAAAGCTTCAAGAATTTCATTCAACAGAAGCTTTTGCCGGGTCTGACGCCGATCTACCGCAACCGGGTGGCACCGGCATTCGAGGCACAGCATGGCCGTGCCCCTGCCGACCGCCGCGATATCCGTGGCGGCATGGTTCGCGATCTGTATTTCCAGCATTACGCATCTGCCAACCGCATCGCACAGGAACTGCTGTGGGAGGCCACCAATGTCAGCATTGACCGGCAATTGCCGGAGCTGATTGAGAAGGCTGCCGAACTGTCGGCGAAGTCGGGCGCGGTGCTGGATATTCCCGAAGGGTTCGTGGTCCCGCGCTATATCACGGCGCTGGATATCCATTGCATGCCCGGCGGCTATGCCACGGAAGTCGCGGAGAAAGACATTTCCGCCGGCGCTCTGTATGACCGCGGCGTGTATCTCTACGCCATGGGCTATATGGGGCCGCTGAACGACGATATGGGCCGTTCGGTCTGCAACTACCTGAAGCGCCGCGTGCCGGACTTCAAGCCAAAGCGTATCCTGGACATGGGCTGCACCGTGGGTCACGCCACCCTGCCCTATAAGGAACTGTTCCCCGATGCCGAGGTCTGGGGCATTGATGTCGGCGGGCCTTGCGTGCGCTATGCCCATGCGCGGGCTGCCGGCCTGGGGCTGGAGGTGAATTTCGCGCAGATGAACGCGGAGGAAACGCGTTTCCCCGACGGGCATTTCGATCTGGTGGTCAGCCATATCCTGCTGCATGAGACGTCGGCCAAGGCCATGCCGCGCATCTTCAAGGAATGCCACCGGCTGCTGTCGCCGGGCGGTCTGATGATCCATGCCGACCTGCCGCCGTTTGACCTGATGGACCCGTTCACCCAGTTCATCCTGGATAACGAAACTTGGTACAATAACGAGCCCTTCTGGGGCGCGATGCGCGAGATGGACCAGTTCGATCTGGCCCAGAAGGCCGGGTTCGACCGGGCCGACGCCAAGTTCGACACTGCCCCCATGGCCGTCATGGAATTCGCCGCCAGCGAGGCCTCCGGTTACAGCCAGGATGCCGCCAGCGCCGTGGCGGAACGTGAATTCACCGCCGGTGAATATGCGCCGGGCGGCGGTTGGGAAGTGTTCATCGCCCAGAAGCAGAAATCCGTTGCCGCCAAGGATGCCGCCTGATGACCAGCACCGCCAACCGCCCGCATGTCGTCAAGGATGCCAAGGGCAAGCGCCCGCAATTCTATGACGCCCCCGGCATGGATCAGGCCATGTCTATGGTCCTGGTCCTGGCGAACGAGATTTCCGTTCTGCATGACCGTCTGGACAGTGTCGAACGCTATGCCAAGACCAAGGGCCTGGATCTGGCCGCCGGGGTCGAAACCCTGGTGCTGGACCAAGACGCGCTGGAAGCGCGCGAGGCCTGGCGCCAGGATTTCCTGGATCGGATCTTCTACCTGATGCGCAAGGAAGCGCGTGAAGCGGCGGAAGCCGACACCAAGGAACGTTTCAACCGCACCATCGAGGAAATCGCGGAGGCGTAAGCCTCCCTTTCCTTGCATCCGATTGCTGTTTTCTCCCTAAACTGCCGCCACCCACGGTCCCCCTGTGGGTGGCGGGCTTGTCTTTGGAACCCGTCTGAACCGTTGATGCAGCTTTCACTCGACAACCAGACCCTTCGCCGCAGCCTGGATGCCGCCGCCGGCATTCCGGAGGTCGTGATGATGATCCCGGCCTATTACCGGCTTTACATGCTGCTGCGCGCGGAATTGCTGGGCAATCGGGCCGTGGACGTGCCAACCACGCAAATGGGTTTGGCCGCCCATTACGGCGTTTGCCGTGGGACGGCCACTGCGGCGCTGGCTTTGCTGAACCGGGACGGGCTGGTCAAGCCCGCGCGGCGGGGGCGGCCCCGGTTACTTGACCGTTAAACGGGCCGGACCCTTATCCGACAGCCGGCCATTCAAGCTGGCCAATGCCGCCTTGTCGCCGCCCGCATGGGCGCGCATGAACAGTACCGACAGCTCGGCGGCGACGGCCAGCTGCTCGCCCTGCACCGGTCCCGGCAGTTCGGGCCGGCAGATGCCGCCGCCGAAATAATGGTCCACCCCATCCAGCACCAGGGCATAACGGCTGCCGCCGGGGGCTGCTTCGTCATAAGGCAGCAGATGGCTTTTCCAGTCGCCACCGGGACCCGGCGGCACATCCTTGTCGCCCGTCTGGATCAGGGCAGGTATGGCCAGCGGCGCATAGTCACCCGCCTTGATGAAGCCCATACCGGCACCGGGCGGGGAGAATGCCAGAGAGACAACAGCGCGCGGGTCACGCAGCGGCGTCTTCACCTCCGGCGGCACGGCAATGGCCGACCCGCCAAGGCACAGGGCCACCAGCGCGCCATAGGAATGGCCGGCGGCGATATAGGGACCGCCCAGATGGTCGGCCAAGGCCCGCACATCCTCGATCCGCGCCGGCCAGCTGGCCATACCCTGGAAATTCGCACGGTCGGGATGGTCGGTGCTATCCACATGCAGAGGGGCATAGACGCTGTAGCCGGCCTTGGTCCAGGCATCGACCAGCGGCTGATATTTCCAGGGCGCCGACGCGGCCCCGTGGGAGAACAGGATACGCCCCGTCTCCTTGCCCACTGCCTTCCAGACACTGACGGCAACCGCGCGGCCCGAGGGGGTTTTGACGGTCAGGTCGGCAGGCGCCGCCCAGGCCGGCAGAACCGTCAGCGCCGTGGCGGACAGCAGGAACAGGCGGCGGGACAGGGGGGCCATGGAATGCTCCGTCAGGATTGGGACCGTATTTGTAACAAGAAGAACGTGGTTCCCTCACCCTCCCGTCGGCTGACGCCGCCGGGCCCCTCCCTCTCCCACGTTTGTGGGCGAGGGTAGAAATTCCGCCCCTCGCCCGCTTGGCGGGAGAGGGAGGGGCCCAAACGCGTCAGCGTTTGGGAGGGTGAGGGAACTACCACCCCCCAAATCACGCCGCGAAATGCGCCAGTTTCACCGGCGGCTTGGGCGCCGGCAAGCCGGTTTCCGCCAGGCTGTTGGCGCGCAGCGTGTCGATGTCGGGGCCGTAGTTGAAGACCGACGTCACCGGCCCCCGCTCCGCCCGCATCTGGGTCCGCAACGCCTCAGTGGCGGCGGCATCGACCTTGCCATCGACCAGCACAACACCGTAACGCTTGGCACCTTCAACCGTGACCAGACCACGCTCCAGCTCAAGCTCAAGCAAGGTCGGCTCCCGCAGCAGCGGGTCGCCCCAGCCGCCACCGCCCCAGGTGATGAAATGCAACTGGTCACCGGCCTCGATGGTCAGGTTCTCCAGCTTGTTGCCCACCACGATCTGGGTGCCGTCGGGCTTTTCCAGGATCTTGCGGGCGCGCGCACCGGGTTCGCCCCCATTCACGCCCCACGGCATGGTGAACCAGCGGTCATCATGGATGGCGATGGTGCCGGATGCCAGGAAGCGGTAGGACATGATGATGCCGTTACCGCCGCGATGCAGGCCCGCACCGCCGCTGTCGGCCACCGTTTCATACCGTTCGATGACCAGTGGGAAGTACCGCTCCAGGAACTCGTTCGGGACATTGGTGAAGCCGGGGAACAGCGAGTGCCCGTCCGGCCCATCGCCCAGCGGACGGCCCGGAATGCCGCCGAACCCGATCTGGAACAGCTGGAACCAGCGGCCCTTGGCGTCATAGCCGGAATAGAACAAATGCGGGGAGGAGGAGAAGCCGGCGGCGTTCAGGAATTCCGGCGTCTTCTGGCCCAGCAGCCCGCCCATGATGTCGAACAGCCGGCCCAGCGCGTGGGTGCGGCCCGACAAGGCGGCCGGGAATTTCGGCTTCAGCAGCGAGCCTTCGGGGATCTTCACCCGGATCAGGTCGTAATAGCCGTCATTGAACAGCACCTGCGGGTCGAAGACCATGATCAGGTAGATGCCGAAGAACATCTTCAGCATGTTTTCATTCAGGAAGAAGTTGATCGAGGCCGGACTTTGCGGATCGGTACCGTCGAAATCCAGCACCACGATATCGCCTTCGCGATGCATGGTGCAGCGGATCTTGTAGGGGCCGAAGCCCATACCGTCGTCGCAGATATAATCCTCGAAGCTGACCTTCTCCTCGCTGATGGAGCTGGCGATCAGCTGCTTCATGGCGCGGTAGTTACGGGCCAGCAGTTCGTCCGTCGCGGCGGCGAAGACATCGTCGCCAAAGCGCTCGCACATTTCCACCACGCGGCGGGCAGCCACACGGCAGGACGCGATCAGGGCGTTCAGATCGGCGGTGCACCAGTCGGGCTTGCGCGTCTGCGCCATGATCAGCTTGATCACGTCGTCATTATAGACGCCCTTCTTGTAGATCTTGATGGGCGGGATACGCACCCCTTCCTCGAAGATCGAAGTGGCGTCGATGGGCATCGACCCCACGACCTTGCCGCCAATGTCCGACTGGTGACCGAACATGGAGGTGTAGGCGACCAGACGGCCATCCTTGAACACCGGCAGCAGGACCAGCCAGTCATTCAGATGGCTGATGGCGCCGCCGACCGAGTACGGGTCGGACAGCATGATCATGTCGCCTTCCTCGACGGTGCCATCGAACCCTTCCAGGAAGGGGCCGATATAGGAACCGAACTGCCCCACGATCATCTGACCCGTGCGGTCGGCGATCAGGGGGAAGGCGTCGCCCTGTTCACGGATGCCGGGCGACATGGCGGTACGCACCAGCGTCGCATCCATCTCGATACGGGCATTGCGCAGGGCGTTCTCGATGACCTCAAGGGTCACCGGGTCGATGCTGACCTTGTTGAAGGGGGCGTTGTTGGTCTGGATGATAGTCGCGGCCATGGATCAGACTCCCCTTCAGCGCGGGTTGATCAGGATATTGCCAACGCGGTCGACCAGGCCGTCACAACCGGCCTCGATCAGCGTCGTGCTGTCCATTTCGATGACGATGGCGGGACCCGGGATCAGGTCGCCGGCCTTCAGCTTGGCACGGTCATAGATGATTGCGGGCACCATCTTGCCATCCATCCACAGCTCATGATCGCGGATCTTGGCTGCCGACGGATCGCCATTGCCCTTGGGCAGCTCTGCCGCCGGCAGGTCCAGCACCGGACCAAGGGCGACCGCACGCAGGTTAACCAACTCATGCGGCGAGGGCATGTTGAAGGTGAACAGACGGTGATGCTCTTCGTCGAAGCGCTTGGTCACGCCGGCCAGACCGTCACGACGCAGGGTCTCCGGATCGATGGACAGCGGCACCTCGAAGGCCTGGCCTTCATAGCGCACGTCGATCTCGAACAGGCTTGTGATGTCGGCATCCTTGATGCCCTCGGCCTTCAGCTCATCCCGCGTCTGTGCAGCCATCGCTTCCAGCACGGCGATCACCTCCGCCTCCTCCGTCTCGTCGAACCGGCGGGAGAAGGAACGGGCGGTTTCGGTACGCATACGGGTCGTCGCATCGCCCAACGCGCACAGCACACCGGGGGAGACGGGCGACACCGCCGGCCACGACCCCATCAGCCGGGCCACGGCGTTGACATGCAGCGGGCCGGCACCACCAAAGCCCATCAGGGCAAAGTCGCGCGGATCATAGCCCTGCTGGACCGAGATCATGCGCAGCGCGCCGAACATGTTCTCGTTGACGATGTCGATGATGCCGCGCGCGGCGGCGTAGAGATCGATGCCCAGCGTATCGGCGATGGTCTGCACCGCCTTCTTCGCCCCTTCCCGGTCCAGCTTGAAGGTGCCGCCCAGCAGCGCCTCCGGCAGGTAGCCCAGGACGACATTGGCGTCGGTGACGGTCGGCAGGGTACCGCCCTTGCCATAGGCTACCGGGCCCGGCACGGCACCGGCCGATTGCGGGCCGACGCGCAGGGCCTTGGTCAGTTCCGGCACATAGGCGATGGAGCCGCCGCCGGCCCCCACCGTCTTCACATCCAGCGACGACGCGCGGACGGCCAGATGCCCGACCTCCGTCGTGCGCACCCGGCGCGGGTCCAGATTTTCAATCAGGGCCACGTCGGTCGAGGTACCGCCCACATCCAGCGTCAGGATGTTGCGGATGCCGGAATTGGCACCGACCCACAGCGCACCTGTGACACCGCCGGCAGGGCCGGACATCAGCAGGGAGACGGGATGTTCTTCCGACTTCTCCGACGACATCAGGCCGCCATCGGAGCGCAGCAGCGACAGCGATCCGGCGAACCCGGCCGACCGCAGCTTTTCACGCAGGTTGCGGACATAGCGGCCCACGATGGGGCGAACCGACGCATTGGCCACCGTGGTCAGCGTGCGCTCATATTCCTGCATCTCGGGCAGGACCTCATGAGACAGCGACACGGGCACGCCCGGCAGAATCTCCGCCACCAGTTCGCCCACACGCTTCTCATGCGCGCCATTCAGATAGGCGTTGATCAGGGAGACGGTGACCGCCTCCACGCCCTTCGCCTTCAGCTTCAGCAGGGCTTCGCGGATATTGGCCTCGTCGATGGGGCGCAGTTCGTTACCCTGGGCATCCATGCGGCCCTTGATCTCGAACGTGTCCTCCAGCCGGGCCAGCGGCTCCGGCTTCGGCCAGACGATCCAGCCGGCCAGACCACCCGGCACGAAGGAGCGCGCGATCTGCATGATCTGGCGGTAACCCTCGGTGACGATCAGGCCAACCTTGGCACCCTTGCCTTCCAGCACGGCGTTGGTGGCGACCGTGGTTCCATGCAGGAAGAATTCCACATCAGCCGGGGTGATCCCCGCCTTTTCACAAATGGCGGTAACGCCATTCAGAATGCCGACGGAACTGTCGGCCGGGGTCGACGGGGTCTTGTGCCGCCAGAAGGCGCCCGTCGTATCATTGAACAACAGCAGGTCGGTGAAGGTACCACCCACATCGACGCCCAAACGGTAACCCATCGCATCCCCCTGTTTTGGAAGCGGTCAAATTTCTATGTCAGCAGTACCGGAACCGTGGCCCGCGACCATCAGCGGAGACCCGTTTGACCGCTGTGCGGATTGGCGTCGCCCGACTCCCTCTCTTACCAATGCAAAACGGCCCGCCTGTGGGGGCGGGCCGTCGCTTGGCGGATATCAAGATCAGGAAGGGTCAGGGTGCGGCAGACCCGGTTTCGCGCTTCAAGATGGTGATCAGCGCCTTCTGCGTTTCCGGGTCCGTGATGTTGCCCGACGACACGACCATGGAAGTGCCGGGGGCGAAGGCGTCGGGATTGGCCAGGAACTTCGCCAGGCTCTCATCCGTCCAGACCTCCCCGGCCTTGCCATGGGCGGCCAGACTGTCGCCATAGGGGAAGTTGGGGACGGTGGCGATCTTCTGACCCATGATGCCATAGAGGTTGGGGCCGACCATATGCGCCCCGCCCTTGTTCATGGTGTGGCAGAAGGTACACCATTTGAACGTCTCGGCCCGGACCTTGCGTTCAAAGTCTGTTTCAGGCGGCAATTGCTCGATAACCAGGGGCGCCTCATGCGAGGTGACATGGGCCGCAGCTTCCACCCGCTGCCCCTGCGCGAAGGGGGAGACGCGGAACAGCATGTGCGGGCCGTACATGCCGACCACGACAATGGCGATGGCCGCCACCGCCGCCGGTACCACGCCACGCACCGCATCCGGATTGGACACAGCCGTCACCCGGCCACGCCGCACCAGACGGGACAAGCCCCAGATGGCAGCGCAGATACCAAGGAAGATGGCAACCGTCGCCGGTCCCTGCTCATACGACTTGAAGGTCGATAGTGCGAAAACAGAGGAGGAGAAGCTGAGCAGGACGAACAGGCCGAAGCCCGGCGGAAAAGATCCGAGCAGGCCACGTCCGTGGCGGAACAGGAACCAGACAGCCGTCAGCAGGGCCGCCAGCTTCAGCACCAGCAGACTGGTGCTGACCCCGGAATGGAAATAGCCCGTGAACAGCCAGACTTCGCGGCTTTCACCCAGCAGGGCCGGGATCGGGACGGGACCCAGATGCAGGTCCATGCCGTGGCTCCACACCACCAGCACGCCCAGCAGCGGGGCCGCGAAGAACATCAGGTAGGTGGCATTGACCAGGGCCATGACCCAGGCCTTGGCACGCGGCGGCAGCGGCACCTGCGGCCCCGGCGCCCGCCCCTTCAGCCATTGCCAAAGGCGCATGGCGGCATAAAGGAACAGAGCCGTGCCCAGGAAATAATGCCATCCCCGCAGCTGTTCGCGAATGGGCGCCGCCTTATCCGACCGCAGCAGGATCATGGTCAGCAGATCATGAACCAACACCAGCAGCGGCAACCCATAGGCCAACACCTTGTCCCACGACTTCGTGCCGTCTTGTCGTTCCATCACATCACCCCTCCGCTAAAGCGTGTTTGCGTTGACCGAAAACACGCTTTAGCCGTTCGTTTTCCTCAGGCCCCTACGCGGCAGTCGCCGCCGGAGCTATTTCCGTTCAACATCAGATCCTTTCAAGGACCTCCATGGCGGCGACTTCGCCCGTTTCCATGGCGCTTTCCATGCCATGTTCCAGGCGCCGCAGATGTTCACCGGCGAAGTGGATGCGACCGGCGGGTTTGCCCATGTCAGCCGCGAAGCGCTTGACCTGTCCGGGTGCGAAATAATGCTTGTTGCCGCCCACATAGGGGTTGCGGCCCCAGCTATAGCCGAACTTGTATTCCAACGCGCCGGCCGTAGACGGGCGCAAGCGGGCCAGATCGGCCAGGACCAGTTCAACCTGCTTGGCGGTGTCGCGGTCGTCCCAACGGGTGGCGCCGTCGCCATTCACCCAGACGATCAGGCTGTCAATAGCGCCGGTCTTCGCGTTCTTCAGCGCGAAGGCGCGTTCGAAGGCGCTGTTGGACCAGATCGAGGGCGGCAGGCCGTCCTTCTCCCAGAAGGGTTTCTTGATCGTGAAATGGAACTGCGTCGTCGCAGAATAGCGTGCACCGGCGACAGCGTCCGCCTGATTGTCCGGCAGGCCGGGCGTGAAACGGATACGGCTAACGGCGCTGAACGGCGCTGCCATCACCAGGAACCGAGCCGTCAGGACATCGCCATTGGACAGCAGCACCTTCACCTTGTCGTCCGTCTGATCGATGGCAACGACGGGGCTGTTCAGGCGCACCGGGGTCTTCAACGCGGCTGCCATCGCCTTGGGCAGCACATCAGAACCGCCAACGATATAGGCACGGTCAGTATTGCTGGACGGGCCGCCATATTGCGGCTTGTTGGGGTCCTTGAAGCCTTCGACCTGAGCGCGGGCCATGTCGCGGAAAATGGACAGGGCGGACACGCTTTCCAGGCTGGCGCCATTGAGGTCGATATCCGCCAGCCGGATAGCAGCCTCCGACACGCCCTTGGAACGCATCAGTTCAGCCGCAGACACGTCGAACGCCATGTTCTCGGGCTGCAACCAGGCGTTGGTCTGCTTGAAGGGCAGAAAGTCGTACATCAGCCGATTCTGCAGGATGAATGGCGGGAACTCCCGCTCGCGGCCTCGGGTCTTGTTGATCGGCGACTTGCTCCAGTCAGCCGGCAGGACGGTGCTGCCATCGACATTGATCATGAAGTCGGTGCCCTTGGCACCGTCGCCGGTGAGACCGACATTCAGACGCCCGCAGGCATCCCGTACGCGGCCATAGAGAAGGCCGACCTCGCTGGCCCCGACCTCGGCCTGGTAACCATCGACCCGAAGTGTGCGCAGGCGGCCACCGACACGGTCAGAGGCCTCAACGACCTGAACGGTCAGGCCCTGGCCTTCCAGGATGGAGGCAGCGTTCAGGCCGGAAAGGCCGGCACCCACCACGACCACATCGACTTCCTTGGGGCCGGTGGCCCAGCCGCGTGATGCGATGACGAGCGGCGCGGCGGCGGCGAGCCCCCCGACCACAGCGCGACGGGAGAGGAGCGGCGAAGTGAATTGACTGGTCATGGCGCCTGATCTTCCAATGTTGCAAAGAGGAATTCCCCCCCGGACCGGGCCGAGGGGGAACGTTACCGCATCAAATCAGAACTTGGCCGAAGCCGTGACACCGAAGCGGCGGCCCTCACCATGGTAGACTTCCATGATGCGCTGGGTACCGACATTGTAGTTGCGCGGCTGCTGGATAATGTTGGCGTTATACTTCTCGTCGGTCAGGTTGGTAACCCAGGCCGCGATGGAGTAGGTGTCGCTTTCCAGCGCCAGACGCAGGTTGGTCAGCGTGCGCTCACCAAAGGTGGTCAGGTTCAGGCTGTTGACATAGGTCGGGCCGGTATAATTGACATCAACGCGGCCAGCCAGGGTCCAGTCGGCGGAGACCGGCACATCGGCGGTGGCGTGCAGATTATACTGCAATTTCACCGACCGGGCCGGACGGTTGCCGGCGATGGAGGCAAAGGTGCCACGGCCAGCAATGGTGACCAGATCGCACACGGTGGACGGGTTGCCGCACTGTGACGAATAGGCCGGGTCATAGGTGCCCTTGGCGAATTTCGGATCGGAATAGGTGACCGAACCACCGACCGACACGATGTCCGTGGCCTTCACCTCGGTCTGCACCTCAAACCCGTTCGTCTTCATCTTGCCGGCATTCATGATGATGGCCTGCGCGACGGACGCGGTCGGGGAGAAGGTGGAGAGCTGCAGGTTCGTCCAGTTCACGCGGAAGGCCGAAGCATTCAGCATGACGCGGCGGTCGAACAGCCAGGACTTCACACCGGCTTCATAGGTCCAGTTGCTTTCTTCGTCGAAGGTCTTCTCATTGTCCGACAGGCCGGCCAGCGAGTTGAAACCACCCGAGCGCACGCCCTTTGCCGCCGAGGCGAACAGGAAGACGTCTTCGGTCGCCTTGTAATCGACCGTAAAGCGCGGCGTGAAGCTGGTGAACTCACCCCGGAAGGGCTGACCGGCGACGCAGGGGCCGAAAGCGTTGAAGAAGGTCAGCAGGCAGCGGTCGGTCTTGCGGTCGATGTTATACCGACCTTCCGCCGCGACGCGCAGGCCATCAATTACTTCATACCCGACAGAGCCGAATACCGAACGGGTGATGTTCTGCTTGTAATTCTGGCTGGCCAGACGGGCAACGATGGTCGGGTCCAGGACCAGGCCCGGATTGGCCAGCGACGCCAGCGGACCGGTGCCGGCGGGGGAACCGGGCAGGATCTGCACCAGACGTTCATTAGCCGCCAAACCAGGGGCCGACGTGGCAGCCCACGACTTGCTGTCGACATTCGACTGGAAGAAGAAGGCACCGGCCAGCCATTGGAACCGGTCGGCGTCGGGCGACTGGATACGGATTTCCTGGCTCTTGGTCACGACCTCGTCATTGCTGATCAGCAGTGAATTGGCGCGGACGGTGCGGGTGTAGCTGCCGGTGGCGGCACCGCAGGTGCTGCCGACGGTACAGATGCCATAAAGCGCGCCGTTGCCGTACACATCGGAGTCATTGGCGGCATAGACTTCAGAGGCGCTGATGCCGGTGACGCTGACGATCGAGAAATTCTCGAACTCATATTCCAGCTCCAGGGCACCCTGACGGGACTTGGAGACGCTTTCCGGAATGGTGGAGGTCACGTCGATGGGCAGGTTGGTCGGGATCTTGCCGCAATAGAGCAGATAGGCCTGCGACTGCGCGTTGAAGCCACCGCAATTGTGGGTCGTCACCGGGTTCAGCGACAGGCCGGGCATTTCAGAGGTGGACTTGGTGGCGAAGCCCGTGAAGGTCGCCGTGAAATTCTCCGTCGGGGTGAAGACCAGGGCACCGGACACGCCCCGCTTCTCAAACCCGCCCAGCTTGTCTTCCGTGTTGAAATCGTTCTTGAACTCACCGGCATAGGTGGACCAGGACGCCGTGATGGAGCCGGCCAGCTTGTCCTCGATGATCGGGCGGGACAGGGAAACCTTGCCGCGATAATCGCCATTATTGCCGATGGTGACGCTGGCCTTGCCTTCCGGCGTGCCGGTGGGGCGAGCGGTCGTGATGCCGACGGCGCCGGCGAAGGTGGAACGGCCATAAAGCGCGCTCTGCGGCCCCTTCACAACATCCAGCTGGGCGATATCAACGGTGCCCAGGACGTCCGCTGTGTTGCGGCTGGTCTGATAGATGCCGTCGATGAAAATACCGACATTGGCCTCGATATTCAGATCGGTAGAGGAATTCGCGGGCGCCAGACCACGCACATAGACGTTGGTGAAGGCGCCACCGGTAATGTTGGTGACCGAGATGCCGGGCGTGTTGTTCGCCAGCTCGGTCAGGGTGGTGATGTTGCGTTCCGCCAGATCGTCTGCGGTCAGGGCCTGGATCGCGATGGGGACGGTCTGGATGTCCTCCTTACGCTTACGGGCGGTGACGATGATCTCTTCCAGCACCAGCTCGCCCTCGGCAGCCAGGGCAGCGGGAACGATTGCGGAAGCGGCGAAGGCACTGACCAGCGCGGACGTGGTCAGGGCGACGAATTTGGAACGGTACATGAAGCCCCCTTGATTTTTGCGGTCATTTCGAGCGGCATTATTTCCGGCGCCTTGTTCCCGTTTTCTGGCAGCTGTACTTTATTTGGGGGCCGCGCTGGCTTATTTTATTTGCCTACGCTGGTATTTCCCGATCAGCCTGCTAGCCGGATATCTGCCTGCCCGGTCAGCTAATTCCTTTGCCGAACTTTCCACAACATCGCCGCCCACGCTGTCCGCTAGGCGGATAGGGCCAAGGGGTCGCACCCCCTGTCCGCCAAGCGGACAGGTCATTCCCGGCGGCCACATTGTTGGCGGCCACACTGCTAGGCTTCGGAACCATAAAGGATAAACGGGGATCGAGATGAAGCGCGTTCTGTCCTGTCTTCTGTCGCTGGGGTTTCTGGCCGGCACCGCCATGGCAGCGGACCCGCCACCACCCTTTGAAAGCCAGACCCCCGCACCGCCCCCCGATTATGGCCGCGCCGCCTCCTGGGCCGCCACCGCCTGGGCACCCGGCGCCAGCACAGCCCTGCCCGGCAATACAGGCAAACTGGCCACGGCACCGGATGTGGATGTGTTCTACATCCACCCGACCACCGACCGGTCGGTGACGCGCTGGAACCAGGACCCGGCGGACAAGGCCGTCAATGACTGGACAGATGCCAGCGTCATCGCGCGGCAGGCCGCTGTCTTCAACACCTGCTGCCGCATCTTCGCCCCCCGCTACCGCCAGGCCACGCGTCTGGGCTTCAGCAACATGGCGGGCGACGGGCAGAAGGCGTTCGATCTGGCCTATGGCGACGTGTTGCGTGCCTTCGACCTGTATCTGAAGCGCGACAATGCGGGCCGGCCCTTCATCCTGGCCGGGCACAGCCAGGGTGCGTCCCATCTGATGCGGCTGTTGAAAGACCGGATTGACGGGTCGCCGTTGCAGGACCGGATGGTCGCCGCCTATGTCATCGGCGTGAACCTGTCGGAAGGTGACTTCCCCCGCACCTACAAGACCCTGCCGATCTGCGCCAAGCCGGCGGACACGGGCTGCGTCATCGCCTGGAACGCCGTCACGCCCGATACCGACCTGGCCTTGATGGGCAAGTTCAATGCCCAGCGTCTGGTGTCGCTCTATGGTGACGTGCCGGGCCAGGAACCGGTCTGCGTCAATCCCCTGACCTTCGACCGGGACCAGCCCCTGGCGGCGAAGGACCTGAACAAGGGCGCCGCCCCCGGCGATCCGGGTGAGGGGCCGGTCAAGGCGCTGGTGGCAAAGTCAGTGGCCGCACGCTGTGAGAAGGGCTTTCTGGTGGTCGACGCCGATCCGGCATTGGGCCTGAAGCCGCTGCCGGGCGGGATCATGCATTACCATGATTACGGCCTGTTCTATGCCGACATCCAGGCGAATGTGCGGGTACGGATTGACGCTTTCCTGAAGCGTTAATGGACAGCGGCGCGGCGTTACAGCCGCGCCGTCACCGCCTTGGTCTCCAGATAGGCATCCAGGCCTTCACGCCCGAATTCGCGGCCCCAGCCAGACTGCTTATAGCCGCCGAACGGGATGTTGGTGGCGATGGCGCCGTGGCAATTGATCGACACCTGACCCGACCGAATGCGCGAGACCAACTTGTGCGCGGTGGACAGGCTGCGGGTCCAAACGCTGCCGGACAGGCCATAGACACTGTCATTGGCCATGGCCGCAATCTCTTCCACAACCTCGGTCTCAAACCGATGGACCGCCATGACGGGGCCGAACACTTCGTCGCGGAAGATATCCATGTCGGGCCGGACATCGGTCAGGATGGTGGGCGGCACGAAATGGCCGGGCCGGTCCAGTTTGGTCCCACCCGTCACCAGGGTCGCCCCCTGCGCCAACGCCCGGTCCACATGGGAAAGGACGCGCGACGCATGCCCCCCGCTGATCAGGGGTCCGAAATTATTGCCGGCATCCAACCCGTGACCCAGCGTGAAGAAACCCGTAAAGGCCTTCATCCGCGCCACAAGCTCATCATGGATCGACGCATGGGCGAAGATGCGGGTGCCGGCCATGCAGTTCTGGCCCTGCAGGAAGAAGGTCGCCATGGATACGCCGGGACCGGCCAGTTCCAGATCGGCATCCGGCATCACCACCACGGGCGACTTACCGCCCAGTTCCAGGCAGACCTTTTTCAAGTTGCCGGATGCTGCCTGCACGATCTTGCGCCCCACCTCGGTGGAGCCGGTGAAGCTGATCTTGTCGACCAGGGCATGGGTGGACAGGGCCGCACCAGCGCTTTCCCCCGGACCATTGACGATATTGACCACGCCGTCGGGGAAGCCTGCCTCCTGGATCAACCGGCCCAGGGCCAGGGCCGACAGGGGCGTCTCCTCCGCCGGCTTCACCACCACGGTACAGCCCGCCGCCAGGGCCGGAGCCAGCTTCAAGGTCAAGGTGGAGACCGGTACGTTCCAGGGTACGATCAACCCGACCACACCCACCGGTTCGCGCAAGGTGTAGGTCAGCGCTTCCGCGTCCGCCGTCACATGCGGCGGGGGCGTGGTGGTCACGCCTTCGATGCGCAGGATGGCGCTAGCGTAATAGTCGAACATCTCCACGCAGTTGGACACGGTCAGGCCGGCGATGAAGCGCGGCATGCCATTGTCCAGGATCTCCAACTCCGTGAACAACGCCGCATCGCGTTCCAGCAGCCGGGCCAGCCGGACCAGCAACCCCGAGCGTTCCCGTGCCTTCAGCCGCGACCAGGGACCATGGAAAGCACGGGTCGCGGCCTGTACCGCCGCATCGATATCCCCGGCCCCACCCGACGCCACCGTCGCCAGATGCAGTTCCGTGGCGGGATCGACACTGTCCAGCGTGGCGCCGGACAGCGAAGGCCGCCATTGCCCATCGATGAACAGCCCATGCCGTTCAGCCAGAAAGGCCCGCGTGGCGGAAGAAACGGGAAGGCCGTCGAACGGCAGGGCTTTACGGGACATCGGTTCGGCTACCAGCAATCAGACGGGGACGGTACGGCAATCATAATCCAGCAGACCCAACGTATCCTCGTTGCGCAAGCCTTCGATCCCGAACAGTTCGGTATTGGCGGCCTGCATCCGGTCGGCGTTGGCGTTGGATTCCAGCTGGATGAAGGTGGCGCGTTCATGACGGGCGGCGACATAGCGGCGCAGCGCCTCACCCGTGCTGGCACTGTCACCCAGGGCACGCGACAGGACGATCGCATCCTCAATGGCACAGGCGGCCCCCTGGCCCATGAAGGGGGTCATGGCATGGGCGGCATCGCCCAGCAGCACCACCTTGTCATCGATGATCCAGCTATCCAGCGGACGGCGGGCATTGATGGCCCATTTATAGATCCTGCCCTCCGGCACCGCCGCGATCATGGCCTGCACCTCCGGCGCCCAGCCCGCGAAGGTGGTCTCCAGATCCGACCGTTCGGCGGGAATGGTCCAGCCATCCTGGGTCCAGCCATCCTGACGGGCAAAGAACACCATATTGACGATCTTGGCCCCGCGCACCGGATAGCGGACGACCATACGGTTCGGCCCGATATGCATGCCGGGCCATTCCACCAGATCCTTCAACGCCCCTTCGACCGGGGCCAGGGCGCGCCAGGCGACATGGCCCGTGAAATGGGCGGCGGCGGGTTCGAACAGGCGGCGGACCACCGATTTCAACCCATCGGCACCGATGATCAGGTCACCCTCGATCCGGCGGCCATCATGCAAGACTGCCGTGGTGCCTTCCACAGCCACCACGCCGGCATTAATCAGCAGCCGCCCACCCGCACTTTCCGCCGCATCCACCAGGATGGCGTGCAGGTCGGCGCGGTGGATATAGACATAGGGTGCGCCGAAACGGGCGCGCATGTCGGACCGGTCGATGGACCGCAGCAGGCGTCCATCCTGCCAATGCTGGATACGCTGACGGGCGGGTTCGACACCGGCAGCGGCAATCCGCTCCGCCAGGCCCAGATGCACATATCCCTTCATGGCGTTGGGCGACAGGGTCACACCGGCGCCGACCTCGGCAAAGGCGGGGGCGGCTTCCAGCAGCGTGACGGCGAAGCCCTGACGCAACAGCGCGATGGCCGCCGTGAACCCGCCGATGCCGCCGCCGACGATTGTTATTCTCGCTTTGCTCATGGGCGTTTGAAGCCTTCGATTCGTTGACGGCCGACCCATCATCGGCGTCACGAAGGATTAGGGGGCGTGATTGTGCCGCCTGGATAGGCAGCTGCTGTCCCTTGTCCGCACGGCGGACGTGCCCGCACCCTTGAAAAATGTAAGCCTAGCGGGCATTTGCCGCGGTTTTATCCGGCAAGCGATTATGCAGTCGCATAAGCACCCCCGAGAAATCCGCGGAAAACCGCCAAATCAGCATCATTTGCCGTCCACACTATCCGACAGGTGGACACGCAGGCACATTCTTCGGTTACAGTTTTAATTCGCCGTCATGATCCATGTGGTCGGTTGATTGTTGGCGCGTCAGGAGGTTCGGGAATGGACAAGATCAAACCTGTTCGGGCGATGCTGCGTGTGCTGGACGTTCTGCAGGTCTTGAACAGCCGCAATGGCGTGACGGTAACGGACGTGGCCAACGCCATCGACCTGCCCCGCACCACCGCCTACCGCGTGCTGGAAACGCTCTGTTCCGCCGGCTACGCGGTACGCGACGGGTCGGATGACCGCTATCGCCTGACCGTGCTGGTGCGCGGCCTGTCCGACGGCTATGATGACGAGGCCTGGATCGGCGAGGTGGCGCAGCCGCTGCTGGGTGAACTGGGCCGCAAGCTGGTCTGGCCCGTGTCGATCAGCACGAACCAGGGCAATGGCATGCTGGTCCGGCACACCACCGACAAGCACAGCCCCCTGGCCCTTGAACGCTATAATGCGGGCGTGCGCCTGCCGCTGCTGAACAGCGCATCAGGCCGCACCTATCTGGCGTTCAGCCCGGCGCCACAGCGCGCGGCCCTGCTGGATATCGCCCTGGGGTCGGGCGGGGAGATGGAAGGCGCGGGCCGGCAGCGCGACATGATCGAAAAGATGCTGGGCAGCATCCGCAAAGCCGGATACGCCATCAGCATCCGACAATATCGGGGTGAATCCACGGCTGCTGTCCCGCTTTATGCGGGTTCCGCCCTGCTGGGCTGTGTGGGCATGCGCTTCATGGACAAGGCCGTGACCGAGGCCGTGTTTGCCAGCCGCTACCTGCCCGACCTGAAAGAGGCCGCGCGGGAGATCGGTGAGGCCTATCTGGACTGGAAGGCCGGCAGCCCGCGGGAGACGCTGGACCAGATGCCAACCCGCCGCTGGGACTGGACCCTGGAACGCCGCGTCGAGCATTGATTGCGAAGGGGTATGCCCTCACCCTCCCAAACGCTGACGCGTTCGGGCCCCTCCCTCTCCCGTAAACGGGCGAGGGGCAAACTTCTCACCCCTCGCCCACGAACGTGGGAGAGGGAGGGGCCCAAGCCGAAAGGCTTGGGAGGGTGAGGGCAGCCCCACCCCCCAACCGGACTCTCAGCCCTTGGACACAACCGTCGCCGGCGCACCCTTCAACTGATCCGCACCGGCCCAGATGCGGCCACCGATGGCGGTGCCGATGGCAACCACCGCCGGCACTACCTCGACCCGGTCATAAAGCCCGCTGCGAAAATAGGGATCGCCGATCATCAGCGCGTCCACGTCGGCGCGGTTGGCGGCCTTCAGCAGGAACATGGAACCGAGATAGCCCTTGCCATCTTCGGTGCGCATTGGCCCGGCGCTGACATAGCGGGTCCAGTTGGCCTCCATATGGCCCAGATGGCCTTCCATATATTCATCGCGCAGGGCCAGGGCCTTGGCGCTGTCGGCAATGTCATAGGCCAGAACCAGAAAGGTCGGGCTGTCGATACGCGGGACGGTGGGGGGAGTGCTGTTCATTTTCAAAGCCTCACAAATCCAGAACCATCTTGCCGAAATTGCCGCCATCCATGAGGCGGATCAGGGCGTCGGGGGCGGATTCCAGGCCAGCCACGCGTTCCTCGCGCACGATCACCTGACCGTCGCGGACCAGCGGAGCTACGCGGCGGCGGAAATTCGGCATATCCGACCAATGGTCATAGACGACCAGCCCTTCGACGGTGGCGCGGAACTTGATGATGGGCACCAGATTGGGGCCGGGCAGCGGGGCCGGTGCCTTGTACTGCTCCATCATGCCAACCAGAACGACACGGGCACCCAGGGCCAGATGCCCCAGCACGCCTTCCAGGATGCGGCCACCCACACCGTCATAATAGCAATCGATGCTGTTGGGGCAGGCCGCCGCCAGCTTTGCCACCCAATCGGCATCGCGGTGATCGATGCAGGCGTCAAAGCCCAGCGCTTCCACCGCGAAGGCGCATTTCTGCGGGCCGCCGGCAATACCGACAACGCGAGCGCCCATGCGCTTGGCCAGCTGACCGGCGGTGGCGCCGACCGGACCGGTGGCGGCGGACACCACGAACGTGTCACCCGGAATGGGCTTCAGCATCTTGACCGTGCCGGCCCAGGCGGTCAGACCGGGCATGCCCAGCACACCCAGCAGCGAGGTGTAGGAGACACCGTCCGGCAGCGTGATCTTCTGCGCGGCCAGGCTGAGCGGGCTCTGCGCCACACCGGCGGGCGCGATGTCGGCGACAGTGAATTGCTGCCAGCCGGCACGGCAGATCACCCGGTCGCCAACGGCCAGACCCTCACCACAGCTTTCAACGACGGTGCCCACCGCTTCCCCCGGAATGACGCCGCCCACAGGCACGCCGCCGGACATGTGGCGACCACGCAGGGTACTGGCGATATAGGGGTCCAGGGATACGTGATCGACCCGGATCAGCACCTGACCGGGGCCAGGCGACGGCATCGCCACTTCTTCCAGACGGAAATCCTCGGGCACGGGGGACGAACCGGCGGGCCGGGCCAGGACGATACGTTTGTTCATCGAAGTATCCTTAGGAGTGGGGAGGCGCAACAAAGGTGCTTGTAATTGATATAATGATATATCAATAATTCCTGCAAGCCCCATCCCAACCCTTTCCAGGCAGAGGAACCCTCATGGCCACGCGCATCATCGCCCTGTTCAACCTGAAACCCGGCATCGACCGCGCAGCCTATGAGGAATGGGCCCGCGCTGTGGACCTTCCCACCGTCAATGCGTTGCCGTCGATCACTGAGTTCGCGGTATTCCGCTCTGTGGTCACGCTGGGGAGCGAGGCGCCCCCGCCCTACCAGTATATTGAGATCATCGACATTGCCGACATGGACCAGTTCGGCAAGGACATCGCCGCCGAGGCCATGCAGAAGATCGCGGCGCAGTTCCAGGACATGGCCGACGTCACCTTCATCGTGACCGACAAGCTGGGCTGACGGGGGCGGACATGGCGGACACAAAACGTTTTGCGGGCAAGGTCGCGGTCGTCACCGGTTCGGGCCGGCGCAAGGGGCTGGGCGAGGCCATCGCCCGCCGTCTGGCCGCCGAGGGTGCGTCCGTCGTGCTGTCCGACATCGGCAAATCCGCCGATGCCGCCACGCCCGACAGCATGATTGGCGGCCTGTCGGAGATGCAGGCCCTGGCAGCGGACATCACGGCGGACACGGGATCGCGGGTGGAAACCTTCACCTGCGATGTGCGCAATCTGGCGCAGATGCGCGCCATGGCGGCCTTTGCCGTAGAAAAGCTGGGTGGCCTGGATTTCTGGGTCAATAATGCCGGTATCGGCTACATCATGAAGCCGCTTCTGGATCTGGAAGCGACCGAATGGCAGGCGGTGATCGATGTCAACCTGACCGGATGCTTCAACGGCATCAAGGCGGCGGCGGAAGTCATGGTGCCGGCGGCCAAGGGCGGGCGCATCATCAATATCGCCAGCCAGGCGGCCAAGTCCGGCTTTCCCTTCGCCGCAGGCTACTGCGCGTCCAAGCATGGTCTGGTCGGGCTGATCCGGTCCACGGCGATTGAGCTGGGGCCGCACGGGATCACCGTCAACAATGTCTGCCCCAACCATGTGACCACCGGCCTGGGTGCCTGGCAGAATGAGTATTTCAGCCAGAAGCTGGGCCTGTCGCTGGAAGATTACCTGCAGGCCATGAAGAACCGCATCCCGCTGGGCCGTCCCGGCCTGCCGGATGATACGGCGGGTGCGGTCGCTTTCCTGTGTTCGCAGGATGCCGGCTACATCACCGCCGAAAGCATGAACGTGTCCGGCGGCGAGGAGCCGCACTGAGGCGCCCGCAGCCGCCGCCCCCTTCCAAATGCCAGAGGTTTCCATGCCCGCACCCGACGATTTCACCTGGCCCAATGGGTCGAAGCTGGCCCTGTCCATCGTCGTGAATGTCGAGGAAGGGGCGGAGCATAATATCCGGGACGGGGACAAGGGCCCCGAACCGGTGGATGAGCTGTCGGTGCACGTGGCCAAGCCCATCCGCATCCACGGCAATGAAAGCAATTACCAGTATGGCATCAAGGCCGGCGCCCCGCGCGTCATGCGCCTGCTGAAGGAATATGGGGTGGAGGCGACCTTCACCGCCGCCTCCGTCGCCCTGGAACGCGCGCCGGTTCTGGCGGCGGAGATTGTGGCGCAGGGGCATGAAATCTGCTGCCACGGCCATCGCTGGACGCATCAATACTGGATGAAGGAAGACAGGGAGCGGCAGTTCATCCGAGACGGCTGGCAATCCATTGAAAAGACGACCGGCACGCGCCCCGTCGGCTGGCTGTCGCGCTATCTGCACACCGATGCCACCCGCCGCATCCTGGCGGAAGAGGGCTATTCCTATCACATGGATGATTATTCGGACGATTTCCCCTTCTGGGACCATGTCCCGCTGTCCGACGGTACGACCAAGCCCATGGTCATCATGCCCTATGCCATCGACAGCAACGATATGAAGTTCTGGCTGGCCCCGGCTCTGACGCCCCGCGACTGGCAGCAATATGCCATCGACAGCTTCGATTGGCTGTACCGGGAGGCGCAGACCGAAGGTGCCAGGATGATGAGCCTGGGCCTGCATCTGCGCATCATTGGCCGTCCGGGGCGCATCGGCGCCTTCCAGGGCTTCCTGGACCATGTGAAGCGCCATTCCGACGTCTGGGTGACCAGCCGCGCCAACATCGCGGCGGCCTTTGCGGCGGCGGTGCCGCCGACAGTTGGTTAAGGTCCGTCGCGGTTCATCAATACCTTCCTTTTGTCGCTTCCCCGACGAAGGCCGGGGCCCAGGGGCCAACAGCCCGACCTCACGGCAGCTTTGATCCAGGCAGCCTGACGGTTTGACCCCTTGGCCCCTGGGTCCCGGCCTCCGCCGGGAAGGCGGGGAGAGCGTTTTATCGTTGGGCTTCAACGACCACGCCCCAATCCCCTCCAACGCACGAAAGCCAAGATCATGCGGAAACTGTCCCTGTTTTCAACGCTTTGCCTGATGCTGTCCCTCCCCGCCCATGCCGGGGAACCTGTGAGGGCGGAGGTGGGTGCGGGCTGGAGCCAGGAGGACACGCTGCCCAGGCTGCCGGTGCCCTTCCTCGGCGGGGTGGTGGCGCTCCCGGACCTGACCTATGCGACGATCCCCGGCTATCGTCCGCTGAAGCTGGACATCTACCGCAAAGAAGGGGCGAAGAACCGACCGTTGCTGGTCTATATCCATGGCGGCGGCTGGGCCATGGGCAATTCGCGCGGGCTGGCGGCCTTTGCTGATTTCCCCGCCGTGCTGGCCGATCTGGCGGCGCGCGGCTATGCCGTGGCCGCCGTGAATTACCGGCTGAAATCGGAAGCCACCTTCCCGGCGCAGAGCCAGGATGTGGATGCCGCCATCCGCTGGCTGCGTGCCAATGCCGCCACCTATGGCATCGACCCGGCCCGCGTGGGCGTGTTCGGCGACAGTGCGGGCGGCCATCTGGCGGCCATGGCGGCGGTGGATTGCGACCGGTCGGCGCCCGTGGAAAAGGGCGATTGCGTGCAGGCCGCCGTGCCTTGGTACGGCATCTATGACTTCACCGTCACCGACAAGCCGCGCCCGCCGGAGGATTTCAAGCCGATCTATGATTTCCTGGGCTGCAAGGATGCCGCCGACTGTGCGGATGAGATCAAGGCCGTCGGCCCCATCAACTATGTCGATGCCAAGACACCGCCGATCCTGCTGCTGCATGGTGAACTGGACGCGGCGGTGCCGGTGATCCAAGCGCAGGTGATGCTGGACAAGCTTAAATCCGTGGGCGCATCGGCGCGCATGGTAGTCTATCCCGGCGTCAACCATGGCTGGATGGCGAAGGACCGGGAATTGATGCGCAGCACGCATGTGAAGGCGCTGCAGGACACGCTCGACTTCTTCAACACCGTGCTGAAGCCCTGATTTCATCCTCCTGGTGGTCAAACCGCAGGATGGTTGGTTGACAGGGGACGTGTCGGCCCGAATATGTCCGGACATATTAACCGAGGAACTGACCATGTCAGAGCGGTCATTGTTGTTCGTGCCGGGCGCGCGGGCCGACCGGTTCGCAAAGGCGCTGGGCGCCGGGGCGGACATTACCTGCATTGATCTGGAAGATTCCGTCCCGCCGGAGGGCAAGGACGCGGCACGCGCCGCCGCCATCGCCTTCATCGCGGAACAGGGATGCCCGGATCATCTGTGGCTGCGCATCAACCCGGTGCGCAGTGCGGCAGGGCTGGCCGACCTGCTGGCCGTGCTGTCGATGGCAAAGGCACCGGCGGCCCTGATGCTGCCCAAGCTGACGGACCCTGCCGATCTGTCGCTGTTGGATGAGGTTCTGGGCAGCCGGGCGGTGGGGCTGGTGCCCCTGATCGAAACGGCGGCGGGCCTGCGCAATGCCGCCGCCATCGCGACCGCAAAGCGGGTGCGCGCCCTGCTGTTCGGGGGGGTGGACCTGTCGGCGGAACTGGGCTGTGCCCTGGAGTGGGAACCGCTGCTGCATGCGCGTTCCACCCTGGTTGCGGCGGCGGCGGAGGGTGGGGTCGGCCTGTTCGACGTTCCGTCCATCGATGTCGCGGACATTGATGGTCTGCGTTCCTCCACCGCGCGGGCCAGGGCGCTGGGCTTCACAGGCCGGGCCTGCATCCACCCCACCCAGGTGGCCGTGGTGAACGAGGTCTTTACGCCCACAGCGGCGGAGATCGCCCGCGCCCACCGCGTGGTGGACGCCTTTGAACAAGCCGGCGGTGGCGTGGCCCTGCTGGATGGCAAGTTGATCGAGATACCCGTGGTGCGGACAGCGCGGCGCGTGCTGGCCGCTGCCGCCGGATGAGATAAGGACCCAAGAAGATGGTGCAGAACTGGAAGGAAGTCGGCCCCAATCGCTATCGCGAGACGTTTGGCCGTTACTTCGAGGATTTCAACGTCGGCGATATCTATGAGCATCGCCCCGGCAAGACCGTCACCGAATATGACAACCATCTGTTCACGCTGCTGACGCTGAACACGCATCCGATGCATTTCGATACGGAATTCGCCAAGGCCAGCGAGTTCAAGCAGAACCTGGTGGTCAGCCCCTATACGCTGGCCCTGCTGATCGGGATGAGCGTCACGGACGTGAGCCAGAAGGCCATCGCCAATCTGGGCATGGACGAGGTGAAGTTCAGCGCGCCCGTGTTCCACGGCGACACGCTGTATGGCGAAAGCGAAGTGCTGGCCAAGCGCGCCTCGGAGAAGCGCCCCAACCAGGGCATCGTCACCATCCGCACCATTGGTAAGAACCAGAACGGCGTCACCGTCTGTTCGTTCAAGCGCAACATGCTGATCCCCTTCCGCGGCCATGCCGTGGAAGACCGGGTCGCACATTACTGATCCCCAGCCCCGGAGCCGATATCATGAGCACGCCCCATCCCGGCATCCACGCCGACGATGAAGCCGCCATCCTGGACAGCATCGAACGCTGGCTGGCCCGCGAGGTTCGCCCCGTGGCCGAAAAGCTGGAACATGACGATATCTACCCGACCCAACTGGTCGCGCAGATGAAGGAACTGGGCCTGTTCGGCGCCACCATCAGCCCGGAATATGGCGGGCTGGGGCTGCCGGCATCCACCTATACCCGCATCGTCAGCCTGATCGCTGAGACCTGGATGTCGCTGACCGGCATCTTCAACAGCCATATCATGATGGCGACCGTGGTGGAGAAGTTCGGGACTCAGGCCCAGAAGGAATATTGGCTGCCCAAGTTCTGCGCCGGTGACATCCGCGGCGGCCTGGGCCTGACGGAGGCCGATGCCGGCACCGATTTGCAGGCCATCCGCACAAAGGCCACCCGTACCGATCGCGGCACCTATGTCATCAACGGCACCAAGACCTGGATTTCCAACGGGATCGAGGGCGGGGCCGTGGCCCTGCTGGTCAAGACCGACCCCGACGCGCAGCCGCGCCACAAGGGCATGACCATGCTGATTGCGCCCAAGGTCGATCCCGACACAGGCCGGAAATATGAGGGCTTCCGCACCGGCAAGAAGCTGGAAAAGATGGGCTATAAGGGCATCGACAGTGCCGAGCTGATCTTCGAGGATTATGAGCTGGATGCGGAGCGGCATCTGGTCGGCGGGGTTGAGGGCAAGGGCTTCCTGATGGCCGTGGGCGGCCTGGAACTGGGCCGCATCAACGTCGCCGCCCGCGCCGTCGGTATTGCGCGCCGCGCGCTGAAAGAAAGCGTGGCCTACGCCCAGACACGGCGGACCTTTGGCAAGCCCATCGGGGAGCATCAGGCCATCCAGTTGAAGCTGGGTGAGATGGCGACCAAGGTGCGCGCCGCCGAACTGCTGGTCCAGGACGCGGCCGCCGCGTACGACCGGGGCGACCGCTGCGACATGGAAGCCGGCATGGCCAAGTATTTCGCCTCCGAAACGGGTGTCGAGGTCACGCTGGAGGCCATGCGCATCTTCGGCGGCTATGGCTATTCCAAGGAATATCCCATCGAGCGGCTGTATCGCGATGCGCCCCTGATGTGCATCGGCGAGGGCACCAACGAGATGCAGCGCATCATCATCGCCAAGCAGATGATTGCGCGCAATCCGGTGTGATTGCCCATTGCCCTTTCTCCCCCCTTACACTTCCCGTCATCCCCGCGAAAGCGGGGATGACGGTTGGAGCTTGCAGAAAACAGCTGCCCCCCAACGGAGCCCCCGTCTATGACACGCCCCCTTTCCGGTATCCGCGTCATTGCGGTGGAGCAATATGGCGCCGGGCCGTATGGCAGCATGCTGCTGGCCGATCTGGGCGCCACGGTGATCAAGGTGGAAAACGCCGCCACGGGCGGGGATGTCTCCCGCGCGACGGGGCCGCATTTCTTGGGTGAACAGGACAGCCAGTTCTTCCAGACCTTTTCCAAGGGAAAGCAATCGGCCAGCATCGACCTGAAAAGCCCGGACGGACGTGCCGTCTTCAACGAACTGCTTACAGGCGCCGACGCCCTGATCAACAATCTGCGTGGGGATCAGCCAAAGAAGCTGGGCCTGACCTATGACGCGGTGAAGGATATCAACCCGCGTCTGGTCTGCGCGCATCTGTCGGCCTATGGGCGGGGCAACAGCCGGGAGACATGGCCCGGCTATGATTATCTGATGCAGGCCGAGGCCGGTTTCATGGGCCTGTCGGGGGAGCCCGATGCCCCGCCAACACGGCTGGGCGTATCGATGGTCGATTTCATGACGGGCACCATGATGGCCTTCGGTACCGTGTCGGCCATCCTGGGCGCCAAGGCGACCGGTGTGGGCTGCGACGTGGATGTCGCGCTGTTCGATACGGCCATCCATCAGCTCTCATACCCCGCCACTTGGTATCTGAATGCGGGCGATCAGGTTTCCCGCCTGCCGCGCGGGGCGCATCCATCCATCGCCCCCAGCCAGTCGTTCCGTACCAAGGATGGCTGGGCCATGCTGATGTGCCAGACCCCGAAATTCTGGGAGGAATTCTGCCGCCGCACGGGCCGGGCCGACCTTCTGAATCGTTCGGAGTTCAAGGATATCCCCGCCCGCCGCGTCAACCGGCAGCTTCTGTCCGACACGCTGGATGAGCTGCTGTCCACGAAGACAACGGCGGAATGGCTGTCGATCCTGGGTGGGCATGTACCCTTTGCGCCCATCACGAACCTGGATCAGGCGCTGGACAATCCGTTCGTGGCGGAGATCGGGATGGTGGAGGATGTGGAGCATCCCGACGTCAGGGACGGAACCTTGCGCCTGCTCTCATCCCCCATCCGTATCAATGGTGAGCGGCCAAAGGGCCGCCGCGCGCCCAAGCTGGGGGAGATGAGCGAATGAAGCTGGACGGGATCAAGGTTCTGGACCTGTCGGCCTTCCTGCCGGGTCCGCACATGACCATGATGATGGCCGACCATGGCGCCGACGTGATCATGGTCGAACCCGCCAATGGCACCGGCGAGCCAACGCGGGAGATCGGGCAGAAGACCAGGGACGGGGTCACCGTCTGGTTCCGCAATATCTCGCGGGGCAAGCGGTCGGTCGCCCTGAACCTGAAGGACCCGGCGGATCACGCCCTGTTCATGGAACTGGCCGCAGAGGCCGATGTGGTGGTGGAGGCATTCCGCCCCGGCGTGGTGAAGCGTCTGGGCGTGGATTATGACGCCGTGCGCGCGGTCAATCCGGGTGTGGTCTATTGCTCCATCTCCGCCTTCGGGCAGACGGGCAAATACGCGCACAAGCCGGCCCATGACATGACGGTGCAGGCGCTGGCCGGTCTGGTGGACCTGAACCGGGGCCTAACGGACGAAAAGCCCGCCAGCCCCAACATGCCCGTCGCCGACATGGCCGCCAGCCTGATGGCCCTGTCCGGGGTACTGATGGCCCTGCTGCGGCGTACACAGACGGGCAAGGGCGACTATGTTGATCTGTCCATGTTTGACGCCGCCTTCGCCTGGACCCCCAACGTCACCGGCCCGGTCTTTGCCGAAGATTGCCACCCACCGGTCAAGGAGATGCGCAGCTTCGGCGGATCGGCCATGTACCATATCTATGAAACGGCGGACGCGCGTTTCCTGGTGCTGGGCGGGTCGGAGGTCAAGTTTGCCGAAAACCTGCTGACGGCACTGGGCCGCCCGGATCTGCTGTCCTTTGCCAAGATGCCGCCGGGGCCGGCGCAGGAACCGTTGCGCGCCTTCTTCAAGGAAACCTTCGCCACGCGCAGTCTGGCCGAGTGGCAGGAATTCCTGCGCGGGGTCGATTGCTGCTGGGCACCCGTGCGCAGCCTGAAGGATGCGTTTGACGATCCGTTCGTGGCCGAACGCGGCATGGTGCTGACCGACGCCGATGGCTATCGTCATATCGGTGTACCGATCCGGTTCACGGACGAACCGGCCCAACCACGTTTCAGCCTACCCCATTTCGGGGACAAGTTGGCACGGTGGCAGCGGGAGTTACCAACCGCATGAAGTTGGCGGGGAGCTTGTCATATCGCCCGGACGGGAGAGCTTTTTACATGCCGGTCAGGGCGATGAAACCCAGCGCGAAGACAGCCAGCAGCGCCGTCTGTCCCACCAGGGCCGCCACCGGGCGCGGACCCAGGGCCGCCATATCGCGCAGGCTGGTCTTCATGCCCAGCGCCGCCACGGCCACGACCAGACAGCCGCGCGACAGCTCACCCATCACGCCAAGCGCCGCCGCCGGCAGCAGCCCCAGGCTGTTGACGGCCACCAGCGCCATGAAGCCCAGCAGGAACAGCGGAATGGTCGGAAGGCTGGCCTTCTTCGCCCCATCCACCGCCCGGTCGCGGAAAATCCAGGCCACGGCCATGACCACGGGCACCAGACAGGCCACCCGCATCAGCTTGACGATGGCCGCCACCTCCGCCGTGTGGTCGGAAATCAGGTAGCCTGCACCCACCACCTGCGCCACATCATGGATGGTCGCGCCAAAGAACAGGCCCGCCTGTTCCTCCCCCAGACCCAGCAGACGGGCCAGCAGCGGATAGGCCAGCATGGCGATGGTGGAAAGCGCAGTGACACCGACCACCACCAGCAAGGTGGGCTTTTCCGCCTGATGGCGGGCCGGCAGGGCCGCAGAAATAGCCAATGCCGCGGACGCCCCGCAGATGGCGACGGAGCCGGCGGACAAAAGCGCATGCGCCGGCGGCAGTTTCAACATCCGGCCAATAACATAGCCACCGGTCAGAGTCACCAGCAGGCCGGACACGGCCAGCGCCACGGCGCCCCAACCCAGGCCCAGCATGTCGCCCAGCGTCACCTTGGCCCCCAGCAGGGCCACGCCCAGGCGTAGGATCGGCTTGGTCGCGATAGTGATGCCGGGGGTGCAGCGGGCATCCGCCGCCAGGAAATTCAGCCCCATGCCGAAGACCAGGGCGTAAAGCATGACCGGCCCGCCCTGCCACGCAGACATATGGGCCGCCGCCAGCGCCACGATGGCGGCCAGCAGCAGGCCCGGCAGCACATCCCGCCCCCGCTGGACCAGCGGATGGCGCGTCTGCTGGCTGGTCCAGGGGGCGAAGGTCATCGGGCCAGCGTCCCGGGCGCCATCATGGTGCGGCGGTTGCGGTGGGTGACCATCCGTTCATGCAGGCGGCGGATCGTGTTGCTGCCCGTCTTCACGAACAAAAAGGGGAAGAATCCGTGCAGAATGCAGGCGATGGAAGCGAACAGCATCGTGAAGCCGAAGGAAAAGGCCTGCCCCATATGGGCCAGATAGCTTTCACCGACAGAGGCCGGATGGTCTGTGAACAGGCGGTGCAGCATGGCTTTCCTCCAGGTGCCGGAAACAAGGAAAGCGTATCACCAGCTTCGGGTGATTTTTGTCTAAACTCTGTGGTATCATGCGGCCGGAGTCGTGATTTTCTTCTATCCATAGCGCATAGTGGAGAAGATTTTGGATCAGATTGACCGCAAGATCCTGGCCACCCTGCAATCAGACGCGTCCGGCTCCGTCGCCGAGATCGCCGAACGGGCGGGTGTGTCGCAGACGCCGGCCTGGCGGCGGATCAAGCGGTTGGAGGATGAGGGGATTATCCGCAAGCGCGTGGCCCTGCTGGACCCGGCCAAGCTGAACCTCGGCCTGACCGGCTTCATCCTGATCCGCACCGCCACCCATTCAGAGGAATGGCTGCAGAAATTCTCCGAAGGGGTCAGCAGGATTCCGGAGGTGATCGAACTTCACCGCATGTCGGGCGACATCGACTATCTGGTGAAGTTCATGGTGGACAGCATCGCCGGTTACGACGCGCTGTATAAACGCCTGATCAAGGTCGCCAACCTGTCGGATGTATCCGCCGGCTTTTCCATGGAATGCCTGAAATACACGACCGAACTGCCACTGGATTATGTGAAGGGGTAGCAGGCTGACCGCGAGGCTTGCCGTAGGTCGTGGGTGAACGTATGTGAACCCCGACAGTTGGCGGCACCGTCGCGTGTCGGGGT
>NZ_JBMDKE010000052.1:0-48618 GCF_057809555.1 Niveispirillum sp. FG156 | reverse complement strand
CGACCACGGCAAAGCCCTTGCCGGCCTCTCCCGCCCGCGCCGCCTCGATGGTGGCGTTGAGCGCCAGGAGGTTGGTCTGGCCGGCAATGTCCTGGATCAACTGCACCACGGCCCCGATCTTGCCCGCCGCCTCGGCCAGACCCGCGACAGTGTTATCGGTCTGGCGAACCTCGGTATAGGCGCGGTCGGAAATGGTCTTGGACCGGTTCACCTGCGTATTGATCTCGGTGATGGAGGCGGCCATTTCCTCCGCGGCGGCGGCGACCGTCTGGACATTGGCCGTGGTCTGTTCAGCGGCGGCTGCTGCTGCTGCGGCCTGCCGGTTGGTTTCCTCGGCAATGGCGCTCATGCTTTGCGCCGTGGCATCCAGTTCGGTGGCGGCGGAGCTGACGGTGCGCAGTACCGCGGAGGATTGCTCATCAAACGCCTTGATCAGGTCGTTGACGCGGACGGCACGGGCCTCCTTGGCGGCCTGTTCCTGGCGCTGCGCCTCGGCCAGACGGTCGGCCTCGATCAGCCCATCCTTGAAGACCTGGACGGCGCGGGCCATGTCCCCGATCTCATCCCCCCGGTCGCCACCCTCCACGGCCACCGTCAACTCATGCCGGGCCAGACGGTTCATGGTGTCGGTCATCCCGCGCACCGGCTTCACGACGCTGCTGATCAACGACCAGCCGGCGGCGATGGCCGTCGCCATGGCCAAGGCCAGCATCACGCCGATCAGCAGCAGCGAGGTGCTTGCATTCCGGTCCAGGTCCCTGACCAGTTCCTCGGAATTGCGTTCGTTCAGTTGGATCAGCTTGTTGATCTCAACCTGCATCTCCTGGAATTTCGGGGTCAGCACGTCGCGCATCATATCGCCGGCCTCTACATCCTTTTCAGCCGCCGACAGGGCGCTGACCTTCGCCCAGAGCTGGATATTCTCATTCCACAGGGCGCTGACCCGGTCGAAAATCGCCCTTTCATCACTGTCGTTGATCAGCGCTGCATAGCTGGATTTGGCTGTTTCCAGATCCTTCAGCGCACCCTCCATACGTGTTTCAAGCGTCTTACGCTGCTCATCGTTGGTGGCCAGGATATGCTGGTACTGGTTCATGCGGGCCCGGACAGCCGCTGTATAAATGTCGCCGGCAAATTTCACTGAAGGTAGAGCGTTGGTGCCAATCACCATCCCATCGCTCGACATTTCATTCATCCGTACCAGTGAAACCGCGCCAAGAGCCACGGTCAGGGCGAGAATGATCCCAAACGCCGCGAGAACGCGGAGTTTGATCGACAAATTTTTAAACATTATTGCTCTCCGGTTCGACGGTTTGAAAGATTCACAGGGATATGGCGAAAGCTTATTAAAGTTAACGATAAAGAAATTAAAATTCAATCAACGCTCCTGCATGCGTAAGCGCTTTGACCAATCAATTCAGCGGGTTCGGAGATGATTGCTGACATTATCCCATCTTTGGCGCGCATATCCGGCTGTCGGATAAATATCCGCATGGCGTCAAAGCGGACCTATCCGTTACGCGCAAGCCTGTGGGGCCGCCTGCGGAAGGCGGCTGAAAATAACATTACATCTGCACGGCTTTATTGGTGTGCCGAAGCCGGGGCTTCCGGGGGCAGGCGCACACTGACGACTGTTCCCTTGCCGGGAACCGACGAGATGTCCAGCGCCCCGCCCAGCATCTCCACGAAACGGCGGGTCAAAGGCAGGCCCAGGCCGCTGCCTTTGGGGTGCGGCTTGTCGGGTTGGCGCACCTGACCAAAGGGCCTCATGGCCGTTGCGATATCCTGGTTGGCGATACCGATGCCGGTGTCGCGGATCACCAGGATGATGGCGCCACCATCATCCAGACCCGCCACCTCCACCGTGACACGCCCACCGCGCGGGGTGAACTTGATGGCGTTGGAGGCGAGGTTGATGACGATCTGGCGGACTTTTTCCGGATCGGTGCGGATGCGCAGCGGCACCTCCGGCACCTTGATATCCAGGGTGATGCCGGTGCCTTCCGCCAGTTGCCGCAGCATGCGCGCGCTGTCCTGGACGGTGCGTCCGATATCGATGTCGCGGATATCCAGCGGATCAGCCCCGGCCTCTGCCCGCGCCAAATCCAGGGTGCCATCGACAATGGCCAGCATATGGGTCGCGGCCTGATGGATATCGACGGCATATTCGGGATAGCGCGGGTCTGTATGGGCCCCGTGTGCGGCATCGCGGATCAGTTCGGAAAAGCCGATGATGGCATGCAGCGGTGTCCGCAGCTCATGCGAGGCATTGGCGATCATTTCCGTCGTGGGCCGGCTGTCACGCGGCGCCGGCCTTTGCTCCAGCAACCGGCGCTCGGCGATCTTCAGCAATTCCATGGCCTCGGTCAGGCGCTGGTTACGCTCTGTTGCGGCCAGTTCCGCCTTGATCACCCGGTCGCGCAGCCGCAGATGGGCCAGCAGGCGGGTTTGCAGCTCCGCCAGCGTTTCTGGCCGTTCCATCACCTCCAGCACGCCCAGTTCCACGGCGGCCGTCCGCTGATGCGGCAGAACATCGTCCCCGATCATGATGATGGTCGGTTCCACAGGCAGTTCCGCCGCCCTGACATTGGCAATAAGGCCCAGCGGCGTGCCAACCCCGTCCAGGTCAAGCACAAGCAGACCCGGTCGCCGCGACCTGCAATTGGCCAGCAGCTCCTCCTCCGACTTCAGGAAGCGCAGATCGACCGGGGGTGACAGCCGTTTCAGCGCGGCCGGTGCCGGGTAGCTGGATTTTTCCCCGCCAACGACCAGGATCGTGGCGGGATCGTCCTTTACATGCATGTCAATGCGGGCAAGGTTTCACTGTTCCTAATATTTGGCACAGGTGGTCCCGCTTGTCGCTTGCAACCTTGCCGCCTCCGCCGCATGGGCGATGCGAATTGCTGGTAGGTGTTACCTCGAAAGTTCAGACCAGCGGTCGGCGGCGTTCTGGTCGCTGTGACGGGCATCGACCCAGCGCTGGCCGGCATCACCCGTCTCTTCCAGCTTCCAGAAGGGGGCCTTGGTCTTCAGCCAGTCCATGATGAAGCGGCAGGCATCGAACGCCGCCTCGCGATGGGCAGACGCGCAGGCAACCAGGACGATGCGTTCTCCCGGTTCCATGCGGCCATAGCGATGGATGATCAGGCAGGCCGACAGGGGCCAGCGTTCCCGCGCCTGCGTCTCGATGGCTTCCAGCTGCCGTTCGGTCATGCCGGGATAATGTTCCAGCGTCAGGGCGCGGACGGTGCCCGGCCCTTCACCCGCCTGCGGGTGCAGGTCACGGACCAGACCGGTGAAGCTGCACACGCCGCCGATCCCGGTATCGCCATCGGACAAAGCCGCCAGTTCGGCCCCGATGTCGAAATCATCCCGCTGGACCCTGACGGTCATCAGCCGCCCGTCACCGGCGGGAACAGGGCCACCTCGTCACCCGCCGCGACGGGGTGGGTGAGGGGCACATATTCCTGATTCACGGCCACCTTGACGACATCCAGATTGGCCAGCGCCTCGGCATAGCCATCGCCGCGTCCGCGCAGCCAGCCGATCAGGCCCGCGACATCCGTCACGCCCTCAGGCACAGCAACCCGTTCTTCAGCGATGCCGATCTTGGTGCGCAGCCAGGCGAAATAGAGCAGCTTCAGCATAAGATCACCCCTGTGGGTTCAGCATATGGCGCAGGCCGGCGCGCAGGTAATCCCATCCGGTCAGCAGGGTCAGGGCGGCGGCCAGCCACAGGCCCACCTCCCCGATCAGGGTGACGGGCCAGCCCTCTGGACCGTCGGCACCCACGATCAACCAGCCGATGGCCCCCATCTGGATACCCGTCTTCCATTTGGCAAGCTGGCTGACGGGCAGGGAGATTCGCAGGCCGGCCAGGAATTCGCGCAGGCCCGACACCATCACCTCACGCAGCAGGATGATGATGGCCGGTATCACGGCCAGCCCCGCGATCTTGCCCACCGCCGCCAGCATCATCAGCACGGCGGCCACCAGCAGCTTGTCGGCGATCGGGTCCAGGAACTTGCCAATGAGGCTTTCCTCCCGCCAGATGCGGGCCAGATAGCCGTCGAACCAGTCGGTGATGCAGGCCGCCGCATAAAGGCCCAGCGCCGTCCAGGCGCTCCATTTCCCCGGAAAGAACAGCAGGGCCACGATCACGGGGATCACGGCGATGCGCGACAGGGTCAGGATATTGGGCAGGCTGGTCAGCATGGGTGCCAAGTCAGGATTGTGAAGGGGCCGGCGCCAGGGGAGGGCCGGTGGCGCGCATCCTATCCTTCCCCGTGGAAGTGATCATAGATGATTCTGGCGACAGCCTCGCTGATCCCCTCCACGGCCTGCAGATCGGCCAGACCGGCACGCGATACAGCGCGGGCGGAACCGAAATGCAGCAGCAAGGCCTTCTTGCGGCGGGGCCCGATTCCCTGAATTTCGTCCAGGGGCGAGGCGCTGATGGCCTTTTCCCGCTTGGCCCGGTGCGTGCCGATGGCGAAGCGGTGCGCCTCATCGCGCAGCCGCTGCAGGTAATAGAGGACAGGGCTTTTATGCTCCATGCCAAAGGGCGGGCGGCCCGGCATGAAGAAACGTTCCCGCCCCGCGTCACGGTCCGGCCCCTTGGCAATGGCGACCAGAGGGACGTCTTCGATGCCCAGTTCGGCCATCACCTCCATGACCACGCCCAACTGCCCCTCGCCACCGTCGATCAGCACCAGATCGGGCCAGGTTTCGCCCGCCCGTTCCGGGTCTTCCTTCAGGGCGCGTTCGAATCGGCGGGTGAACACCTCGCGCATCATGGCGAAATCGTCGCCGGCAGCTTCAGGTGCCTTGATGTTGAATTTGCGATAGGCGTTCTTGATGAACCCGTCCGGCCCCGCCACGATCATGCCGCCGATGGCATGGGCACCCTGGATGTGGCTGTTGTCATAGACTTCGATGCGCTTGGGCGGATCGGAAAGGCCAAAGGCCTCCGCGACACCGGCCAGCAGCTTGGCCTGACTGCCCGTTTCGGCCAGACGCCGGCCATGGGCGTCGCGGGCATTGGTGATGGCATGATCGAGCAGCCGCTTCTTGTCGCCCCGCTTGGGTGCGTGCAGTTCCACCTTCGACCCGGCGCGGACGCTCAGCGCCTCCTGCAACAGCGCCTCTTCGGCCAGATCATGGCTGATCAGGATCAGGGACGGCGCGGCCTTGTTGTCATAGAACTGGGCGATGAAGGAGGCCAGGACCTCCTCCACCTCCAACACCTTGTCATGGCTGGGGAAATAGGCGCGGTTGCCGTAATTGCGTCCACCCCGGAAGAAGAAGACCTGGATGCAGGTGCTGCCGCCTTCCTGATAGGCGGCAATGATGTCGGCATCATCCACGCCTTCGACATTGATATCCTGATGCGCCTGGATGGCCGTCAGGGCGCGGATACGGTCGCGCAGCTTGGCCGCGCGCTCGAAATCCAGGGCCTCCGCCGCTGCCTGCATGTCGGTGGCCAGGGCCGTCTGGATGTCACGGCTGCGCCCTTCCAGGAACTGTCTGGCCTCCTTGACCTGATCGGCATATTCGAACGCCGTCACCTTCTCCACACAAGGCGCGGTGCAGCGCTTGATCTGGAATTGCAGGCAGGGGCGGGTGCGGCTGTTGAAGATCGTGTCGGCGCAGCTGCGCAGCTGAAATGCCCGCTGCAAGGCCGTCAGGACGCGGCTCACGGCCCCGGCGGAGGCGAACGGGCCGTAATAGGACCCGGCCTCCGTACGTGTGCCGCGATGCTTGGTCAGCTGCGGAAAATCCTGCCCGCCGGTGATCAGGATATGCGGAAACGTCTTGTCGTCGCGCAGCAGCACATTATAGCGCGGCATCAGCTTCTTGATCAGATTCGATTCCAGCAGCAGCGCCTCCACCTCCGTATGGGTGGTGACGAACTCCATCTGCGTGGTCTCGGCGATCATGCGCTGCAGCCGGATCGGCAGCTTTACCGGCATCGTATAGTTGGTGACGCGCTTTTTCAGGCTGCGCGCCTTGCCGACATAAAGCGCATCCCCCTCATCATTCAGCATCCGGTACACGCCCGGCCGGTCGGGCAGGGTGCGCAGATAGCCCTTGATGATCTCCACCCCCCGGTTCAGATCCGCCACGGCGCGTTTGCGCTTGCCCGGCGCAGGCACGGGGGCATCGGCGGGGGGCAGGGGGGCGGGCGGATTGTGGTCGGCATCGTCGATCATGGTCCAGCATGTGGCGCATCCGGCCCCGCCGGTCAATCACCCGCTGAGCCGCAGTGCCTGCATCCCTCTGCCCCTGCCGGAGGTCATAGAGCATATCCGGAAGCGGTACCGGTAACCGGGCCAAGCCACCCATCCGGTCAGCCGATGATGGGTGGGGACAGCTGGAGATGATTTCCACGAAACCTGTGGATAAGTCTATGGACAAGTGACGGGGAGGGTGGTGTGAAGCCAGGGGTTCTGCGGGTTCCATCGTATTGCCCAAAAAATAGGCATAAAAAATCATTGCATTGATTTTATTGGGTTTTTTGGAAGTCAAGCAGACACCCAACTGTCATGAAGGCTATTCCGGGGCTTGACAGCACCAAGAATCGGTTTGTAGCGCGGCCTGTTGTCTGCCTGTGTAAAAAATCTAGGACCATGAACGCAAGCGGTGGGACGCAATTCGTCCTGCTCTGGGAACGGCCACCCGTCCAGCGGCGTTAAGACTTCGTTTACGGTTGGCGCCTGTCCCCATCCGGCCCCTACGTAAGACCGGTGCCCTGTCCTGCGGATCGCGTTCTTTGCGCCCCGCCTTATCATCCTGTTGCTGGGAATGTGCACCCAAATCTGGCGCCGAAGCCCTTTGCCATCACCGGTCGGGGATGGCAGCCATGTTCACACGCCAACATATCGGGCCGAAACAGCCAGATGCTTGATTTGCCAGTCATTTTGTGCGCTGCAACAAAGAAGTTGACGAAAAAAGCGGCAAAGGGCATTATTACGGCTGGATATGTTGCGACGCAGCAGGGTGCTCCAGGCTGCGCGACGATCCGGCGACACTGACGACAGACACATTGGGGAAAGCCATGGCCACCAAGAATCCGTTTCTGGACTTCGATCCGACGAAGTTCTTCGACATGAACCGTCTGACCGACTTCCAGAAGGCCTTCACCGAATTCAAGCTGCCCAGCCCCGATTTCGAGGGTGTGGTTGCTGCCCAGCGCCGCAATGTGGAAGCCATCGTCGCCGCCAATCAGCTGGCCGTCGAAGGCTATCAGGCTGTTGCCCGCCGTCAGGCCGAGATCATCCGCCAGTCCCTGGAAGAGACCTCGACCATCATCAGCGAGCTGATGACCCCCGGTACCCCGGAAGACAAGGTGGCCAAGCAAGCCGCCCTGGTGAAGGCTTCGTTCGAGAAGGCCTCCGCCAATCTGAAGGAACTGTCCGAACTGGTGGCCAAGTCCAACAGCGAAGCTGCCGAAGTGCTGTCCAAGCGCGTCAAGGAAAGCATCGAAGAGCTGCAGGGCGTTCTGGCCAAGGTTACGCCCAAGAAGGGCTGATCCCAGTCAAACGTCACTGACGTCAGTTGAAGGCCGCCCCCCGTGGGCGGCCTTTTTCGTCGATGGGGAAGGGAATGATGCGGCTGTTGCCGGTGGGCGGGTGACGGCCCTCCTGTCGCTGCCGCTTATCGGCATACATGGCCTGATCGGCATGGCGCAGCAGGCTGTCAATGTCCCGCCCATCCCGTGGGGCCAGGGCGGCGCCCAGGCTGATACGCACCGGCTCGACATCATCGCCCAGCACGATGGGTCCCTCGACCATCTGGCGCAGGCGCAGGCAGGCCGTGTCCAGCCCCTCGCCATTATCCAGATTGCTGAACAGCACCACGAACTCGTCCCCGCCGATGCGCGCGGCCTCATCGCTGCTGCGCAGCCCATCGCGCAGACGGTCGGCGACGGTGCACAACATGGCATCGCCGCCGCCATGGCCATAGCGGTCATTGATCGACTTGAACTGATCCAGATCGAAGAAGGCCAGCCCGAAGCCGGGGCCACCCCGCGACAGCCGGGCAAGGGCACGGCCCAGCACCGCCTCCAGATGCCGGCGGTTGGCCAGCTCGGTCAGCGGGTCGATCTGGCTGACGGCCTGCACCTGCTGGCGCACCCGCATATTCACGGACAGCATCAAGCCAAAGACCCAGCCAAGGCCGCACAGGGCAACAATGATGAAGATCATGCTGTTGACGGCGAGATAGGGGAATTTCTCCCCCTCTTCCAGTGTCAGCGCCACGACCCAGCGCCAACCAGCCGCCGCCGCCATCAGCAGCATGAAGCCGGCCGCCATTCCATGGACCAGCCTTTCATGCGGGGCGGTCCGCCACATCATGACCAGGGCCGTGCCCGTCAGGCACAGGACACAGATCGCATCGTGCCAGAGATACCGGCGCGTCACGACCTCCCGGTTCATAAGAGAGATGGCGACAACGGTCAGCACCGCCGCCAGCACCAGCAGCCGGCGGGTGTCCGCCCGCCCGAACCCCCGGAACCGTAAGGCACCTTCCAGCATCAAGATCATGGAGGCCAGGTTGAGCGAGTTGTTAAGCACCGTATAGAACGGACCTGTCATCACCTGCTGGATGACCATCACGGACAGTACCCAGGCACCGACATGCAGCGTCTGCGACAGGCTCCAGACATCCAGACCATCCACGCCCGGATTGATCCGCCAGACCAGAACCAGCGCAAGCGCATTGATGACGGCAAGCGCCGCCACCACCGTTGACATGGTGAAGAAATCAAGCCCAGGCATCGCCCCGCCCGCCTGTATACAATTGCCCCGTGTTAACCATATTGTGCATAGGGTCCGCCGCCAAGCGGCTTTCCCTATCCGTCAGGATGGGGTGGGGTCCTGCAATTCCGTTGTCAGTTCCGTTGTCAGCATGGGGGACAACAATTCCGGGGCCTGCCGTGCGCGCTTATGCTCGTACATCATGTTGTCGGCCCGGCGCAGCAGGTCCTCCGCGATCTCTCCATGCAACGGCGCCAGCGCGGTTCCCATGCTGACCCTGATATCTACGGTGCCCTGGTCCAGCAGCAGCGGCCCCTCCACAGCCTTGTGCAGACGGCGCGCCACGGTTTCCAATGCTGCCGGCTGCTCCAGCCCCGGCAGCAGCACCACAAACTCGTCCCCGCCGATGCGGGCCGCCAGATCCTGCGTCCGCATGTCCTGCCGCAACCGGTCGGCCACCGCCATCAGGACGGTATCGCCGACCGCGTGACCCCAGCGGTCATTGATCGGCTTGAACCGGTCCAGGTCGAAATAGACCAGTCCCAGCAGACCACCGGTCCGTGACCGCTGTGCCAGGGCGCGGTTTAGTTCCTGTTCCAGGGCGCGGCGATTATCCAGGCCCGTCAGGGGGTCGATCAGCCCTGTCAGGATCACCTGCCGTTTCGCCTCGGCATTGATCGACAGGATCAGGCCATAGAGTGTGCCCAGGCAGCACATGGCCACGCCACCGAAAAGCGCGAAATTGAACGACCGGCTGCCCATCTCTGTCCAGCCCTGGGTGATGGCCCCGGCCAGTCCCCAGCGGGCCAGATAGATCGCGGCCTCCGCCAGCAGATAAAAGGCGGCCATGCTGTGGGCCAACCGCTGATGCGGCGCCATGCGCCACAGCATGCCCGCCGCCGTGCCCGACAGCAGCAGGGCGGCAACCGCGTCATGGAACAGATAGCGGGCGGTGTCATTGCTGCGGTTCACATATGACAGGGTCATGATGATGGCCATGACCAGCAGCATCCAGGGCAGGCGCGCCCGTCCCTGGCCGATCCCCCGGAACCGGAGCGTCCCCTCCAACAGCAGAAGCATGCCGCCCAAATTCACACTGTTATTATAGGCCGTGAAGAAAGGATCGTTCAGGACGCCCATATTCACAAACAGGCTGGGCAGCCAGGCCAGCATGAACGCTGATTGCGATGCCACCCAGAAGCGAAGGCCGGGCATCCCGGAATGAATGCGCCAGACGATAATGATGGCAATGCTGTTGATCAGGGCGACAGCCCCGATCAGTGTGGACAGCGTGAAAAATTGCTGTGTCGTCATGCCCACCGCCAGCATCTTCGACCGGTTATCCGGTCGATATCAGTATAGGCATGCAACCAGCGATGTCATGGACAAATCAGCGTCGGTGCAAACAAAAGGCCCCGCCAATATGACGGGGCCTTTGCTTTCTGATCACTAACCGGAACTACCCGGATCAGCCGCGCGACTGTTGCGGAGGGGGTAGGTTGGTGCGATAGGTGGGGAAGGGGATCGGACGCAACTCTTCCTTGCGGCTGGCTGAAATCTCGATCTCCATGCGGGCAATGACCTTGCGCAGCTCATGCAGCGCATCGGTCAGGCCCTGCACGCCGCCGCCTGTCTGGCCTTTCCAGGCCTTATAGGCTTCGGCGCAGGCCTTGGCCGCCGCATCCATACGCTCATCAGCGGGCGTGGTCGGCGTTTCCGCCGCTTCCAGCCGGGCCGGGTTGCGCTGTTGCTGGCGATAGGGATAGACGACGTCCATCGGCCCTTCGTTGGGGGCCACCACGTCGACAGGTGCGCGTTCCACCCGGCCCTCGCCGCCCTGCGGACGGTCGAAGTCACGCGGCGGACGGGCTTCCAGACGGTCGCGGCCCAGACGCTCACCCCCAAACCGCTCCCGCTGGGGGCCGGGCTGGCCACCCTGCGGGAAGCGGGGCACATGGCCCTGGCGGCGGTCGCCATTCTGGTTGCGGTCCTGACCACGGTCGCCGCGATCCTGCAAACGGTCACCACGATCCTGGCGCGGCTCGCCCCGGAATTCACCCCGGTCAGGGCGGCCCTCACGGCCTTCCTGCGGGAAACGCTCACCGCGTTCGGGACGATCCGTACGCTCACCCCGCTCGGGGCGGCCTTCACGACCATCGCGCGGCGCACGGTTGTCACGGCCCTCGAACCGGCGGGGGGCGACTTCGCCTGCACGCCCGCTATCGTGATGGAATGGCGATTCACGACTCGGCTCACCCGATGCCTCGGCAGCAACCGATGCCTCAGCGGGGGCAGCGACCGGTGCCGGCGGCGCCTCAACCACAGGGGCGGGTGCCACGGCCTGTGCCACCTCTTCGGCGACGACCGGTGCGGCAGCCCGGGTGGCGCGGCGTGCACGGGGGACCGGTTCCGCCGCGACAGGGGCAGCGATCTCCGCTGCCGGCGCGGCGGCGACCGCCACCGGTTGTGCGGGGGCCGGTGCTGCTTCCACCGTTCCCTCATCGCCGTCAGCGGTCAGGCCAGCGGCCTCCGCCTTGCGGACGATGTAGGAAATGGCGCTGGGCGTGCAGTCGAATTCACGCGCGATGGCGGAAAGGGTTGCCCCCGCCTTGTAGCGCTCAAGAATTCGTGGCCAAGCGGATTGCGGAATTCTGCCCCGACGCTTCGGGGAGTCCGCATCACCTTCATTTTCGGCGTTCAAGATATCACTCGGTTGCCAGAGAGGCTCTTGCGTCATGCAGCGGGTTCACAGTCTGGGACAGACCCGCCGCATGTAAAAAGCTTTTGCAGGGGCCAAAGGGGGCCACGGCATGCCAATCGCAAGGGGACTGCCAGGATTTGTGAACCCAGATATGGGGGAATTGTCAGAGAATTGAAAGAGAAACTGCGACCCTGCTGCAAAAAATCGCGGCATGGGGCCCATGTCGTCATGGCCGGCGGCCGGGACCGGATCGGATTGGTAATGAAATCACAGGGCGGCAGGGCCGGCCCCACTTGCGGGGTGTTGCGGCTTGGGGCACAGTCGCGACCATCCAAACCCGTTACAGCCGGACCCTATCCGCATGTCCTTCTTCCGTCAGGCCGCCCGCGCCATCGGCGCTTCCGCCCTTGCTTCCCTGATTGCGGCCTCGCCCGTGCTGGCCGCAGCGCCTGCGTCAAAGGGGCCTTGCTACACGGTGCCGGAATTTGCCGCCGAACAGGGCATCCGTCTGCATACCGAACTGATGGTCATCGGCCTGACCTGCCAGCATCTGGATGCGCCGGGGCAGGTCAGCCTGTTCAACCAGTACAAGCAGTTTACCTTGAAGCACCAGACCCGCATCCAGGAATGGGAAAAGGCCCTGGTCGGCTATTTCAAGCGGACGACCAAGGGCAACGCGACCCGCAGTTTTGACAGTTTCCGCACGCGTCTGGCCAATGAAACCTCGCAGCGCGCCATCGCCCTGACCACCCCGGTCTTCTGTGGCACCCATGCCCCCCTGGTGGCCCAGGCCATGGCTGCCAGCCTTGCCGACATTGAAAACGGTCTGTCGCCGGACGCGGCGGGTGTGCGCATGGCCAATGCCCCGCGCTGTGACAAGCCGGCCCCCACCGTGTTGATGGCTGATGCCGCGGCTGCGGCCAATGCCGCCCCGCCGCGCGCGCCGTCCGCCGGCGTCTCCGGTGCCGCCGCCGGTGCCAAGCCGAAGGTCAAGTCGAAGGCGGAGTAAATGCGATGGCCGGGGTCGGGTTCAGCTGCGGCTGAACAGCCAGACCCCGTCCTCCCGGCGCTGCCGCGACAGGCGGCCCTGGCGTTCCAGATGGTTGAGATGGGCCAGGGCTTCGCCGGCGGCAAAGCTCATCTGATGGGTGTCGAGTGCGCGGTTGAACATCATCCGCGTGATCTCCGCGATGGTGCGCGGCCCCTCAGCACAGAATCCGACCGCCTCATCCAACCGCTCTGCATGGTGGTGGGTCAGTTCATCGATGCGTCCCTGCAGGCTGCTGAACGGGCTGCCATGGGACGGCAGGACCAGCGTATCGGCGCGCAGGGTCCGCAGCCGGGCCAGCCCGCCCAGAAATTCCGCCAGCGGATCGGCAAACGGTTCGGCGGGCCAGACGCTGACATTCGGGCTGATACGCGGCAGCACCATGTCACCCGCGATCAGCACCCCGTCATCAGCACTGTAGAGACAGGCATGTTCAGGTGAATGCCCGCCCGACGTGATAATTGTCCATTCGCGGTTGCCGATGCGCAGGGTGACGCCATCCGCCAGCCGGTCGAAGGTGGCGGGCACCATGGGGACGCCGCGCGCATAGGCATTACCGCGCACTGTCAGGGCCGCCAGCATCTCGTCATCCAGCCCCATGGCGCCATAGAAGCGGCGGCCCGCCTCCGCGATCTCATCCGAACTGTCCAGGCTCAGCATCCGGGCCAGCAGCCATTCCGTCCGGGTCATGCGCAACGGCGCATCGAACCGCCGGCACAGCCAGTCGGCAAGGCCGATATGGTCGGGATGGAAATGGGTGACGATCACCTGCCGTACCGGCCATCCCTGCAGGAACTCGCCCGCCACCTGTTCCCAGATGCCGCGCGTCAGGCTGCTGGCCACGCCCGTGTCGATCAGGGTCCAGGCCGGGCTGCCATCGGGCATCCGGTCTTCCAGAATCCAGACATTGATGTGGTTCAACTGAAACGGCAGGGGCAGACGCAGCCCGTGGAGTCCGGGTGCCACCTGGGTGATTTGCAGGGCCTGCGGCTGCGGCGTGGTCGGGTCCGGGTTGGTCACGGGTGGCGGACCTTTCTTCAAAAGAATGATATCGCGTCATGCTGCAATCAAAAGACATAGGACATGTCGCCGATCTTTGCCATGCCGCACCGCATTGTCACCCCGCGCGTGGTGGAAACCGTCATCTTTACCGATGTATTGGCGTGTCGGGATATCAAGGCCGGAGTCTGTACCCATGCATGCGCAAACAGGCACAATCGTTGAGATTGAAGAGGAACCGCTTGGACTTCTGGTGCTTATGGAGGAGGAGTTCGTGTTTCATGCCGTCCATCCAGCCGTGCAACGGCTGCATGGCAAGCGCTTTGCCAACGGCATATCCGCAAGGCGGGAGGCCGTAAAAGCCTTTCGCAGCGCGGCGTAGAACAAACGCAAATTCTGGCTCACCATTGTTTAGCCTTATGGGCTAGTATGTTTGTCCAGCAAGTTGCCACCTTGAGTCGGGCGCACAATTTCTGTAAGTCTGGTGTGACCGGGCTGCGCTGGCTTTTGCTTGGCCGCCCCGTGAGAGAACAGGTCGCCACCGGGACCCTCGCCTTATCAACCGGGTCCCGTTCGTCAAGGTGATCGCCCAAGGGCCCATAAGGAGAATGAAAGATGAAACTGCACCATTTGCTGATGGGAACTGCACTGGCTCTCGTCCTGCCCGTGGCCGCCACGGCGCAGACCCTGCCGGAAGGGCCGTATATCGGGTCCCAGATCGGCGTGAGCTGGCTGCAGGATCTTGATCTGAAGACCGCCACCGCCACCAACAAGGTGAACAACAAGGAGACCATCGCCGCCGTGTTCGAAACCGGCTATCAGTTCGGCGATGGCCTGCGCCTTGGCGTTGAAGGCGGTTATTCCATTCATCAGGTCGACACCATCAAGGGCGGCCCGGCGGGTAACCCGATCGGTGACACCACCACCTTCACCCTGATGGGTGTGGTGCAGAAGGAATTCGACGTCGGCTCGCCGTTCCGTCCCTATGTCAGCGCCGGTCTGGGCTGGGGCTGGGTGGACACGGACAATGTCGGTCCGGTGTTCTCCAACGGCTATTATTCCAACGCCGCGCAGGACAACTTCGCCTATCAGTTGGGCGTGGGCGTTGCCTATGCGCTGACCCCGGATCTGGATCTGACCTTCGGCTATCGCTACCAGGGTATCGATGACCTGAAGTTCAAGAGCGAGAACCCCCGCTACAAGAGCAACTACAATTCCCACTCCGTGCTGATCGGCGTGCGCACCGTGTTCGGTTCCGCCCCGGCCCAGCCGGTGCAGGCCACGACCGTGGTTGCTCCCCCCCCGCCGCCGCCGGCACCCGCACCGGCCCCGGCTCCGGTTGCCGCTCCGACCATCACCCGCAACTTCACGGTCTTCTTCGACTGGGATCGTTCGGTGCTGTCGGCTGATGCGCAGCAGGTTCTGCAGAACGTCGCCCGCGACGCCAAGGCTGGCAAGATCGTGCAGATCAACGTGGCCGGCCATGCCGACACGTCCGGTCCGACCGACTATAACCAGAAGCTGTCGCAGAGCCGTGCCGAGGCTGTGCGGGAGTATCTGGTGAGCCAGGGTCTGCCGGCCAATCAGGTTTCCGTGGAAGCCAAGGGTGAGACGGACCTGCTGGTCCCGACCGCCGATGGCGTGCGGGAGCCGTCGAACCGCCGCGCCGTCATCGTGTTCCCCTGATCATCTGATCTTGTGACACCTGCCGGCCCTTCGGGGCCGGCAGACGGTACGAAAAAGGGCCGCTGTTCGCAGCGGCCCTTTTTATTTGGATTATATTGCTTTTTACGAGAATTCGTTTTTGTTTTCGCGTTTCAGGCCATGGGGGCGATGCCATGTTCCATGGCCCAGATGGCGGCCTGGGTGCGATTGCCGGCGTTGATCTTCCGCATGGCATTCTTGAAATGCATCTTCACGGTGCTTTCGGTGATCGACAGGCGCCGGGCGATGGCCTTGTTGGAATGGCCGCTGATGACACAGGCCAGAATCTGGGTTTCGCGGGGTGACAGGTCGGCGCTGCTGGCCGTGTCGGCGCCCGGTTCAGCCTGCGTGGGGGACTGCGCCTGGGTCTGCCCCATGCCCTGGGTGGCGGTGGCGGGATAGACGGCCTGTCCCATGAGGATAAGGCGTACGGCCCGCAGCACGGCGTTGAACGACGCCCCCTTTGAGACATGGCCGTGTGCGCCGGCAGACAGGCTGCGGTTCAGCGCCGGTGGCGCCAGATCGGCGGACAGGACCAGCAGCCGCGTATCCGGCGCCAGGGCACGCAGCCGCGTCAGCGGGTCGCCATCATCGACGCGGTCCAGGCCGGAAGGGTCGGTAATGATCAAGGCGGGCCTGGCCCCGCCGGTGAGGGCCTGTTCGGCGGCGGATAATGAGGGCAGGGGGGACTCCACCGCCATCCCTTCTTCTTCCAGCAAGGCGGCCAATGCCGCGCTGAACAGCTGATCATGGTCAACCAGCATCACCGATCCAGATGTCATGCCCCCGTACCCCTTGTGATCCAGCCAATTCCCATCGCCGCTGAACCAAGCGCATGTCGCATCCGACGGGAATTTTTCCCATGATTCCAAGCCTTTTGGGCCTGTCGCTGAAAGTTTAGTTAAAATACAATCGATAGATCGAGAGGCGAAGTAACTGCCAAGGATAAAAGCTTCGAATTTCGATCTAATTTCATCACAACTCGGTTCCTGAGAATAATATAAACAGATTCTCATGGAATTGAACAGAAGGAGGTTGCGAGAAGACTTAATCCGTATGAATATGTACGAGAGGTTAACACCGGGCTGGATGCCCCTTTTCTGGAGGTCGTGATGACCATCGCCGTGCGCCGGGGCGGCAGCCCGTTGCGTGTTGTGACCACGGACTCCTACGCCCGACCCACCGGGGTTGATGGCGTTTCCGGTGTGCGCCGCCGCTGTTTCCTGATCATTGATCCGCAGGCCCTGGTCCGTCACGGTCTGGCGCTGACGCTGGCCTCCCTGCATGACGGGGCGCAGACATGGCAGGCCGGCACCCCGGCGGAAGCGCTGGGTCTGCTGTCGCAGGCTTCCAACATTCCCGACGTTGTTCTGATGGATGCGGATGGGCTCGGGCCGGAACGGATGACCGCCATCGCCGATTTCCTGGCCAAGGTGCAGGGTGTCCCTGCCATCATCATGTCCTCTGCCTTCACCCCGGCGGAAACCCGCACGCTGCTGACGGCGGGTGCCGTCGCCTGCCTGCTGAAAAGCGATCCCAGCGCTGTTTTGGCCGAAGCGGTGTCGCTGGCCCTGACGCGCGAAGGCTATGTCCAGATGCCTTATGGCATGCTGACCACCGCCGTTGCCGTGCCCGCAGCAGAGGATCGCGCCGATTTCGCCTCGGTTTCCCGCCTGACCAACCGTCAGCGCGATATTTTCCGCCTGCTGCTGTCCGGCTGTTCCAACAAGGAAATCGCCCGTCAGCTGGGCGTTCTGGAAGGCACCGTGAAGGTGCATGTCCGCGCCATGATGCAGAAGCTGGGTGCCCGCAACCGCACCCAGATCGCCATCCTGGCCGCCCGCACCGGCTTCCGCGCCGAATGCGCGTGATACGGTTCCAATAAAAAAGCCCGGCGGGATCATCCCGCCGGGCTTTTTTATTGGCACATGTTGCCCTGTCTCACATGCCGGCGACCGTCATCCCATCAATACGGATGGTGGGCGCGTCGATGCCATAGCGCAGGCGCAGGTCGCTGGCCGGCACGATGCGGCGGAACATATCCTTCAGATTGCCGGCGATGGTGATCTCGCTGACGGGATAGGCGATCTGACCATTCTCGATCCAGAAACCGGCGGCCCCCCGCGAATAATCGCCGGTGACCCCGTTCACGCCCTGGCCCATCAATTCCGTGACATACAGCCCATCCTTGATATCGGCCATCAGTTCGGTGGGCGACAGGGGGCCGGGGGCCAGATAGACATTGGTGGGGCTGGGCGATGGCGGGCCGCTGGTGCCGCGCGTGGCATGGCCCGTGGGCGTCAGGCCCAGCTGGCGCGATGAGCGCAGGTCCAGGATCCAGGTGGTCAGCACCCCATCCTCGATCAGGTTGCGGCGATGGTTGGGCAGACCTTCTGCGTCGAACGGCTTTGACCGCAGGCCGCGCCGCACATGCGGGTCCTCCACCACCTGGATGCCGGGCGCGAACACCGCCTGGCCCAGCCTGTCCTTCAGGAAGCTGGTGCCGCGCGCGATGGCGGCGCCGGAAATGGCCCCGCAGAGATTGCCCAGGAACCCGCCCGACAGGCGCGGATCGAAGATCACGGGCACCGTCTGGCTTTTCACCTTGCGGGGATTCAGCTTGGCCACCGCCTTGCGGCCCGCGCGCGCGCCGATCTCCGCCGGGCTTTCCAGGTCACTGCCATAGACCGTGGAGTGATAGGCATAGTCGCGTTCCATGCCGGTGCCTTCACCGGCCAGGACGGAGACGGACAGCGACCGGCGCGACACGCCGTAACCACCGGCAAAGCCATTGCTGGCCACCAGGGTGACGGCGCTGCGGCTCCAGCTGGCATCCGCACCGTCGGAATTGGTGACGCCGGCCACTGCGCGGGCCGCATCCTCCGTGGCCTTCGCGGCTTCAATCAGGGCATCGGCGCTGGGTTCGTCCGGATCGTTCAGGTCCAGGTCGATCCAGGATTGGGTGATCTGGCCCGGTTCGGCGATACCGCAGAACGGATCTTCCGGCACTGCGCGGGCCATGGCCACGGCCCGCTCCGCCAGTTCGGCGATCATGCGCGGGCCACGGTCGGTGGAGGAAACCACCGCCATCCGCCGGCCCACAAGGACGCGCAGGCCCAGATCGCCCGCTTCCGACCGTTCCAGCCCCTCCGGCTTGCCCAGGCGCGTGGACAGCGACAGCGACGCCCCGTCCACCAGCAGCGCATCGGCGGCATCGGCCCCGGCGCGGCGGGCACGCTGGATCAGGTCGTCCAGCAGGTTGGCTGCATCTTGGTCGAAGGACGGCTTGGTCATCACTTGTTCCTGTCAGCTGCCCTTAACGGGCCTGTTCTCATGCGAGCGGCTTGAAATGCCGACAAGTCAGCATTTCAAGCTTCGGCGGCATGGGCCGCCGCCGCGCCCGTCGGCGCGGATGTCGCCGGTCAAGAATTTTGACCGGCGACATCAGACATCTAGCACCCGCATCCCGGCCCGCAAAGGCCCAAAGCGGTCCCGCGACAGCCCGTGCCTGTGCCCTTCGTGCAACAGAGGACAGGCGTTACCGATGCGAAACCTGTCCGTGACAATATTAAACATTTGCATGTTAAAGAGTCGCTTATATAGTCAGCTTATCGGGTATCGGGGCGATGCCCAGGATCAACATCCAGCCTTTAAGGGAGGCCGTAATGCGTGAAGCGACGAATTTTAAGCAGCGTGCCGCCATGGTCCTGCAAGCCCTGGTCCTGGCCGGTCTGTTCGTGGTGGCGGCCATGTCCGCCGGGGAACAGGCCCATGCCGGCGATGGGGCGACCATGGCGCATAATCAGGTCGGTATAGCGAAGGGCTGACCCGTTTTCCGGGAAGGGTGACGGGTGCGGATGGCTGGTGCTAAAGTGCGGGCAGCTTTTCAAACCGTACCCGGGACCCTTTACCCATGCCCACCTTTGATATCGTCTCCAAGACCGACATCGACGAAGTGAACAATGCCGTGCAGGGTGTGCTGCGCGAATTGCAGACGCGTTTCGACTTCAAAGGCTCCAAATCCACGATGGAGCTGAAGGAGAAGGAGAATGAAATCCACATCCATACCGAGGACAGCACCAAGCTGGCGCAGCTGACGGAAATGCTGAAAGGCTATTTCGTGCGGCGCAAGCTGGACCCCGGCTGCCTGGATTGGGGCAAGGAAGAAAACGCCGCCGGCGGCACCCTGCGTCAGACCGTGAAGGTCAAGCAGGGTATTGACCAGACCCTGGCCAAGCAGATCAACAAGGCCATCAAGGATGCCAAGATGAAGGTCCAGGCCTCCATCCAGGGTGATGAGTTGCGCGTGCAGGGCAAAAAGATCGACGACCTGCAGGCCTGCATCGCCCTGGTCAAGGGGCTGAAGATCGAACAGCCGCTGCAATATATTAATTTTCGCGACTGATACCAAGAGCCCTGGATCAGGGCTCTTGGTCTTCACCTGTTTCCTCAAGCGCCGGGCGCTGCCTCCGGCAGCTTGGCTTTCGCGCACACGTGTGCGCGGGCCAGCGGTCGCTGGCCTCCAAGGGTCATGGGAAATGACCCTTGGTATGGACAATGGTGAAGGGCCGGGGGATCACTTCCCCCGCATCTCCCGCTCCAGCTTTTCATAGGCGGTGTTCAGCGCCGCCGTTTTTTCATGCGCCAGATCGATAAATTCCTGGGGCATGCCCTTGGCGATCAGCGCGTCGGGGTGGTTTTCGCGCATCAGCTTGCGATAGGCTGCCTTGATCGTGTCGAAATCCGCGTCCCGCGCCACGCCCAGGATGGCATGGGGATCATCCTCCGGGGCGTTTGCCCCCTCGATGCGGGTGCCATGCTGGCGCCAGACCTGTTCGAACTCGTCGGGCGGAAAGCCGAATATCTCGGCCACGCGGCGCAGAAAGGCCAGTTCGGCCAGATGCACGATATCGTCGGCCACCGCGATGTGGAACAGGCCGGCCAGCAACTCCTCCAGAACCTCCGGCCTGTCCTGGAACATCTGCGCCAACTGTTTGGCGTAGGTCTCGAACCCGGCGCTGTCGCGCTTGGCCGCGTCGAACAGCCGGCCGACATTGCGCAGCTCATGGTCGGGCACATGGAAGATGCGTTTGAACGCCTCGATCTCCACCCGGTGAACCACGCCATCGGCCTTGGCCATCTTGGCCGACAGGACGATGACGCCGACGGTGAAGGCGATGGTCTGCGTCTGATCCGGGCGGCCCTGATCATCGCTGCCGCGCGGCGTCTGTTCGGCACCCCGGAACCCGTCCACGGCGTGGCCGGCCAGGGCACCGAGCAGGCCGCCCAGCGGCCCCCCCATCGCGAAACCCGCCGCCCCACCGATGATTTTGCCCCAGATGCTCATGATATCCGCCTGTCGCCGATGTCCGTCCGCAGGATAGCGGCGGCGGGAAAGGATGCAACGATGTTGGTGCCACCAGCGCCGGTGCTGCAATTCTGGCATAGCAGCCCAAATCTTCACAGCCGCGTATTCACCCCCTATATTGCGCTGCACAAGAACAATCCCGCCCCTCATAGGGTTGGCGGGGGACGGATCCCAGGGGGAGGGGACGCGGAAGGGGCGCATTGGCCGTTTGTCCCGAGGTTTGTTCCGTCATGACATTATTTCGCCCCCTGCTGCCCGCCGAGGCCGCCCGTTACACCGCCCATCTGCTGCGCCTGTCCGCATCCGACCGCCGCGCCCGTTTCATGGGCGGGTTGAGCGATGATGCCGTGCGAGCGCATGTGGGCCGGATCGACTGGCACAAGGCCATCGTGCTTGCCGCCATCGTGGGGGGGGAGATACGGGGGGCCGTGGAACTGCGCCATGGCGGCAGCCGTACCGAACTGGCCATCTCCATCGAGGCTGACTGGCAGAATCACGGCCTGGGCGGCATGCTGGTCCGCCGGGCCTTCACCATGGCCCGCAACCGGGCCCTGCGCGGGGTGGAATTCTACTGCCTGGGCAATAATCACCGCATGCTGCGCATCGCGGGCCGCCTCTCGGCCCTGGTCAGCTTCGATGGCGGGGAGGTGCATTGCGACTTCCAGCTGGCGCCCGCCGACGCCTTCTCCCTGGCGCTGGAGGCGATGGACCGGGGCGGGTCGGCCCTGACCATGATGCTGGAACCGGCGGGATTGCCGCGCGCCGCCTGACCCGCGCGCATTTCACGCTTCGCGAAACGGATTTCACGAAACGCGTCGCCGGTTGCACGAAGCCTCTGTTTACCGGTCACCTTCGGCTGGGGGATGGGATGTCCATCCATACCAGCCACGGGACCTTCACAGATGCGCTGCGTCGTGCTTTCCGCTTTCGCCCTTTCCCTTCTCGCTGCCGCCACGGCCCCGGCGGCGATGGCAGCCGATGTTACGGTCATTGTCACCGACGCGGAGCCCAATGGCCGTGGCGTCTTCGTGCAGCTCTGCACGCAGGAGGAATTCCTGAAACGCTGCACCCTGCGCGACAAGGCGGCGGCGAAGGACGATACCGTCCGCTTCGTCTTCAAGGATGTGCCGCCGGGTGCCTATGCCGCCACGGCCTTTCAGGACGTGAACGACAATGCCAAGCTGGACCGGGGCATGTTCGGCGCACCCAGCGAACCCTGGGCCGTCAGCCGGGATGCCAAGGGCCGCATGGGGCCGCCCGTCTTTGAGGACGCCAAGGTGGAGGTCACCGACAAGCCCCTGACCCTGGAAATGGATCTGGATTGAGCTTGTCGTCAGGACAAGTTCGCCATTGCGGCGGGGGCGTATCCAGGCCAAGCAGAAGCTATCCATCCTTTCTGCAAGGCAGTCCCCATGCGGCGCATCGGTATTATCGGCGGCATGAGCTGGGAATCCACCCAGCTTTACTATCGGCTGATCAATGAACGGGTGCGCGCGGTACAGGGTGGCCTGTCCTCGGCCCCGCTGCTGATCCATTCGGTTGATTTCGCTCCCGTCGCGGCCATGCAGGCGGCGGGCGACTGGCAGGGCCTGACCGCCATGATGGTGGGCGCCGCCCGCGACCTGAAGGCGGCGGGGGCAGAGGCGCTGGCCATCGCCACCAACACCATGCACAAGATGGCGGAAGAGGTGGTGGCTGCCACCGGCCTGCCCCTGATCCACATTGCCGACGTGACGGCGGCTTCCATCCGCGCCGCCGGCCTGTCACGCGTGGCGCTGCTGGCCACCCGTTTCACCATGGAACAGGATTTCTACCGCGCCCGCCTGTCCGCCGGCGGCCTGAATATCCTGACCCCGGACGAGGCCGACCGGGCGGAGGTTCACCGCGTCATTTATGAGGAACTGTGCCGGGGCGAGGTGAAGGACAGTTCCCGCGACAGCTACAGACGCATCATCACGGGACTGCGGGCGGCGGGCGCGCGGGGGGTGATCCTGGGCTGTACCGAGATCACGATGCTGATCGGGCCGCCAGATACCGACCTGCCCTTGTTCGATACGACCGCCATCCATGCGGCGGCGATTGCGGACTGGGCGATGGGTTAATCCACCAGATCAAGGCGGCGGTTGATGCGGTCAATCTGTTCGCGCAGACGGTCCACCTGCGCCTGAAGATGGGCGACGGTTTCGGCGTCGCCCCCCTGATCCCGCCGGATAATCGCAATGCCGCGCGCCAGTTCATTCAGCCGCTGACCATGTTCGCCCTGCGTCTGCCGGATCGCCGTGATGTCGCCACGCATCGCGCGCAGCATTTCCAGGACAAGATCGATCGGTTCCGTGCTCATGGCTGCACCCCGCTCTGGTGTCCCCTGAATATGGCACAGTTTGTAAGTTTGATGCAGAGCCTATGACTTCTTCACCCCCGCGCCCGTGGATGCGCGTCGGCATAGACGGCCAGCAGCTTTTCCGTATCGACATCGGTATAGCGCTGGGTGGTGGACAGGCTGGCATGGCCCAGCAAATCCTGAATGGCGCGCAGGTCGGCACCACCGCCCAGCAGATGGGTCGCGAAACTGTGGCGCAGCGCGTGGGGCGTGGCGCTGTCGGGCAATTGCAGGGCACCACGCAGGGCCTGCATCTGCTTGCGCGCCACCGACGCGTTCAACCGGTCGCCCCGGCTGCCCACGAAGATGGCGTCCGTTCCCTGCCAGGGGCAGGCCTCCAGATAGGTTGCCACGGCCTCATTCACGGCGGGCAGCACCGGCACCTGCCGTTCCTTTGACCCTTTGCCCAGCACGCGCACCGTGGCCGCCCCCGGCGGCAGGTCGTTGCGGTTCAGAGCCAGCGCCTCTGAAATACGCAGGCCGCAGCCATAGAGCAGGGTGAACAAGGCCCGGTCGCGCAACCCGACCCAGGGGGCATCGGGCAGGCTGGCCGCCTCATCCAGCAAAGCCCCCATATCCTTCTCATGCAGCGGGCGGGGCAGCGATGATTTCAGCTTCGGCGCCTTCAGCGCCCCGATATGGGGATTGTGGACGATGCCGTGACGGTCCAGCCATTTGAAAAGATTGCGCACGCCGGAGATGCCGCGTGCCCGTGTGACGGCCTGCGCCCCTTCCATGGCGCGCGCGGATAGCCAGGCGCGGAATTCCATCAAGGAGATATTGCCCAGATCATTCAGGCCCGGCTTGCGTTCCCGATAATCGGCCATGAAGGCCAGAAACTCGGCAAGGTCGGTATTATAGGCGCGGATGGTCGCCGGGCTGGCGCCCTTTTCCGTGCTCAGCCAGCGCTGCCACCGTGCTATGGCATCCTGCAGATCGGCCTGCGCCGCAAAGCCCAGGCTGACGCTCACCATGCCGGTGCCGGGTCCAGATAGGCTGCGATGACGCGTTCCACCACGCCCGACAGGAACAGCAGCAGGTCGGTCGCCTGTCCGGGATGGAAGGTTTCCGGTTCGGCGGAGCCGAAGGCCAGCAGGGCGGGGGTGGCTTCTTCCCCGTCGCCCAGGCGCAGGCGGACCAGGGCCTGGCTGCGGATCAGGCCGGCCTGATGGCCCCAGACTTCGACCGAACCAAGGATATCGGATTGCAGGGCCACATCGGCGCGGCCCATGACGCGGGTGATGGTGCCATGATGGGCCATGCCCAGGCCTGCGGGGCCGATGCTGGCGATGGGGCCTTCGGGCTGTTCCACCACCAGGGCCGCCCCATCCAGGTCCAGCAGGACCGCCAGATCGCTGGTGATGGCCTGCACCATCGCCTCCAGCCCCCGGCAGGACAGCAGGTGCAGGACGGCGGCATGGACGCGCCGCAGGTTCATCATGTTGGCGCGGGTCGTATCGACCAGCAATTGCTGCTGATCAGAAAGCCGCCCCACCTCACCCCGTAGCTTTTCCAGGATGCGTTCGCGGATATCGACGATACCCTGGCCCAATTCCGGGGCGGTGGGGGCCAGCAGATGGCGCAGCAGGTCGGGCCGCCGCGCCAGGAAATCAGGATGGTCCATCAGAAAGGCCGCCACATCCTCGGCCGTCAGTTCATCCATCGGGTTGGTGGTGATCTGTCCGGGTCCGGTGGTCATGCGGCCTTTCCTCCATTCTTATTATTATTGTCGAAGCCCGACCTTGCGTGCCGGATCAGCCGCGCTTGGGCAGGGGCTGGTCCAGGATGGACTGGCCGGTCTTGGCCCAGTCGGACACGAAGGTGGCCAGACCCTTGTCGGTCAGCACATGGTTGCCCAGCTGACGGATGACGCTGGGCGGCATGGTGGCGACATGGGCGCCCATGCGGGCCGATTCCACGACATGGATCGGGTTGCGCACCGACGCGACCAGCACTTCCGTCGTGAAGGCCGAATAGTTGGAATAGATCTCGACGATTTCCTGGATCAGGTTCAGGCCGTTCTGGCCGATATCATCCAGCCGGCCCACGAAGGGGGAGATGAAGGCGGCACCGGCCTTGGCGGCCAGGATGGCCTGCGCGGCGGAGAAGCACAGGGTCACATTGACCATGGTGCCTTCATTGGCCAGCGTGCGGCAGACCTTCAGGCCGGCGGGGGTCAGCGGCACCTTGACGGCCACATTCGGGGCGATCTGGGCCAGATAGCGGCCTTCCTTCAGCATCGTGTCGAAATCGGTGGCGGCCACTTCGGCGCTGACCGGGCCTTCGACGACGTCGCAGATCTCGGCGATCAGTTCCACGAAGTTGCGACCGGCCTTGGCGACCAGCGACGGGTTGGTGGTGACGCCATCCAGCAGGCCGGTATCGGCCAGATCGCGGATTTCGGCGAGGTCGGCGGTATCGACGAAGAACTTCATGGGAGCGGGTCCTGACGGGCGATGAAAGGGGCGTCCGGGCCGCACGCCCGAACATGCGCGGGAAACTACCAATATCCCGCCCCCGTCGCCAGCCTGGGCGGTCCCTGTTGCGCGCATGGGTGGGCGGCGATGGGGATTCTGACAAAAGCCGGGACCATCATCAAGGGCTTGTCCTTGGCAAGCGCCCGGTACCCCCGTATTTTGTCGGCTGATGCTGGTGGAGAGATGATGATGAACGCGGCGGTACGGCTTCGGGCGGTGGATGCGGACGATCTGCGGGTGGTTTCCGCCCTGTTGCAGGACGCGATCATCCCCATCGCCGATCTGGCCTTTCTGCCCGATGACCGGCTGTTCATCCTGCTGGCCAGCCGGTACCAATGGGAAGGCCCGGCGCCCGATGGCGGCCCCACGCCCGATGAAGGTGGGGAGGGGCCGACGCGCATCCGCTGCGCCGTGCGCTTTACGGGCGTTGAGAAGGTGAAACGGCGCGGCGTGGACCTGACCCGGCGCGGACAATTCCTGTCGCTGCTGGCCCTGGAGCCGTTGGAGGGGGCGGTTTTGCTGCGCCTGTCGGGGGGCGCCGATATCCGGCTGGAGGGTGGCGCAATCGAGTGCCGGATCGAGGACCAGGGGGAGCCTTGGCCCGCCTCCCGCCGTCCTGACCACCCCGTCGGCTGATCCGGGAAACCCGCCGTAACCCTGGCGGCTGTGTGATATCAGAACAAGCTGAGGATTCGTTGCTGCTGCTGCGTCATCAGGCTGACCATGGTCGTAGCCAGTTGGAGGCGGACGTCTGCGGTCAGGACTTTAACGCTTTCATTATTCTCATCGGCAACGACCAGCTTTCGGGACCCATCCCGCAGCACCTCGGAAAACTCACTGGTGAAGTCGGCCCGGGTGTTCAGGATGTCCATGTTCACATCCAGGCTGCGCAAGGAAGACATCAGACGGATATTGGCGCGTTCCAGGTCGTCGATGGCCAGGTTCACGTCACTGCGATCACGCCAGCCATTGGCCGCATTGTCGATACCCAGACCCAGCGGCCCGCTGCCAAGATTGACGGCCTTGATTTCCAACGCGCTGCTGCCATTGGCGTTCAGGTTGACCGTAAGATCGTTCTCCGCGGTGCCAACACTGACCTGATCTGTCGTCATGGTGGCTTTCTCCCCCAAGGACGTGCTTCGGACCGTCAACTCTGCGGCGCGACTGGCCGTGCTGCTCATGGCGGCGACACGCCAGGAATAATTGTTGGCACCAGCAGCGGCATCGAACTGGATTTGGGCACCGCTCGACAATGTGAAGCCGGTCGGCCCCGCCGCATTGCCCATGGTCAGATTGTCGGTCACGCCAATACTGCCATCCATGGCGGTATGGGTGACTGAGACGGTCCGCAGGCCCAGGCCTGCACTGTTGCTGGCACCGATGGCAACGCTGATATTGCTGTCGGTGCTGATCCCCGACCATCCTTCCAGGCTGATGAAGCTGCTGGCAGCGGCGGTGGCGGCATCATCGGCGACGGCGTAGCTGTCCAGTCCCAGATGGACATCAATCGTACGGCTGCCGGCGCTGCCATCTTTATGGAACAGGCCGATGGTGGCGCCGTCATTGACGCCGCCACTGAGGCGGATAGTCACGGGCTGACCATCGCCCTTGTCCTCCACAGAGCCGTTGAAGCTGCCGCCCAGCCCGTCGCTGATGCTGACCGTCCGGCGTCCATTCGATACCGCGCCGTAGGTCAGGGATAGTTGGGCACTTTGCTGCCATCCCTGGGTGTAGGGGTTGGCGAACTCTCCAGCGTCGAAATCGCCATCGGCGACGGTGGTCAGGCCCCCGCCGCCGGCGCTGCGATTATAAAGAAACACCGCATTCGATGTCTTTCCGGCCAGGGCGCTGGGCGTGATGATGATTTCGCCTTTGCTGGTCAGCGGATTATTGCCCCCGATCGACCCAAGGCTTTGATTGCCATTGATCTGCGACCAGACCTGATCGCCGCCGCTGATGCCGGCATATTGGTTCAAAACCACGGCGCCGGCGCCAAAGCCCGATCGTGCTACCTCCAGCTTGACGGCGGTGTCCGCCAGATCTTCGGTTGTGGGGCGGCCCGGCATGATGGCACCGGTCAAGGATCCCAGATCACCGGTGATCCCGCCTGCTGTTTCTGCCGCACCCTGGATGGTCTTCGGATCGACCTCAAGTCGCACGGTGCCGGCCGGAAACCGAAAGCTGTTCTCCCCCTCCTGAAGACGGATCGAGGTGTCCTGTGTCGCGGCGCTGCGTTCCTGCGTCACACCCTGGTTGTTGGTGACGCTGATGGTCAGGTTGACATCGCGGGCAAGACTGGCCTTTACGACCCCGCTTGTATCCAGCGCCTCCGCCATCAACCTGCCGTCAATCTGAAGGTTGATCTGCGCCCCGGAATTGAAGCTGTGGCTGACGGCCAGTTTATCGCCGGAAACTGCCAGAGCCTTCAGTTCAGACTGGCTGTAACTGGTTGTCCAGCTTTCGTCCCCGTCCAGCACGACCAGCTTTGCATCCCGTCCGGGCTTGCCGTGCAGTTCGAACTTGATGTCGTCAAATCGGCCTTGGGTCGAACTGTTGAACCCGCTGAGATTCAACTGCGCCAGACCCAGTGTGTCCTGCGCCCGCAACAGGTCCGTCGCATCAGTGGAAATCGCGCCATTGCCGGTGACGGCCACGCGATAGCTGTCGGCGGATGTGACGCTGCTGATCGCGGCCTTATCAATGCCGGTAATGTCGCCGACATTGCGCACGCTCTTGTCGGTTGCGGCAAAGCTGGGGGGGCGGGACATCAGCAGGTTTTTGCCGCCATAGGAACTGTCGGAGACGAACTTGTCGATCTGCCGCAGGATGCCGTCAAACTGCTGGGCCAGTTCCCGGCGCATGGATATGGCGGACGGGGTGTTATCCAGGGTGGCCAGCGTCACCGTGGTCAGGCCCCGCGCCTGATCCAGCAGACCCTTGACGGAGGCGACGCCGGCACTGGCCGCCTGCACGGTGGAAATGGCCTGCGCCATTCCGGATTTCAGCCCGTCCAGATCGCCCGCGCGTTGCGTGAGCCCGCGCGAGGCGAAAAACTGCTGCGGCCCCTGGATGGCGGTGTTGATTTTAAGTCCGCTGGTCAGGCGGGAAAGGGCCGTTTCACGGTCAGCCGTAAGGGTTCGCAGCATCGATGTCGTGCTGCGCAAAGATGCCGGCAGATTGACCGACATTTGCCCCATCTTCCGTGCCCGCCTTTGGCCGACTTTTTGCCCCTCCGGCCTTCATTGGTGCTGAAAACCGGTGTCAACGGCGTGAGACTTTTTCCCATCGACGTTAACCACATAGTCTTACCTAAAAAGTAGTAATTCGTCCAGTGTCCGCCTTTGGGCCGCGCCCTGTCCGAAATCGGACACTGTTCGTTTCCGAACAATCGCGCCAAGAGACCAATGCTTTGAAAACAAATGAAATTCCTATTGGCACGCCCCTTGCCAGTAGAGACCCGGAACGCCGGCGACGGGACCGACGGCAAGGGATGGGGATTGATCATGCGTCAGGCGCAGCAGCAGTTGGAAATGATCACCGAAGGAACGGACCTGATGGACCGGGTGGAGGACGCCGTCCTCAATGTCCATCCGGACCTCTGGCTCGCCGGCCTGATGCTGGCCGTGCTGATCAACTGGCTGGCCTGACCGGCACCAAACAAGGGTAGGGAGTGGGCATCATGGCGATGGATCGCCGGATCGAGAAGACGGGTTTCCAGAAGCACAAGAAGGCCATTGCCGGGGCGGCCATCGCCCTGCTGGTGGGGGCCGGCGGCCTTTACATGGCGTTCGGCGGTACCGGTGGGCAGACGGTGCGCATGGCGGAGGACCGTCTGATCGTTTCCACCGTCAATCAGGGCCAGTTCGAGGATTTCATCCCCGTGCGTGGTTCGGTTGAACCGCTGACCAGCATCTTCCTGGACAGTGTCGAGGGGGGGCGTGTGGAACGCCGCTTCGCCGAGGCGGGGCAGTTCGTGAAGGCGGGCCAGCCCCTGCTGGAACTGACCAATACCGACTTGCAGCTGGAGGTGATCAGCCGTGAAGCGCAGGTGATCGAACAGCTGAACCAGCTGCGCACGGTGGAGCTGAACCTGGAGGTCACACGCCTGAACAACCGCCAGAACCTAGTGGAGGTGGAGTACAAGCTGGTGCAGCTGAAGCGCACGCTGGACCGCCGTGCCGAACTGATCAAGACCAAGGCCATCAGTCAGGCGCAGTATGACGAGGCCCAGGACGAATACACCTATCTCCAGCGCCGCCGCGACGTCCTGAAGGACACGCAGACCGTCACAGACCGCCTGCGCGACGAACAGTTCGGCAAGCTGAAGGAGAGCACGGGCAAATTGCAGGAGAACCTGGAATTTGCCCGCCGCAACCTGGACAATCTGATCGTCAAGGCCCCGGTCGATGGTCAGTTGACCTCGCTGGAAGCCGAGGTTGGCCAGAACAAGACGCGCGGTGAGCGTCTGGGCCGTATCGACCGGATGGACGGGTTCAAGGTGGTGGCGCAGGTGGATGAATTCTACCTGCCGCGTCTGGCCACGGGCCAGACGGCGGAAGCCGCCATCGGGTCCGGCACTTACATGCTGCGCGTCGCCAAGATATTCCCGCAGGTGCGCGATGGCCAGTTCAAGGTCGAACTGGAATTCGCCAGCGAGGCGCCCAAGGACATCCGTCCTGGCCAGAGCCTGCAACTGCGTCTGAAGCTGGGTGACACGACCACGGCGCTGCTGATCCCCAACGGCGCCTTCTATCAGGATACGGGCGGGGCATGGCTGTTCGTCGTCGGCTCTGACGGCAAATATGCCACCAAGCGCTCGGTCCAGCTGGGCCGCCGCAATGCCCAGGTGATCGAGGTGAAAAGTGGTCTGGACAAGGGTGAACGGGTGGTCACCTCGGCCTATGGCGACATGATCCGCATGGACCGTATCCAGTTGAATTGAGGGATGAGGCCGTAGGTCGGGTCGAGCAAAGCGAGCCCCGACAAGTGGCGGTTGCCAAAATAAATGTCGGGGCTCGCCTGTGGCTCGACCCGACCTACGATACCAACAGCAGGAAGGAACAGTCGAATGTTGAAGCTGGTTGATCTGGTCAAGGCCTACCGCACCGAGGAAGTCGAAACCACGGCGCTGAATTCGGTGAACATCCATGTCCGTGACGGCGAATTCGTCGCCATCATGGGCCCCTCGGGCTGCGGCAAGTCCTCGCTGCTGAACATTGTCGGCATGCTGGATACGCCCAGCAGCGGCCAATACTGGTTTAATGGCGAGGAAGTGTCGAAATACGGGGAGCGCAAGCTGGCCGATATCCGCAAGAAGAATATCGGTTTCATCTTCCAGAGCTTCAACCTGATCGACGAGCTGACCGTGTTCGAGAATGTCGAACTGGCCCTGCTTTATCACGACATCCCGGCGCGTGAACGCAAGGAACGCGTCAAGGCCGCCCTGGCGAAGGTGAATATCGGGCACCGCGAAAGCCACCTGCCGCAGCAGCTGTCGGGTGGTCAGCAGCAGCGCGTGGCCATCGCCCGCGCCGTCGTTGCCAAGCCCAAGATGCTGCTGGCCGACGAGCCGACCGGTAACCTGGACAGCGCCAATGGCGACGAGGTCATGCGCATGCTGACCGAACTGAATGCCGAAGGCACCACCATCGTCATGGTCACCCACTCCATGCCGCACGCCCAGTATGCGACGCGCATCATCAACCTGTTCGATGGACAGGTCGTGGCCGAGAACCTGCGCGCTGCCTGATGATCGCGTCCCACGGCATCCGGGGGGATCTGCCATGTTGAAGAACTACCTGATGGTTGCCCTGCGCAACCTTCTGAAACACAAGCTTTATTCGGCGATCAACGTCACGGGTCTGGCCGTGGGTCTGGCGACCTGCGTCCTGATCCTGCTGTTCGTGCGCAACGAGACGTCCTACGACCGTTTCTTCACCGACAATGACCGCATCTATCAGGTGGCCTTCAAGGCGCAGCTGCCGGGCCGTCAGGTGGATCATTTCGCCGCCTCCATGCTGCCCCTGGCCGCCGCCATGAAGGAAGGGCTGCCGGAGGTGGAGATGACGGTCCGGGTGATACAGAATAACGTGGTCATCAAGCAGGGCAGCGAAAGCTTCTCTGAAACCGCCCGTGCCGTCGATCCCGACTTTTTCCGGATTTTCGATTTCGCGTTCCTGCGCGGGGACCGCATGACGGCCCTGGATAATCCCAACAGCATCGTCCTGACCGAAAGCATGGCGCGCAAATATTTCAAGGATCAGGACGCGCTGGGCCAGACCCTGGATATTGACGGTTCGGCACCGGCCAAGGTGACGGGTGTCATCCCTGACATGCCGTCCAACACGCATTTCGACCTGGAAATCATCCGTCCCTATGCGGCGGTGGCCCAGGCCATGCGCGGCATCGAGACCAACTGGGGCGCCGTCTGCTGCGAAACCTATGTCCGGCTGAAGCCGGGCGTGGATGGCAAGGGCTTGAGCGACCGGATGCCTGCCTGGTTCAAGAATGTTGCCCCGACGCTGAATTCCCCCACCGGCAATGTCGTGCTGGGTGAGATCTTCACGCCGCGCCTGCGCAACCTGAAGGACATCCATACCGACCCGGTGATGACCTCCATGCGTCCGGCGACGTCTTATGCGGAGATCATTACGTTTGCGGCGGTGGCGGCCCTGGTTCTGGCGATTGCCTCGATCAACTTCATGAACCTGGCCACGGCCCGCGCCACCCAGCGCGCCCGTGAGGTCAGCGTGCGCAAGGTGGTGGGGGCCAGCCGTGGCCAGATCATCATGCAGTTCATCGGTGAATCGCTGCTGCTGACCGTGATCGGCCTTGTCCTGTCCATCGCCCTGGTCGAACTGGCCCTGCCGGCCTATTCCGCCTTCCTGGACAAGAAGCTGAGCTTCAACCTGTTCACCGATCCGCTGCTGGGTCCGGCCCTGCTGGGGCTGGCGCTGGTGGTGGGTGTGGCGGGCGGCGCCTATCCGGCCTTCTTCCTGTCGGGCTTCAATCCGGCCCGTGTGCTGAAGGGGGCGTCGTCGGGTGTGGGCGGCGGTTCGGGCCGGCTGCGCATGGCGCTGGTGGTGGTGCAGTTCGCCATCTCCATCTCCCTGATGGTCGCCACCTCCGTGGTCTATGGTCAGCTTCTCTATGCCCAGAACAAGAATCTGGGCTTTGAGAAGGAAAACACCCTGGTGCTGCGCGGCTTCCCGCGTTCCGTCGATCAGGCCCGCCAGCAGACGCTGGTGGAGGCACTGTCCAAGCTGGACGGCGTGTCCGCCGCCGCCGGCAGCAGCAGCACCCCAGGTGATGGCAGCGAGAACAACACCAATGTTCGCCTGCCGGGTGCAAACCCGGATCAGATGCTGGTCCTGCGTCAGGGTGGTGTGGATTGGGACTTTGTGAAGGCGCTGGGCCTGCAACTGGTGGCTGGCCGTGAGTTCGACCGCAACCGCCCCGCCGATCAGTTGCCACCCCTGGCCGACCCGGCCCAGGTGCCGGCAGGCGATACGGCTGCCCGCACCTATGCCGGTGCCGTCATGATCAACGAGGCTGCCGTGAAGCGTCTGGGCTTCGCCAGCAATGAGGATGCGATTGGCAAGCAGTTCGAAGCCGGGGCGAATGATGATGGCACCAACAAGCTGACCGTCATCGGTGTCGTGGCGGATTTCCACTTCCGCTCCATCCATGACCCGATCCCGCCGGCCATGTTCATCATCGACCGTGAACGCTTCTCTGACGTTCTGGTCCGTCTGAAGCCCGGCAACGTGCAGAAGACCCTGGTGGAGATCGAGCGGGTGTGGCGCGACATGTTCCCCAACCGTCCGCTGAACCGCGAATTCCTGGATGACCGTATCCAGGCCCAGTATGTCCGTGAGGCCAAGACCTCGCAGATGTTCGCCGCCTTCTCGGGTCTTGCCATCCTGATTGCCTGCCTGGGCCTGTTCGGTCTGGCCAGCTTCACGGCTGAGCGCCGGACCAAGGAAATCGGCCTGCGCAAGGTGCTGGGCGCCAGCGTGATGGACATTGTCCGCCTGCTGGTCTGGCAGTTCTCCAAGCCGGTTCTGATCGCCAACCTGATCGCCTGGCCCGTGGCCTGGTACTGCATGGATCAGTGGCTGAACGGCTTCAGCTTCCGCATCGACCTGAACCCGCTGCTGTTCGTGTCGGCGGGTGCGGTGGCGCTGCTGATCGCCTGGGCCACCGTCGGCCTGCATGCGGCCCGCGTGGCCCAGGCCAAGCCGGTGACGGCATTGCGCTACGAGTGAGCGACTGGCCCTTGCGGGTCCGGTGGGGACCGGATCCGCAAGGGTTTCCTGATTTAGGGATGGGGCTACCAAGAGGGGGGGGAAATGCTGCGTAACTGGATCATGGTGGCCCTGCGGAACCTGCTGCGCCACCGTCTGCACGCCCTGTTGAACCTGTCGGGCCTGGCCGTGGGGCTGGCCGCCTGTCTTCTGATCCTGCTGTTCGTGCGCAATGAGACCGGTTACGACCGGTTCTTCACGGATGCGGATCGTATCTATCAGGCGACCATCGAATGGCATGTGCCGGGCCGCAAGCCGGAGCGCAACGCCTATACCCAGATGGGCTTCGGCCCCGCCTTCAAGAATGCCCATCCGGAGGTGGAGGATTTCACCCGCTTCCTTCAAAGCCGGGCCATCATATCGGTCGGTGACCGGCAATTCTATGAATGGACCTTCACGGTCGATCCCACCTTCCTGCGGATCTTTGATTTTCCGCTGCTGGCCGGTGATGCAGCGACCGCGCTGACCGATCCCTATTCCGTGGTCCTGACCGAAGAAATGGCCCGGAAATATTTCGGCGATGCGCCGGCCCTGGGCCAGACCCTGACGCTGGATCACAAGTATGAACTGAAGGTGACGGCGGTCGTGGCCAGCCTGCCGCGCAACACGCATCTGGATTTCGGCGTGCTGCTGCCCATGGGCCATCCCGCCGGCACCTGGATGATCGAACAGGAAAAGAACTGGGGCAATACGCAGGGCCAGACCTATCTGCGGCTGAAGCCGGGTGCGTCGGTGGAGCCGCTGCGCGCCGGCATGCAGGAATGGGTCAAGCGCACTTTCACGCCGTTGCAGACGCCGCAGGGCCCCATTGATCTGTCCGCCCTGGCCTTTCCCGGCCTGCGTCCGCTGACCAGCATCCATACCGAACCGATGGGCGGCGATGTGACGCCGGGGATCAGCCAGACAGAGCTGACCATCTTCACGGCGGTCGCCTTTCTGGTGCTGATCATCGCCTGCATCAATTTCATGAACCTGGCGACCGCCCGTGCCACCCAGCGCGCGCGGGAGGTCAGCGTGCGCAAGGTGGTGGGCGCTAGCCGGGCACAGCTGGTGTCGCAGTTCCTGGGCGAAAGCGTGCTGATGACCCTGTTCGCCCTGCTGATCGCCATTGCGCTGGTGGAAGTTTCCCTGCCGGGGTTCAGCACGTTCCTGGGCAAGGAACTGGTGCTGGATTTCAGCCAGGACCCGCTGCTGCTGCCTATGCTGCTGGGGCTGGTGCTGCTGGTCGGTATCGGCGGCGGCGCCTATCCGGCTTTCCTTCTGTCATCCTTCAACCCGGCCCAGACCATGAAAAGTGCCGGGTCCGGCACCAGTGGCGGTTCCGGTCGGCTGCGCACGGTGCTGGTGGTGGTGCAGTTCGCCATTTCTATCACCCTGATGGTCGCCACCTCGGTCGTCTATGGCCAGTTCATCTATGCCCAGCACAAGAACCTTGGCTACGACACGGAGAATGTCGTGATCGTCGGCCATTTCCTGGATGAAGGCGTGCGGGAAAAGCGCGAGACCTTCATGGACATGCTGCGCGCCGATCCCAATGTTGCCGGTGTGGGTGTGGCGGCCCATATCCCCGGCGATGGCGGGGAAAACAACACCGTGATCGAGCCGCTGACCGGGACCAAGCCTGAACAGCATGTGATGCGTCAGGACAGTGTCGGACCCGGCTTCTTCGAAGCGCTGGGCATGCACATGCTTGCCGGTCGCACCTTCGACCGAACCCGTGCCACCGATCTGGTCCAGCGTCCCGACTGGATGAAAGAGAACAAGCCGCCGCCGGAAGGCACCAAGGAAATCCTTCTGCCGGTCGGCGTCGTACTGAACGAAACCGCCGTCAAGACCCTGGGCTATGAAAGCACGGGCGCGGCCCTGGGTCAGCAGGTGAAGATCATGGACAACATGACCACCTATCTGATGGGCACTGTCATCGGCGTGGTGGCGGATTTCCACTACCGCTCCGTTCATGAGCCCATCCGTGCCGTGATGTATATCAGCGATGAGGGCCGTCACCATGCCATGGCCATACGGGCCAAGGCCGGGCAGTTGCAGGCGGTGGTGGACAAGATCGACCGCACCTGGGCCGAACTGATCCCCGACCGTCCGATTGAGCGCAGCTTCTTCGATGTGAACATCGCCAACCAGTATCAGCGCGAACAGAAGACCTCGCAGATGTTCGCGACCTTTGCGGGTCTGGCGATCTTCATCTCCTGCCTGGGCCTCTATGGTCTGGCCAGCTTCACCGCCGAACGCCGGACCAGGGAGATCGGCCTGCGCAAGGTGCTGGGCGCCAGCGTGCCCGACATTGTCCGCCTGCTGGTCTGGCAGTTCTCCAAGCCGGTGCTGGTGGCGAACCTGATCGCCTGGCCCGTGGCCTGGTTCTGCATGGATCGCTGGCTGTCGGATTTCACCTACCGGATCGACCTGAACCCGCTGCTGTTCCTGGGCGCCGGATCGGTGGCGCTCGCCATCGCCTGGGTGACGGTCGGTGTGCATGCGGCCCGCGTGGCACAGGCAAAGCCGGTGAAGGCACTGCGGTACGAGTGACGGTTAAAGGGATAGAGGGGGAGGGATATCATGCTGAAGAATTGGGTCCTGGTGGCCATCCGCACTCTGCTGCGGCACAAGCTGTACACGGCCATCAATGTCACCGGTCTGGCCGTGGGTCTGGCCAGTTGCCTGATGATCATGCTGCATGTCCGGGACGAACTGTCCTATGACGCCTGGGTGCCCGATGCCGACCGCATCGTGCGCGTCCATACCAGCTATGAGATCCCGGGACGCGCGCCCTTCAACACTGTCCGTTCGGCGGGCCGGATGATGGACGCCCTCATCACCGCCTATCCCGAACAGGTGGAGGTGGCGGCCCGCATGTTCCCCTATGATACCTCCATCCTGCGCGACGGCACCGCCATTCCGCAGACCGTGACCTATACGGACCCGGCGGCCCTTGCCATTTTCGGCCTGACATTCCTGGAAGGTGATGCGGCAACGGCCCTGTCGGACCCGTCATCGCTGGTGCTGACGCAAAGTGCGGCGCGCAAATATTTCGGCGATGCCGATCCCATCGGTCGCACCCTGACCATCTGCTGTATCGGTCCCGACCGGTATGACCACCGCGTCACGGCGGTCATCGCCGACCTGCCGCTCAACACGCATCTGAAGGTGGAGATGCTGGCCCCGGTCGTGCCGCAGCGTCTGGCGGGCTTTCCCAACATCCTGGACACCTGGACCTCGGTCAATGTCTTCACTTATCTGAAGCTGCGCCGCGCCGATGACATCGCCCGGCTGGCCGATGACAATGCCGCCTTCATCGACCGGATGATCCCCAACAAGAACAACAATGTCCGCACCTCCGACAGCACGCGCCAGCATTTCATGCCCATCCGCGATATCCGCCTGCATGCCAAGCAGCAGGCCGGCGATATCGGCGATATGAAGCCGGCGGGCGATGCCGGGCTGGTGACGGCCCTGTCCATGGTGGCCTTGCTGATCCTGGCGCTGGGCTGCGTGAATTTCACCAACATGGCCATCGCCCGCTCCTCCCTGCGCGGGCGGGAGGTGGCGGTGCGCAAGGTGCTGGGTGCGCGCCGCCGCTCCCTGGTGGCACAGTTCCTGACCGAAGGGTCGGTGATGGTCGTGCTGTCCATCCTGGTGGCGCTGGGCCTCATGGAACTGGCGCTGCCGGCCTTCAATGGCGTGACGGGCAAGGACTTGTCGATCCCGCTGCTGGACCCGCTGTTCCTGTCGGCGCTGCTGGGCCTGTCGCTGCTGGTCACCCTGCTGGGTGGGGCCTATCCGGCGCTCTATCTGTCGGGGTTCCAGCCGGCCCGCATCCTGAAGGGTGAAGATGCCGCCGATGGCGGTGGCGCGCGGCTGCGGCAGCTGCTGGTGGTGATGCAGTTCGCAGTGGCCATCGGCCTGTCGATCATCACCCTGGTCGTCTATCGCCAGACCCTGTTCGCGACCAATGCCGAACTGGGGTTTGACCGGCAGCATGTGCTGGCCTTGCGCAACCTGGGTGGGGCGGGGTTCCAGTCGACGCGTGATGCCGTGATGGAACAGGTGCGCCGCCTGCCCGGCGTGACGGAGGTTGCCCTGTCCTCCGACGTGCCCACCGACAATAACGAAAACAACATGATCTTCACGTTGGAAGGCTCCGGCGAGAAGGGGCAGGTGTTGAATTACCAGAGCCTGGGTGACGGGTTCATGGAACTGTACAAGGTTGCCCCCGTGGCTGGCCGCGCCTTCAACCCTTCCTTCGGCACCGACCTTGTCCGCCCGCCGGCGGATGGGGAGACGGGGCAGGCGTCCGCCATGATCAATGAGGCGGCGGCCCGCCTGCTGGGCTTTGCCACCAATGCCGAGGCGGTGGGACGGACCTTGAAGACCAAGACGCTGGGCAATGCGCCCTTCGATCTGACCATTGTCGGCGTCATTCCGGATATCCGGTTCCGGTCCCTGAAATACGGGATACAGCCGACCGTGATGTTCCAGGCCGAACGCCAGTTCGACACGTTGTCCATCCGTTTCGACGGGCGTGACCCGTCGGCGCTGCTGTCGCAGGTGCAGTCGCTCTGGGCCCGCATGATTAATGACCGGCCCCTCAATGCCGCCTTCGTGGAGGACATGATCACCGCCCAGTATAATGAGGAGCGGGTGCAGGCCACCGTCTTTGCCTCCTTCTCCGGCCTCGCCATCCTGGTGGCCTGCCTGGGTCTTTATGGCCTGTCCGGCTTTGCGGCCCGGCGTCGGACCAAGGAGATCGGCCTGCGCAAGGTGTTCGGCGCCACGGTCGCGCAGATCGTGGCCCTGCTGGTCTGGCAATTCTCCCGTCCCGTCATGATCGCCAACCTCGTCGCCTGGCCCATCGCCTGGTGGCTGCTGCGCGGCTGGCTGGACGGTTTCGAACAGCGCGTGGACCTGTCGCCGGCCTATTTCGTGGCCGCCGGCCTGACGGCCCTGATCATCGCCTGGATCACCGTCGCCGGCCACGCCGCCACCACCGCCATGGCCCCCCCCATCAAGGCGCTGCGGCACGAATAAGGGCACGTTGGCGGGGATCGGGAAGGGGGTGGCGTATGCTGTGGAACTGGCTTCTGATCGCGTGGCGTCATCTGCTGCGGCACAAGCTCTATACCGCGATCAACGTGGTGGGCCTGGCCGTGGGCCTGTCCGTCTGCATGATCATCGGCACCCTTGTCCGGTTTGAAACCAGTTTCGACGGCTATCACGAAAAGGCCGACCGCATCGTACGGGTGAACCGCACCGGATACATGTCCGGGCAGGCCCCCTGGTTCGGAAGTGTCACCGGTTTGCCGGTGGGTCCCGCCCTGGCGGAGCGTCTGCCCGACGTGGAACAGGTTGTCCGCACCATCCCGTTCCTGACCTCTGTCGAACGGGCCGATGGGCAGGTGTTCACCCAGGCCGCCTTGCGGGTCGATCCGAACTATCCCCAGGTCTTCGATCTGGTTTTCTTGAAGGGTGATCCGACCTTGGCGCTGGCCCGGCCCGGTGATGCCGTCCTGACCGAAAGCACCGCCCGGAAATATTTCGGCGATGCCGAGGCGATGGGGCAGGTGCTGACGCTGAAGTCCGGTCGCACCTTGACGGTAACAGGCGTCATCGCGGAGCCGCCCATGAATTCCAGCCTGCGGGCCGGCCTCCTGACCCCGATTACGACCAGCGTCAGCGATCAGGCGGATCGGGAGTTTCGCGAACGGGAAGGGCAGTGGAACAGTTCCTGGCTCGCCACCTATCTGCTGCTGCGTCCCGGTGTGGATGCGGCGGCTTTGGAAAGGCAGATTGATACGTTGTTGCCGTCCCTGGTGCCTGACTACCGGTCACCCGACGACGCCAAAGGTATCTACACTTTCAGCCTTTCGCTGCAGCCCCTGACCGACATCCGCACCAACCCGGTGGCGGGAGAGGCGGGAACGCCGATGCCGGTCATCCAGGGGACGCTGCTAACCGGCATGCTGGTCCTGTTTGTCGCCGGGATCAATTTCATCAATCTGACAACGGCACGGTCTGGGCTGCGCCTGCGGGAGATTGGCATCCGCCGTACGCTGGGTGCCAAACGTGCCGGGTTGGCCATGCAGTTCCTGACGGAATCCACTGTGCTGGCCAGTCTGGCGGGCGTCCTGGCGCTGCCGGCCACCGAACTGATCCTGCCGTTTCTGCGGCTGCTGAAGATCGAGGTGCCAGCCGATCCGTTCGCGGATCGGGCGCTGCTGACCGGTCTGCTGCTGTTGCCGCCGCTGGTGGGTCTTGTCGCGGGCCTTTACCCCGCCCTGGTCCTGTCACGCACAGGCGTGGCCACGGGGGCGAAAGGCCCGCCGGCGGCGGGGGGCGGGCTGCGCACGGCCCTAGTCGTGTCGCAATTCGTCATCGCCATCGTGCTGGCCATCGGCGCGCTGTTTATCCTGCATCAGACCCGGTTTGCAGCGACGCAGCAATTGGGCTTCGACCGTGAGAATGTTCTGATCATCAACCAGCTGCCCAGCGACGGCGGGGCCGGTCGTTTTGAGGCATTGGGGGATGCATTGGGCCGTCTTCCCGGTGTGAAGTCGGTCGCCCTTTCCGCCTGGGCGCCGGCAGGCGGATCGAAGGCAAGCATGGGCTTCCGGCTGCCGGGTCAGACGGCGACACTGCATCTGCGAACGGAAGCCATTGATTTCGGTTATCTGGAAACCATGGGGGCGACCCTGCTGGCCGGACGCCTGTTCGACCGGGCACATGGGCCTGACATCATGCGGCTGGCCAATGAACCGCACGAAAGGGCAGAGGCCAATATTGTCGTGACGCGGGCCATGCTGCCGAAGCTGGGTGTCCGTGACCCCGCGGCGGCATTGGGGCAGCAGTTGCGCGGTGGTATGGTTGGTGCCCCCGCGCGTCAGCAGATATTGACGATTATCGGCGTGGTGGAGGATTTCCGGTTCAGCTCCGCGCGCGTCGAAGCCGAAGCCGCCCTGTTCGTGATCGACCAGTCGCAGTTCGGGGCGATGCTGCTGCGGCTGCTGCCCGGTGATCAGAAGGCGACCCTGGCAGCGGTGGGCGATGTCTGGCGGCAACTGGCGCCGAACATCCCTCTTTACCGTGGGTTCCTGGACGAGACGATCGACCGCCTGTACGAGGCGGAGGCGCGTCAGGGGACAGTGATCGCTACCTTCGCCGGTCTGGCCGTCATCATTGCCTGCATGGGTCTTTACGGTCTGGCCGCCTTCACGGCGGAGCGGCGGACGAAGGAGATCGGCATCCGCAAGGTGCTGGGCGCCAGCGTGGCCGATATCGTGCGCCTGCTGGTTTGGCAATTCTCACGGCCCGTGCTGCTGGCCACCCTGATCGCGTGGCCACTGGCCTGGTACGGGGTCAGCCTGTGGCTGGAAGGGTTCGCCAGCCGGGTTTCCATCAATCCATTGATTTTCGTCGGTGTCGGTCTGGCGGCCCTGGTCATTGCCTGGGTCACTGTCGCGGGGCATGCGGCGCGGGTGGCGGCGGAAAAGCCCGTCCGGGCCCTGCGCTATGAATAGGAGTTGGGGCATGTTGAGGAACTGGCTGATGGTGGCGGTGCGCAACCTCATGCGCCACAGGCTCTATACGGCGATCAATGTCCTGGGCCTGACGGCGGGGCTGGCGGCGGCGTTGCTGATTGCCGTGTTCGTCCGGCATGAGCTGTCGTTCAATGACCGGTTCGCCACTGTCGACAGCACCTGGCGGCTCAACCGCATCCTGATGATCAATGGTCGGGCGCCGGAGCCGACGGCGTCACAGGCCATCCCCCTGGCCCCCGCCCTGAAACAGAGCTTCCCGGAGGTGGTGCAGGCTGTGCGGGTGGCCCGCGTGCGGGAGGTGGTGCGCCGTGACGGGGACAGCCTTTACCAGCTGTTTTCCGCCGTGGACCCCGACTATTTCGAGATTTTCGACTGGCGCTTCCTGTCCGGCGACCCGGCATCCGCCCTGACGCAGCCCAACAGCGCGGTTCTGACGGTGGCGACGGCGGAAAAGCTGTTCGGCACCACCAATGTCCTGGACCGGACCATCGAGCTGGGGTCCGGCATCACCCTGCGTGTCACGGGTGTGATTGAAAACCCGCCCGTCAATGTCACCCACCGGCCAGAGGCGCTGATCGCCCTATCGACGCCGCTGCCTTCCATCGACCGGGCGCGGGAGCATTGGAACTGGAACTGGATCGACACTTATGTCCGCTTGGCCCCCGGCACCGATGTGGCGCGGCTGACGGCGGCATTGCCCGACTTCGTGCGCCGGAACAATCCCAACGCGGTGGAGGATGAAGGCCAGGGCGACCGTAATGTCCTGACGCTTCAGAAGCTGCGCGATGTCCATACGGCACCCCTGTCCGATGATGAGGGGACCAGCATGGCCGTCATTTCCGGCCTGACGGCGCTGGCCGCCGTCATCCTGGCCATCGCGGCGGTGAATTTCGTCAATCTGGCGACGGCGCGGGCCAGCATGCGGGCGCGTGAGGTGGCGATGCGCAAGGCGCTGGGCGCGCCGCGCCGGCTGCTGGTGCTGCAATTCCTGGGGGAAAGCCTGCTGCTGACCTTCCTGTCGGGCCTGATGGCCCTGGCCCTGGTGGAGGTGACGCTGCCTTTGTTCCAGGATGCCATGTCGGTCGCCATCGATCCCGCCTATCGTGAGCTTTGGGCCATGGCGATCATCGTGGCGGGCCTGTCCTTCGTGCTGGGTGTGCTGGGCGGCCTCTATCCGGCCCTGGTCCTGTCTGGCTTCCGGCCCGCCCATGTGCTGCGCGGCAACAGCAAGGGCAATGCCGGCAGCGGGCGGCTGCGCACCATTCTGGTGGTGGCGCAGTTCGCGGTGGCCATCGCGCTGACCGTCGGCACCCTGGTCGTGCTGCAACAGGCGCGGTATGCCAGCAGCCAGCAGCTGGGTTTCGACAAGGATAATGTCGTGCTGCTGCGCGGTGCCGACAACAAGGCGGCCAAGCCCAAGCTGGCCGCCCTGAAACAGCGGCTGCTGGCCGATCCCGGTGTCATCGCGGTGGCGGGTGCCCCCTGGGTTCCGTCCGACGGTGCCGAAACCACCAGCGCCTATCGCCGCACCGATGACGGCCAGAATGCCAGCGTCACCATCCGCACCGACAATGTCGATTACGGCTATTTCGAAGCGCTGGGTGCCCGCCTGCTGGCCGGTCGCACCTTTGATGAGAAATACGGGGCCGAAGCCGCCGCCGATGTACCGTCAGGACAGCAGATGGAGGGCCGCACCGCGTCCGCGCTGCTCTCGCTGTCGGCGGTGCGGCAGCTGGGCTGGGCCAGCCCGCAGGATGCCATTGGCCACACGCTGATGTATCCGCAGGATGAGGGCGACGTGACCTTGACCATCGTCGGCGTCGTTGACGATCTGCAATACCGCACGGCGCGCGACCGCACCGTGGCGTCTGTCTATCAGATCGACCAGGGCCAGATTGGCACCCTGATGGTGCGGATCAGGCCCGATGCCGCGCCCGCCGTGCTGAACCGCATCGACGCCCTGTGGCGGGAGATGGTGCCCGAGGTGCCGGTGCGCCAGCAGTTCCTGGATGAACGGATCGAGCAGCTTTACGCGCTGGATGTCCGGCAGGGGAAATTGTTCGCGGCCTTTGCGGGGCTGGCCGTGATCATCGCCTGCCTGGGCCTGTTCGGTCTGGCCAGTTTCACCGCCGAACGCCGGACCAAGGAGATCGGCATCCGCAAGGTGCTGGGCGCCAGTGTCGGGGATCTTGTGCGCCTGCTGGTCTGGCAATTCTCGCGCCCCGTGCTGATCGCCAATCTGGTCGCCTGGCCGCTGGCCTGGTTCGGGCTCAGCCGCTGGCTGGAGGGGTTTGCCTATCGTGTGGCACTCGACCCGCTGCTGTTCGTGGCGGCGGGGCTGGGTGCCTTGATCATTGCCTGGGCCACGGTCGCGGGCCATGCGGCGCGGGTGGCGGCGGAAAAGCCGGTTCGCGCCTTGCGGTATGAATAAGGGGGAGCAGGGGAATGCTGAAGAACTGGATCATGGTGGCGCTGCGCAACCTGCTGCGTCACAAGCTTTATACCAGCATCAATGTGCTGGGGCTGGCCGCCGGTCTGGCGGCGGCCCTGCTGATCACGGTCTTCGTGTGGCATGAACTGTCTTACAACAGCATGTTCACCGACGCGGACAAGACCCTGCGCATTGTCCGGACCGAATATCTGCCGGGCCGTGCGCCCGCGACCTATGCCGCCATGTCCATGCCCACCGCGGCGGCCCTGAAGCAGGAATTCTCGGAGATCGAAACGGTCGTCCGCTTTGGCCGCATGCGGGAGATCGTGCGCCGGGGGGATGAAAGCCTGTATGTCAGCTTCCATGCCGTGGATGTCGATTATCTGCTTCTGTTCGACTGGCCGTTCCTGTCGGGTGATCCGCGCACGGCCCTGTCGCAGCCCAACAGCACCGTCCTGACCAAAACGCTGGCGACCAAGATATTCGGGGAGCAGGAGGCGCTGGGCCGCACCGTCACCCTGATCGATGGCCGCACGCTGACGGTGACGGGCGTCATCAAGGACCCGCCCTCCAACGTGACGGATGAGGTGGAGGCGCTGGTCTCCATCGCCACGCCGCTGCCCTTCCTGGAACGGCAGCGGGAAAATTGGGGCAGCAACTGGCTGCAAGTCTATCTGCGGCTGGCGCCCGGTGCCGATATGGAGCGGTTGAAGACCGATCTGAAGGGCTTCATGGGTCGCGTCCGCCCCAGCGCGAACCCGCAGGATGATGGCGGTTACCGCGCTGAACTCAGCCTGCAGCCGCTGCTGGACATCCGCACCCATCCGCTGCCCGGCGGCATCGGCACCAGCATGGCGGTGATCTCCGGCCTGATCGCCCTGGCCGCGCTGATCATGGCCATCGCGGCCATCAATTTCATCAATCTTGCGACCGCGCGGGCCACCATGCGGGCGCGGGAAGTGGCCTTGCGCAAGACGCTGGGCGCACCCCGCCGCCTGATCATTCTACAGTTCCTGGGCGAAAGCCTGCTGTTGACCCTGCTGGCCGGTCTGCTGGCCATGGCCGTGGTGGAATTGGGTCTGGACCCGTTCCAGTCGGCCCTGGGCATCAAGATGGACCCGGCCTTCCATGCCATGGGCCTGCTGGGGGCCATCACGCTGGGCCTGTCGGTGCTGCTGGGCCTGCTGGGCGGGCTTTATCCGGCCTTCGTCCTATCGGGTTTCCGTCCGGCACAGGTTCTACGCTCCAACAAATCCGCCGGTGCCGGCGGCGGGCGGCTGCGTGCCGCCCTGGTGGTGGCACAGTTCGCGGTGGCCATCGGCCTGACGGTGGGCACGCTGGTCGTGCTGCAACAGACCCGCTATGCCAGCAGCCAGGAACTGGGCTTCGACAAGGAGAATGTCGTTCTGCTGCGCGGATTTGAGTATGACGCCGCGCGGTCCAAGCTGGACACTTTCAAGGCGCGGCTGTTGGCCGATCCGGCGGTGGTGTCGGTGGCGGGCGCGCCCTGGGCCCCGTCCGACCCGTCCGAACGCACCTCCACCTACGGCGTCATTACCGGCGACCGGAACGAGACGATGACGGTTCGCACCGAACCGGTGGATTTCGGCTATTTCGAAACGCTGGGCGCCACCATGCTGGCGGGCCGCAGCTTCGACAAGGCGCGCGGCGCCGATGAGGCGAAATTCGTGCCCGAAGGCAGCAAGCTGGAGGGGCGGACCGCCGCCACCATCATCTCCGCGACGGCGGTACAGCAGTTCGGCTGGGGCAGCCCGGCAGAGGCCATCGGTCGCACCATCAATTTTCCCCAGGATGAAGGCGACATCACCTTGCAGGTGGTCGGCGTCGTCACCGACCTTCAGTATAAATCCGCGCGCAACAGCACGGTTGCTACCATCTATCACCCGGAGCCGCTGGAAACGCGGGTGCTGATGGTCCGCATCCGTCCGGGTGAGGTGTCGGCCACCTTGAACCGTATCGACAGCCTGTGGCGGGAGATGGTGCCCGATGTGCCGGCGCGCCGTCATTTCCTGGATGAACGCGTGGAACTGCTCTATGCCGACGATATCCGCCAGGGCAAGCTGTTCGCGGCCTTCGCGGGGCTGGCCGTCATCATCGCCTGTCTGGGCCTGTTCGGTCTGGCCAGCTTCACGGCGGAACGGCGGACGAAGGAGATTGGCATCCGCAAGGTGCTGGGCGCATCGGTCCTGCAATTGGTGCGGCTGCTGGTGTGGCAGTTCTCCCGCCCCGTGCTGATCGCCAACCTGATCGCCTGGCCCGTCGCCTGGTACGGGCTGAACCGCTGGCTGCAGGGCTTCGCCTATCGTGTGGACCTGGACCCGCTGCTGTTCCTGGTTGCTGGCCTGGGGGCCATGGTGATCGCCTGGGCCACCGTGGCCGGACATGCGGCACGCGTGGCCGTGGAAAAGCCGGTCAAGGCCCTGCGCTACGAATGATATCCAGGGTCATAATTAGATCAGGTTTACGTTGACTGGAAGCACCCTGTCGTCATCCCGGCGGAAGCCGGGACCCAGCGTAGAGCGGCGTCCGCTGCGACATGAGTCATATCGGCGCTAACCGCGCCTCACGCTGGGTCCCGGCTTTCGCCGGGATGACGATGAAAATGCGATGCCATTCGTATAAGTTCTTCGGCCTGGACCAGATCGTCCGGGCCGTTGATGTTGAAAAATGGGTCGATGCCGTCCGGACCGGCGGGGAAGGGGACATCGACCCGCCCATGCCGGGCGGCAAAGACCCCAACCTTGCGCAGCCCCTCGTCCCGCAGGGCAATGCGCAGCTCCTCGCGCAGGCTGACGGGCCACAGGGCGACAGTCGGGTGTCGGATGCCATCCGGCCCCACGGCCATGGCCACTGCCCCGCCGCCGGTCAACGCAGCCGCCAGTGCCGGATAAAGATCGGCGGGCAGGAATGGCGTGTCGCAGGGCACGCACAGGATATGGGTACGGTCCGGCCTGTGAGTGGCGGTCCAGTCCATGGCCGCCAGTAATCCTGCCAGCGGCCCCGGCCGGTCCGGTACCGTGTCGGCCACCACCGTCAGGGGGGCCAACACCAGCACATGGTCGAAACGCCCCGCATCATCATTGGCGGACAGCAGGACAATATCACTCCACCGCCGGACATGCCCCGTGATCCGGCCCAGCAGCGGGACACCCGCCAGCAGCCGCAGCCCCTTGTCCCCACCGCCCATGCGGCTGGACAGACCACCCGCCAGGATGATCGCCACCGGGGGTGGGTCGCTGTGTGTTGATTGCACCATGCTACTCATCATGGAATGACTTTTACTGGTGCGCGCGCATACATGGGGTCTAACCCCATGACTGGTAACAAATCTGAGATGTATCGCATTGCAACTCGCTCTAATTTTGCGGCATGCATTCATGCCTCGAATGCGTTAGGGTCATGGCGCCTTCGGCGTAGCCCGTTTGGAAATTGACCAACCTTAGATACGTACCCAGGGGGACCAAGGACGATGCCCAATTCCTTCGATCTGTCCAAGCCGATTGTGACCGGCCAGACCCATGGCAGCCTGACCGTCGTCGGCACGGGTATCCGGTCGATCTCGCATTTCACGCAGGAGGCCATCGGCCATATCCGTGATGCCGATGTCGTGTTCTTTGGTGTTCCCGATGGTGTCACGGCCAGCTTCATCCGGGAGCTGAACCCCAATTCCTATAATCTGGCCCTGCATTATGGCGAGGACAAGCGCCGCCTGATCACCTATGTGCAGATGGCCGAACTGATCCTGCGTGCCGTGCGCGAGGGTAAGCGCGTGACCGCCGTGTTCTACGGCCATCCGGGTTTCTTCGTGTCGCCCGCCCGCCGCGCCCTGAACATCGCGCGCAAGGAAGGCCACCGGACGGAGATGCTGCCCGGCATTTCCTCCACCGACTATCTGTTTGCCGATCTGCGCATCGATCCGTCGGTCAATGGCTGCCAGATCCTGGATGCCGGTGACCTGCTGCTGCGCAACCGGCCTGTCGTGACCTCCAGCCATGTCGTGCTGTTGCAGGTCGGCTCCGTCGGTGACAGCTATTATTCGGTGAAGGGCTTCAAGAACAACAAGCGCGCCATCCTGTTCGAGCGCCTGATCGAGATCTATGGCGAGAACCACCCCACCTATCATTATGTCGGCGCCACCTTCCCCGGCCTGGACAGCCAGATCATCCGCCGCCCGCTGAAGGCCTATCGTGACCCGGCTGTCCGCGCGTCGGTTCATCAGGCCTGCAGCTTCTATCTGCCGCCCAAGGACATTCTGCCCATCGATCCGGATATGGCCGAACAGCTGGGCATCGAACGTCCTGCTGACCGCACCCGGACCGGTGACCCGCTTCCGGTCAGCCCGACCGGCGATTACGGCCCGTTCGAAATGGATGCCATCGCCCGTCTTGGCCGCGAGCCGCTGGGTGGGCGGGAGCGTCAGACCTCCAAGGCGCTGTACCGCATCCTCTCGCAGATGGCCGGAAACCCCGGTGCTGCCGATGCTTTCCGCCGCGATCCCAAGACCTATGTCAGCCTGTTCGCGGGCCTGACGGAGGATGAAAAGGCGGCCCTGGTTGGCCGCAAGGCGCCGGCCCTGCACGCCGTTTCGCTTCAGATCGTGCGCCCCGGCATGCCCGGCGATCAGGCCCCGCCGCGCGAAATCGCCGTCACGCCGCTGAAGCCCGTCCGCGCCGACGCCTCGGAAATGCACGATCCCGAGGAACCGCACGACGCCAACGAAATGCATGACCCGGTTGATGGCGGCGCCCCGGCTGCTCCGTCGCAGTGGGACTATATGCTGAGCGCTGGGAAGCAGGACGCTTCCGAGCAGCATGACGCGACGGAACAGCACGACGCGACGGAACAGCACGACGTGACCGAGCAGCACGACGCGACGGAAC
>NZ_JBMDKE010000051.1:0-49465 GCF_057809555.1 Niveispirillum sp. FG156 | reverse complement strand
CATGTCGCGGCGGACGCCGCTCTACGCTGGGTCCCGGCTTCCGCCGGGATGACGAAGAAAACACGGTTCCAGTCAAAAGAACCCCGCACTAAGTGCGCCCTACCTGCCGGCTTGCCTCACGCCGCCAGCGTCCGCGCCACCATTTCCGGGTCCCGTTGGATCAAGGTGAGGTAGGCTCGGCTTGCCGCGTCTGGCTCCCGCTCACCCCGTTCCCACTTCCGCAAGGTGTCGATGGGCAGCGCATAGCGCGCCGCAAACTCCGCCTGCGTTAATCCTGTCGCCAACCGAATGGCCCGCACATCCACCTTAGGCACGACCGCAACCTGCGTAACGCGCACACCGGTCGGCTTGCCATCCAGATAGTCGATGGCTTCGTTCAGGCCTTCCAGGATATCGGCGGCGATGGATCGGGTTGGCTTGGTCATTGGGCACCGTCCATCAATTAAATTACAAACTATCATTGTTTGTGTCTTAATGGGATATGCGATACTTTCAGTACTGTTGGGATTTCGCCTTCACTAAAACCAAGACTCAATAATTCATCATAAAATGCCTGATATAGGGTAAACCACCCTTCTGTTGGGCCAATTATGATTCCGGAAATTAAAGATTTCATGCTAATTTTGTTGATTTCCGTGGCTTCATCATTAATTTTTACCTTGTAAACAATTTGCGGCCTACCTCTGATGCATTCCACATCTTTTTGTAAGCGCCTCTCTGGGTCAGAATCATATGGCGTATAGATAAATCTCCATTCCCGCTCTTCTCTAAACCCAGGGTGTTTGCAGCACAAGATCAAATATTTGAAAGCTCTGTAAAGAACACCCTCTACTTCGCTAGGAGATAAATTGTCAAATATGCAAGGATTGTTGTATATCGACGATATCGATTGAGATATTATGTAATTGAAGTCTTCATATGTCACTGGGGCGGCAACAACATTATATTGCCCAGGACCGTCCATAATTACATCTTTATTGAGAACCAAGGCAACGCCTGATTCACCACCGTATGCGCGCCACATTGACAGCCGACCATACAGGTCTTCGTCTTTAGGGTGTTCTGAAACACAGATTATGTAAGTTGATGTTTTGAATTTAAAAAACTCACTATTCAAACTAGCAATCACACGATCCCACATATCAGGAAATTTGGAATTTATGAGCGCTCTGAATTCTTGCCCCAACTCGGTTGACGACACGGCCATCAATGACTTCATGCCATGATCGACTTCAAGGAAGTCATTCATGACATTAACAGATCTTAACCAGAATTTCTTGTGACGCAGAATATTAAATGCCACTTCAGCAGAACAGTAATATGAGAAATTTAATTCGTTTTTATCGAGTGAAGCTCTGGCTTGAGCAAAAAATGGAAATAAAGCCAACAGAGCTTCGTTCTCGTCCATGACTACACATCCAAATCCTGCGCAAATTTCGCATTCTCGGTGATGAACTTGAACCGCAGTTCCGGCTTGCGGCCCATCAGGCTTTCCACCAGGGCCTTGGTCTCTTCGACATCATCCTTCTGGTCCGGGTCGCGCTGATCCGGGACCACGACACGCAGCAGGGTGCGCTTGGAGGGGTCCATGGTGGTTTCCTTCAACTGCGCGGGCGGCATTTCGCCCAGGCCCTTGAAGCGGCTGATTTCCACCTTGCCCTTGACCGACTTGAAAACGGTCTTCATCAACTCGTCCTTATGCGCGTCGTCGCGGGCATACCGGGTGTTGCCGCCGCCGGCCAGACGGTAGAGCGGCGGCAGGGCCAGGTACAGGTGCCCCTGCTGGATCAGGCCCGGCATCTCCCGATAGAAGAAGGTCATCAGCAGCGAGGCGATGTGGGCGCCGTCGACATCGGCGTCTGTCATGATGATGACGCGCTCGTACCGCAGCTTGTCGGCGCTGAATTCCTTGCCGGTGCCACAGCCCAGGGCCTGGGCCAGATCGGCCAGTTCCTGATTGCCACGCAGCTTGTCCACGCTGGCCGAGGCCACGTTCAGGATTTTGCCGCGCAGGGGCAGGATGGCCTGGGTATCGCGGCGGCGGGCCTGCTTGGCGGAACCGCCTGCCGAATCGCCCTCTACGATGAAAATCTCGGTATCGTCGGCGCTCTGGCGCGAACAATCGGCCAGCTTGCCGGGCAGGCGCAGGCGGCGGGTCGGCGTCTTGCGCGCCATCTCCTTCTGCGCCTTCTTGCGCGCCCGTTCTTCCGCCTTCTCGATCAGACGCTCAATCAGGGTCTTGGCCGCGTCGGGCGATCCCGACAGCCAATGGTCGAACCGGTCCTTGATGGCGCTTTCGGTCAGTTTCTGCGCATCGGCGCTGACCAGCCGTTCCTTGGTCTGGCCCTGGAAATGTGGGTCGCGGATGAAGACGGAGAGCAGGATCGTGGCGCCCTCCATCACATCGTCCGCCGTGATGGTGGCAGCCCGCTTGTTACCCGACATCTCGCCATAGGATTTGATGGCGCGGGTCAGGGCACCGCGCAGCCCCACCTCATGCGTGCCGCCCAGCGGGGTGGGGATGGTGTTGCAATAGGTGTGGCTGAACCCCTCATCATCCTCCGGCCAGGCAATGGCCCATTCCACACGCCCCGCATCGCCGGGGAAATCGGCCTGACCGGCAAAGGGCAGGGGGGTGACTGTGGTCCGGCTTTTCAGCGTACCGTTCAGGTAATCCAGCAGACCATTGGGGAAATGCAACACCTCCGCCGCCGGCACGCCGCTATCGGCGCTGATCAGGGCGGTGTCGCAGGACCAGCGGATTTCCACGCCACGATAGAGATAGGCCTTGGACCGGCACAGCCGATACAGCCGTTCCGGCTTGAAATGCGCGTCGGGTCCGAAAATCTCGGCATCGGGATGAAAGCTGACGGTGGTGCCGCGCCGATTCTGCACCGCACCCGCATGGGTCAGCGGCCCCAGCGGCAGCCCGCGCGAGAATGTCTGCGCAAACAGTTGCCGGTCGCGTGCCACCTCCACATGCAGGCGGTCGGACAGGGCATTCACCACTGCCGAGCCGACGCCATGCAGGCCGCCCGAGGTCGCATAGACCTTGCCGGAAAACTTGCCGCCGGAATGCAGTGTGGTGAAGATCACTTCCAGCGCTGACTTGCCGGGATATTTGGGATGCTCGTCGGTCGGGATGCCACGGCCATTGTCGCGCACCGTGACCGTCCCGTCGGCGGACAGGTCCAGGTCGATGCGGCTGGCATGGCCGGCCACCGCCTCATCCATGGCGTTGTCCAGGATCTCGGCCACCAGATGGTGCAGGGCGCGGTCGTCGGTCCCGCCGATATACATGCCGGGACGGCGGCGAACGGGTTCCAGCCCCTCCAGGACCTCGATGTCCTGGGCGGAATAGCTGTCCTGCTTGGCGGCGGAGTTCTGGAAGAGGTCGCTCATGCGCCATTATAGGAATGGGTCGGGGTGTTGTTCAAGGAGATGCGGTATCTCCCGACGACATAGACCCCTACATTTTGATGAAAGAAGGAGTTTCAGGGCATGAGTCAGGAACGGATGCCGGATTTCGACCGCGACGCACCCTCCATGCGCACCTTCGCCATGCCCGCCGACCTGAACGGCAATGGCCAGGTGTTCGGTGGCTGGGTGATGTCGCAGATGGATTTGGCCGGGGCCGCGCCCGCCGTGCGCGTGGCGCGCGGGCCGGTGGCGACGATCGGTGTGGAGGCCATGAAGTTCCACCGCCCCGTGGCCGTGGGCGACGAGGTGAACTGCTACACAGAGGTGGAGCGGATCGGCAACACCTCCATCCGCGTGCGTGTCGATGTCTGGGTCCGCCGCTATGACGGCACCGCCTATAAGGTGACAGAGGGGGTGTTCACCTATGTCGCCCTGGGTAAGGATGGCCGTCCGCGTCCGGTGGTGCCGGGGTCGGTCACGGCTTAACCGCCCCCCAACCGCCGCTCCCAATCCTCTACGGCTTCATTGGCCAGACGGTTGGCGGCCAGACGCTGCAGGCCGGCACTGGCGCCGGGCAGGGTGGACAACTCGGCCAGGGCATCGCGGTTGAGCGTGTCCACATAAAGGGTGCGGAGCGCGCGGGCCAGTGTCCAGGCGGGGTTGGGCCGGTCGATCAGGTGCAACTCGTCGCCGGCCTGCACCACCCCTTCATCCACCACGCGGTAGTACCAGCCGGTGCGCCCCGTCTTCTGTACCAGACGCGGCAGGGTGGGCAGGCCGAACCGCACGCCCAGCTTCCAGCAGGGCTGCCGCGACTGCGCAATCTGCAACCGGGCAGTGCCGAGAGCGACCACATCGCCCAGGCAGACATCCGCCTCCGTCACCCCGGCGACCGACAGGTTCTCGCCAAACGCCCCCGCTTGCGACAGGTGTGCCGCCATTGCCGGCTGCTCTGCGGCCCAGACGGCATAATGATCATGCGGGTAAAGATGGATGGCCTTGTCCGGGCCGCCATGCACCTTGGTATCGCCCACGGCATCACCGTCCAGCCCCAGCATGGTGACGCGCACGGGACCCGTGACGGGGCGGCGACTGGCGATGGAACTGGGCACCGCCTTGTCGCCCAGTGGCTGCGGCGTGCCGGTCAGCAGGTGGGACAGAAGGATGCTCATCGCACCTCTCCCCGATCATTCAGGAATCCGGCCCAGACCTCGTTCGCGACGGGAATGGGGGCGGGGGATTGTTCGGGGCAATCCAGGCGCAGATGCCGGTCACCCAGCGGCGCGCCCACGAAATGGCAATGGTGCGGTTGATCCGATCCAGGTTTTACATTTGGCTGGAAGTATTTGCAATCCAAGCACATTTTGCTGGGTGCGATATGCCCGGCCCGTTGCAGCGTGCGGATCAGGCGCAGCATCAGACGCAGCAGCGACAGTTGGTCCGACGCCGGCATATCGCCCAGCGCATCGATGAGGAACACTGGCCCACCGCCGAACCGGTCGGCCAGGGCCAGGCCGGCGCGGGTGGCCAGCACCAGATTGCCGCGCCCGTCATCGGGGGCGGCAACGCGGGCTGCCAGACCCTTCTGGATCAGGGTGGTCGTCGCCTCGCTGGCCGTGGGGGCCTTCACCCCGATGCGGGCCGCGATGGTGACGGGGCGCAGGCCGTCGGGATTGTCGCGCAGCAGGGTCAGGATGCGGGCCTGCGTCGCCGTCAAGCCGTGGGGCGTGGCATCGCGCCAGTCATTGGCCTTCAACGCCGCCGCCACCCGCACAAACCCGTCGGCCAGCCGGTTCGCCGCCGGCTCGCTTAACCGGTCGAACATGTCATTGATCATGATGCCCCGCGCAAAGGTTGCATCCCGATCTATATTCGGACTCCGATCTTTTTACAAGCCTTGCAGGAAGGTGATCAGCGCGGTGTTCACCGCTTTCGGTGCCTCCTGCTGCACCCAGTGTCCGGCCCCGTCAATTAAGGTGGTCCCGCGATAATCGGCGCAGGTTATCCCCTCCATGGCGCGCAGGGCCTTGTCCATGCCCGGCATGCGCAGCACGCCATCCAGCGAGCCAGCGATGAAGCAGGCGGGAACCCGGATGGGCGCGCCATGCCAGGGGGCGGTCAGCGCCCAGTTACGGTCCAGGTTGCGGTACCAGTTCAGGCCGCCACGATGGCCGGTTCGGCGATAGGCTGTGGCATAGGTCTGCAAATCTTCTTCGGTCAACCAGTCGGGCAGGCTCTCGACCGGCGGGCAGGCTTCTACCAGCCCCTTGCCATCCGGGATGACAAGCGGCCAACCCCGGCCAGCCGCCGCCGATGCGCCCGACGCACCGACCAGCAGGCGGCGGTGGGTTTCATAGGGATCGCGCTCCAGATCCGCCTCCGCCACACCCGGTTCCTGGAACCAGACCATGTAGAACCGGTTCAGGCCCTGGGCGCGGGCCATGCCGACCAGGCTGCCATGGGGGCCGCGCGGCGACCAGGGCACGGCCAGCCCCGCTACGGCGCGGAACCGGTCCGGCCGCATCAGGGCGGCATGCCAAGCGACAGGTGCGCCCCAATCATGGCCAATGATCGTGCAGCTCTCGATCTTCAGCGCGTCCAGAAGGCCGACCATATCGCCCACCAGATGCAGGATCGTATAATCCTCCACCGCGTCCGGCACGTCGGTCCCGCCAAAGCCACGCATGTCGGGCACGATCACCCGGTACCCTGCCGCCACCAGGGCCGGCACCTGATGACGCCAGCTATGCCCCAGTTCCGGCCAGCCATGACAGAGCAGCAGGGCCGGCCCCTGTCCTTCATCCTGATAGGCGATGGTGATGCCATTGGCCTTGATGCTGGGCATGCGCGTTTCCCCTTGGTCATTCAAACAAGCGTTTTACATGAGGGGGCGGCACATAACCAGCCGCTTGGCGTATGGCGGCCCCGCAAGGGATGCGCGATTGTCCCGGCCCGGTTTGCCGCTATATAGGGGGCATGAACTCGCTTGGCATTGATAAGGCCCCGGCCGATACCCGCGTCGTCGTCGCCATGTCCGGCGGCGTCGATAGCTCTGTTGCTGCTGCCATGCTGCGCCGTGAAGGCTATGACGTCGTCGGCATCACTTTGCAGCTTTATGATTACGGCATGACGGTCGGCAAGAAGGGTGCCTGCTGCGCCGGTCAGGACATCTATGATGCCCGCCGCGTGGCCGACCAGATCGACATTCCCCATTACGTGCTGGATTACGAAAGCCGGTTCAAGCAGTCGGTGATGGATGATTTCGTCGATACCTATCTGAAGGGTGAGACGCCCATCCCCTGTGTCCGCTGTAATCAGACGGTCAAGTTCAAGGATCTGCTGGATCAGGCGCGCGAACTGGGCGCCGATTGCATGGCCACGGGCCATTACGCGCGTCGCGAACTGGTCGATGGCCGGGCCGCCATGCTGCGCGGGGCCGACCATAACCGCGACCAGTCCTATTTCCTGTTCGCCACCACCCAGGAACAGTTGGATTTCCTGCGCTTCCCCCTGGGCGATAAGCCGAAGACGGAAACGCGCGCCATCGCCGATGCCCTGGGTCTGGCCGTCGCGGACAAGCCCGACAGCCAGGATATCTGCTTCGTGCCCACCGGCGGCTACGCCAAGGTGGTGGAGAAGCTGCGGCCCGGTGCCGTGCGACCGGGGGAGATCGTGCATGTCGACGGCACCGTCATGGGCCGGCATGACGGCGTGATCAATTACACGGTGGGTCAGCGCAAGGGCCTGGGTATCGGGGGCCGCAAGACCGAAGCGGGTGATGATGTCGATCCGCTTTATGTCGTTCGCGTCGATCCTGTGGCCAATCAGGTGGTGGTGGGGCCGCGCGCGTCGCTGGCCCGTGACAAGGTGATGGTGCGCGAACTGAACTGGCTGGGCCCCAACGCGGTCGGGGTGCCCATGCCCGTATCGGTGAAGCTGCGTTCCGCCCAGAACCCGGCGCCGGCGGTTCTGGTCCTGCATGGCGACGGCAATGCGGTCGTCGAACTGGAGGCCGCGCAGTATGGGATTTCGCCCGGACAGGCCGCCGTGTTCTATGATGGCGAGCGCATGCTGGGCGGCGGCTGGATCAGTGGTACGGGCGTGAAATAGCCGCCGCCCGGATGCTTAACCGCCGCTGGACAGGTACAGCTTAGCGGTGCTGGGATTATACATCACCTGATAGGCCATGAAGTTCTGTACGCCGGTATTGATGTAGCCCTGCCCCTGGTTGGTGGTCGGGGTTGGCATGGCGTTGTAATCGGTTCCCGGATCCATCAGTACGGTCCCGCCATCGACGGTGATCGTCAGGGCTCCAGACCCGTAATCAGGCTCGCCTTTCACACCGATGGTCAGCGTGGTGCCGCCATGCATCACCACCTGAGGGCAGCCCGTATCCAGGCAAATGCCCAGGCCTTGCAGTTCGGTCAAGCTGCCGACCGTCACGTCGGCATTGATCACCTGTTCCGAAAAGGTCGGAACGCTTCCTCCACCCTGCAAGGGGTATGCTGGGCTGCCGCTGGGGTTCATGGCGACTTCGGTTTTGAACAGGTTGGACAGCGCGCTGCCGATGCCCAGGATCAGGTATCCCGCATCATCCGCGCTGGTCGGTACCGATACGATGAACCCGCTTTCCAGCGTCCGGTTACTCGTCAATACCGGCACATACTGCGCCAGGACGGACAGCAGCGAGGGCGACCCGGCCGTGGCGTCCAGCGAGGCACCGAAATCGCCGTAGCACTCGGTGAAAATCGGGAAGCTGTCAGGCACTGCTGTCTGTGGCTCGTCATTTGACCGTTTCACCACCACCAGCGGATCGGATGACTGGATCATGCAGCCCTGCGGATAGCGGTTGAAGGTTGTGACCAGCCCGACAATGGCAGAGATCGCAGGTACCGAGGTACCGGACGGCACGGTGGCGCCCGGAAAGGACACGGTCGCCTGGGCCGCTGTACCTTCATAGAAATTGCCACTGGTATAAAGCGTTTCCACGGACCCCAGCGACTCCACCTCCAAAAGCGGGAGGTTGGTGGAGTCTACCCAGAAGCCCTTACCGCCCGTGTCGAATTCATAAACTCGGACGACTGGCTGATCATTGTTCCAGCCAGGGACCGATACGGCCACATTGATACCGATCTTGGCGCTGTCACCAAGGGGGATGTAGATCAAGGGGATTTGTACAGCCCCATCGGACTGCGCGGCGGCGAGAAGCGTGCTGGTGGGAATCCGCTGGTTGGACATATAACCACCTCAATAAAGGGTTGAGTGACATTTGTATCATATCAACGCTTCATTGGAAGAGGTGGAGAGGGGGCGGTCTTATCGCGCGTCGTGAAAGATGATGCCCAGCGTGTGGCGGTGCCCGCTGCGAATACGGCTGACCCCGTGGCGCAGGGCCACGCGATAGGGGCCGCGCGTGCCATGCACTGGCCGCTCATTCACGGCGAAGATCACGGCATCCCCCTGGCGCAGGGGAACAACCTCCACCCGGCTTTGCATGCGGGGACGCTGTTCAGTCAGGACGAATTCGCCGCCCGTGAAATCCCGCCCCGGTTCGGACAGCAGAACCGCCACCTGCAACGGGAAGACCAGATCGCCATACAGGTCCTGATGCAGACAATTATAGTCGCCGGGACCATATTGCAGCAGCAGCGGCGTAGGGCGTTTCTGTTCCGCCGCATGGCATTGATCCAGATAGTCGGCATGCGCCGCCGGATAATGCCGGTCCCGGCCCAGCCTTGCGTTCCAGTCATTGGCAATGGGGGCCAGACGCGGATACAGCGCCGTCCGCATGGCCTGCACCAGATCGGGCAGCGGATAGCGGAAATACCGGTATTCCCCCCGTCCGAATCCATGCCGGGCCATGATGACATGACTGCGGAAATGGCTTTCATCCGGGTACATCCCGGAAATCCGTGCGCATTCGTCCGCTGCCAGCAACCCTTTCATGACGGTACTGCCCTGGCTGTTCAGGTCATTGCCGAGCAACGGCCAGTCATATGCATCCAGGCGTGACATCGCTTCCCCATCCTTTGCAAAAGTAATGGGGACAGCATGGATCACGTCGGCGCAGGACGCATTCTGATCCTTGCGATGGAATGGCTGCGTGCCGGGAACATACCCACGTCTGCGATTTGATCCCGAAGCCGACTTGTCAATGTTCTTGAAATGTTCTAATATGCCGCCTGTTCACGGGAGGATGCCATGGATCAATGCGACGTCGCGGAACGGCCACTGCCAAAGCCGTCCGATTTCACGGGGAGCCCGTTCCGGATGCTGCCCCGCATTGGGGACAAGATGTATCGGCCATCGCGGCCTGTGGATGATGCAGCAGGCACCACCCCGCCGCCGCCGGCAAAGATGGAAAGCCTGCGCCAGCGTCAACCCGGTGTCTGGGACTGGGGCTGATCCCGCTTACGCGGCCTTGGGCGCCGCGGTCAGCAGGTCCAGGCAGGCCATGCGCACGGCCACACCCAATTCCACCTGCTGCAGGATCACAGAGCGGTGGATATCGTCGGCCACCAGGCTGTCGATCTCCACGCCGCGATTCATCGGGCCTGGATGCATGATCAGGGCGCCGGGCTTGGCCACCGACAGCTTCTCGTAATCCAGGCCGAAGAAGCGGAAATATTCCCGCTGGCTGGGCAGGAACTGGCCCTGCATGCGTTCCAACTGCAACCGCAGCATCATGACGATGTCGGCATCCCTCAACCCGGTGGCCATGGAGTGATGCACCTCCACCCCCATCCGGTCCACGGCACCGGGCAGCAGGGTGGGCGGGGCCACCACGCGGACATTGGCGCCCATGATGTTTAGCAGATGGATGTTGGACCGGGCCACCCGGCTATGCAGGATGTCGCCGCAGATGGCGACCGTCAGGCCCTTCAGCGTGCCCAGGCGGCGGCGGATGGTCAGCGCGTCCAGCAGGGCCTGGGTCGGGTGCTCATGCTGCCCGTCGCCGGCATTGATGACGGCGCAGTTGACCTTGCTGGCCAGCAGCTTCGGCGCGCCCGATTCCTGATGCCGCACCACCAGCGCATCCAGATGCATGGCGTTGAGCGTCAGGGCGGTGTCGATCAGGGTCTCGCCCTTCTTCACCGAACTGCCATCGACCGACATGTTGATGGCATCGGCGCCCAGGCGGCGGGCGGCCAGTTCGAAGCTGGTGCGGGTGCGGGTGGAGTTTTCGAAGAACAGGTTGACGATGGTCTTGCCGGCCAGCTTGTTCGTCACCCGGTTCTCACCGCGATTCTGCTCGACATAGCGGTCGGCGGTATCCAGCAGCAGATTGATCTCCGGCGCCGTCAGCCCCTCGATCCCCAGCAGGTGGCGATGGGCAAACGTTTCGGCGCGGGCATCGATATCATGCGGATGGACGGCCATGGAGCGGGCTTTCTGCTGACGGCGTGGATCGGCGGGGCGGGACTATGCTGCCCCGCCCCCGATGCTGCAAGCGTCAGAAAAACCGGTCGGGCATGATGCCGACGGGGGAGAGTGGTTTCAGCAAAGGCTGAAACCACTCCGGGGGCGACTGCCGCCGCGCCCGCGCGTGCGGGCGTGAAGCCAAGCCGCGGATGCGGCGCCGGTGTTTGAGGAAAAACAAAAGCTACACGCCGTTTGCGCGGAACCATTCCAGACAGCGCTTCCACCCGTCCTTGGCATCGTCGGGGCGATAGCTGGGCCGGTAATCGGCGTGGAAGGCGTGGGGCGCTTCCGGATAGACATGGAAGGTGCTGCGCGAATTGACGGCGGCCAGCGCCTTCTGCATCCGCTCCACATCGGCCATGGGGATGCCGCCATCCTTGCCGCCATAAAGGCCCAGGACCGGTGCATTCATCTTCTGCACCAGATTGACCGGCACCATGGGCTGCAGCTCCGTCGGCGCACTGGTCAGCCGGCCATACCAGGCGACACCGGCTTTCAGCTTCGGGTTATGGGCGGCATAAAGCCAGGTTGTGCGCCCGCCCCAGCAGAAGCCGGTAACGCCCAGCCGGGCGGCATCGCCCCCATCCTTGGCCGCCCAGGCGGCAGTGGCATCCAGGTCGGCCATGACCTGCGCATCCGGCACCTTGTTGACCAGATCACGGATCAGGGCGCCGGTGTCGGTGAAGGCGGCGGCGTTGCCCTGACGCGCATAAAACTCCGTCGCGACCGCCAGACATCCTTCCTTGGCAAAGCGGCGGCAGACATCCTTGATATGCTCATGCACACCGAAGATTTCCTGCACCACCATCACGATGGGGAACGGGCCCTTGCCCGCCGGTTTGGCGCGATAGGCGGGAAGACTGCCGCCCTCCACCGGGATCGACACCTCACCCGCGACCAGCCCATCCGTGGGCGTGGTGATGGTCTGTGCGGAAACGGGCAGGGTGGACAGGGCGAAACCGCCCGCCAGCGTCGTCATGGCGAATATCCGTCGCGACAGGGTGGGGTTGATGGGGGACAACAGGCACTGGGCTTCGGCGTCAACGCGGTCCATGGGGTTTCTCTCCCGTATCTATCCCGGCACTGGCCGCCCAAGATAGGGCAAGACGGCGGGGGCGCAACCCTTTGCGGGCCGGTCCTGACCTTTTCGCGCGTGTTTTCAATGCCCCTTGCAGCCACAGGCCCTTGCGCGCATCCTGTGCCCCGTGATCAATCCGGGGCCAACAGCAATGTCCAGCGACGCGAAAGCCGAACTGCTGCGCCAGATCCGCACCATCCGGCGGCGCATCGATCCCGATGTTCTGGCCCGCGCCCAGAAGGCCGCCGAAGCGGCGGACGCGGCGCGTACCCTGCCGCCCGATCAAGTGCCCTATGACAAGGATGCGGCGCGCGATGTCGTGGCCAGTTTCCTGCAATCGCGCAATGATGGCGGGCGTTTCGCCATGGCCCTCATGGAAAACCTGAAAAAGCCCGAAGCTGCGGCCAAGGCTTATACCGACCCGCGCCATATGGTCAGACCGGGCGGCAAGCGGGTTTAACAGGGTGCGGAAAAAGGCTTTCGCGTCGCGAGGGTGGGGGATTTTCGGCAAGATTAGGAAAGGCCGAAGCAAGATACTGGTGGTATCTTGCGAGGGCTTGACGCGAGATTGCCGAAAATAACCCGACCGCAGTAGCGAAATGGTTTTTCCGCACCCTGCTAATCCCCCGCCTTCGCCGGCGCTTCCCACAACTCGATCTTCAATCCCCAGGGATCAATCAGCCAGGCGAAGCGGCCATTGGGGTCGCTATCGTCGCGGCCCAGCGGTTCCACCCCCGCCGCCAATGCCTTTTCCAGCACCCCGTCCAGATCATCCACGATCAGGTTCACCATGAAGGGCAGGGGGCTGGGATCGAAATAGCTGCTGGTCGCCTTGAACCCGCTGAGCAGGGTGAATCCCCGGTCGGGAGGGGGGAATATGGCCCCAAAATCACCCCAGTCGATTCCCAGCACCCGTCGGTACCAGTCGCCCATGGCTGTCGGGTCGGATGCCTTGATAAACAGACCACCAATCCCCAAAACCGCCGCCATTGCGCTCTCCATTGTCCGGGGTCGTGCCTTTTGAGGGTCGCACAGGGGATGGCCCTTCAACAAGCCTTGGCATCAGGCGCGAACAATCATACATCCTAGGCGGGCTGATTGCAGACGATGGATGAATAAGCGCATGGCCATGGGGAGCGTTGCACGCTTTTGGCTTGTTTGTGAATTTATCATTCTTCTTATGATTGCGCTTCCTGCCGTGGCACCGGCTGCCGCACCTTTGCGCCTGGTTGTTTCCGACAGTCTGCCGCCGCCCTATCTGATCTTGGATGAGGATGGGGGAGAGGCGAAGGGGCTGGCCATTGATCTGTGCCGAAAGGTTGCCGAACGGCTGGGCCATGCTGCGACGGTGCGGTTGGCCCCGCCCAAACGGTTGCCCGAACTGGTGCGGGCGGGGGAGGTGGACATGGTGTGCCACGTCGCCCCTGGCTGGTACGCCTATCCAGACGATCTCTGGTTCGGTCGCCGGCTCTACACCGCTGACAATGTCTTCATTGCGGCGCAGGGGACACCCAGCATCTGTGATCAATGTTCCCTGCCGGCGGAGGTGGCGACCGTCATCGGCTATGAATATGGCGACCGGATGCGCCAGGGTTTCGACAGTGGGGCCGTGTCACGGCGCGATGTCCGGTCAGAGGAGAATGTCTTTCGTCTGGTCCAGCATGGTCGAGTGTCTTACGGCATCATCTCCGAATACACGTTCCGCTATTTCGCGAAAGGCATGCGCGAGGTTGCCATCAAGGGCAGCGTGGCGCGTTTCAACATCACCGTCGGGGTGCCGCGTAGCGGCAGCATCAGTGAGGCGGAATTGAAGATCGCATCCGCCTCCATCCGTCTGCCCCAGGATGTGGCTCCTGAATACAGGGCCTATCTGGGTGCCCCTGCCGGCCCCCGTTGATCTGAACCTACCGGCCCGGCGCAACCCGGCGATAGGACAGGGCTTCCGCCACATGGATGCGGCGCACCTGATCGGCATTGTCCATGTCGGCCAGGGTGCGGGCCACGCGCAGCACGCGATGATATCCCCGCGCCGACAGTTTCAGCCGCTCCGCCGCTTCGGTCAGCAGGCTGCGCCCCTGCGGATCGGGTGCCGCCGCCTTCTCCAGCAACTCGCCATCCGCCTCTGCATTGGTGCGGACGGGCGGGTGGCCGGGCTGAAGCAGGGCCTTGTACCGTTCCCGCTGCCGCTCCCGCGCGGCGGCGACGCGGGCCGCCACCTCCGCCGTGCCCTCACGCGGGGGCGGCAGTGACAGGTCGGATGCGCTGACCGCCGGCACATCGATATGCAGGTCGATACGGTCGAACAGCGGCCCGCTGATCTTGCTCTGATAATCCAGCGCGCATTTCGGCGCCCGGCCACAAGCCAGTGAAGCATCGTCCAGATGACCGCAGCGGCAGGGGTTCATGGCCGCCACCAACTGGAACCGGGCCGGATAGGTGACATGGTGGTTGGCGCGGCTGATGGTGGCGCGGCCCGTTTCCAGCGGCTGACGTAGCGCCTCCAGCGTGCCGCGCGCGAATTCCGGCAATTCGTCCAGGAACAGAACACCTTGATGCGCCAAGCTGATCTCCCCCGGCTTGGCGCGCGTGCCCCCGCCGACCATGGCGGCCAGGGTGGCGGAATGATGCACCTCCCGGAAGGGCCGGGTGCGGATCAACCGCCCTTCTTCCAACCCGCCCGCGATGGAATGCACCATCGACACTTCCAGCGCCTCTGCCGCGTCCAACCCCGGCAGCAGGCCCGGCAGGCGCGCGGCCAGCATCGACTTGCCCGATCCCGGTGGCCCCAGCATAAGCATGTTATGGCCGCCGCTGGCGGCGACCTCTAGCACGCGCTTGGCCGTTTCCTGTCCCTTCACATCGCGAAGGTCGCGCACACTGCCGGGCAACTCCTGCTGCAGCTTCGGTTCGGGACGGGTCAGGACCTGCGTACCTTTGAAATGATTGATCAAAGCCAGCAGCGATGGCGGTGCCAGGATGTCCAGCCCATCGCCGGCCCATGCCGCCTCCCCCCCGCTGGCGGCAGGACAGATCAGGCCCTTGGCCGATGCCAGGGCATTGATGGCGGCGGGCAACACACCGGCCACCGGCGCGATGGACCCGTCCAGCCCCAGTTCCCCCAGCGATTGATACCCCGCCATGGTGTCGTCGGGCAGGATGCCCATCATCACCAGCAGGGCCAGCGCGATGGGCAGATCGAAATGCGATCCTTCCTTCATGACATCGGCGGGGGCCAGATTGACCATCAGGCGCTGTGCCGGCAGCGCAATACCCAGCGCATGCAACGCACCGCGCACACGTTCCCGGCTTTCCGCCACGGCCTTGTCCGGCAATCCCACCACCAGAAAGGTGATGGGGCCGCCCGTCATCTGCACCTGAACGTCGATATCCAGCACATCAATGCCTTGAAAGGCCACCGTCGATACACGCGCTGCCACCCACACCCCCACCACACACAAGTTCAGGTTAGTATAGATGATGAGACTTGCAGGCGGAAGCAGTCGGTTTCTGACTTTCGCGCCGATCCGGCCCGGCTGGTGCCGGCAAAGTCATATCGCTATATCTGATTTGATATTACGATTAGCGCCAAGTAACTGGATATACAGGTCAAAACAGGCTTCCATCGGCGTGAAATGATCGAAATCTGGAAGACTTCCAAGCCCTTGCCCTTCATCCTCTCCCACGATGTCAGGCTTGGCGAGAGCCTGATGATTTCATTCTTGATTGGGGTCAGCGATGATTAGCCTCGATATCAACGGCAAGGTCCGCGAAGTGGACGTGCCGGAGGACATGCCGCTTCTGTGGGTCCTTCGTGACGAATTGAATATGACGGGCACCAAGTTCGGCTGCGGCGTTGCGCAGTGTGGTGCCTGTACCGTGCATGTGGATGGTCAGCCGACCCGGTCCTGCCAGCTGCCGGCCTCTGCCGCCGTGGGCGCCAAGATCACCACGATCGAGGGCCTGTCCGGTAAGGCCGCCGCCGCGGTGCAGAAGGCGTGGGCCGATCTGGACGTGGTGCAGTGCGGCTACTGCCAGTCGGGTCAGGTCATGGCCGCCACGGCCCTGATCGCCGAGAACCAGAACCCCACCGATGCCGATATTGAGGCGGCGCTGGACGGCAATGTCTGCCGTTGCGCCACCTATGTGCGGATCAAGGCAGCCGTGAAGCAGGCTGCCAAGCTGGCGAGGACCTGAGCCATGATGCTGCGTCAATTGCTGCGACAGGCCGCGTCCAACGTGGCCGAACCCACCCCCAGCCGCCGCGCCTTTCTGAAGGGCACGGGCGGCGCCCTGGTCATCGGTGCCGTGGTCCCGCTGGGATCATTTGCGGCCGAGTCCGCTGCCCCCGGCATTGTCGGCCCCGCCGACCCGCGCCCGAACCTGTTCGTGCGCGTGGCCAAGGACAACAGTGTCACCGTCCTGGTCAAGCATCTGGACAAGGGCCAGGGCATCATGACCGGTCTCACCACCATCGTGGCAGAGGAACTGGACGCTGACTGGTCGCAGATGCGGGGTGAGCATGCGCCCGCCGACAGCAAGCTGTATGGCAACCATTTCTTCGGCATCCAGGGTACGGGCGGTTCCACCGCCGTCGCCAATAGCTGGGATGAGCTGCGGATGGCCGGTGCCGCCGCCCGCATCATGCTGGTGAACGCCGCCGCCGCCGAATGGAAGGTGCCGGCTGACCAGATCACCGTCGCCAAGGGTGTCGTCAGCCACAAGGCCTCGGGCAAGTCCGCCACCTTTGGCAAACTGGCCGAAGCCGCGTCGAAGCAGCCGATCCCCGCCAAGGTGACCTTGAAGGAACCCGGCCAGTACAGCCTGATCGGGAATGAGACGCTGCACCGTCTGGACCATGTGTCGAAGACCAATGGCACCGCCATCTTCGCCATGGATATCCGGCGTCCCAATCAGGTGACGGCGGTTCTGGCCCGCAGCCCGCGTTTCGGGGGCACGGTCAAGTCGGTGGATGACAAGGCCGCCCGTACGGTTCCCGGCGTCATCGACGTGCTGACCCTGCCGGTCGGCGTGGCGGTGGTGGCCAAGAATACCTGGGCCGCCATCAAGGGCCGCGAGGCCCTGTCCATCCAGTGGGATGATGCCAAGGCTGAAAAGCGTGGCACCGATCAGATGCTGGCCGAATACCGCGCCCAGGCCAAGAAGCCAGGCACCAAGGCCGCCCGCAAGGGTGACACAGGTGCCGCCTTCAAGAATGCCGCCAAGGTGATCGAGGCGGAATACAGCTTCCCCTATCTGGCCCACGCCCCGATGGAGCCGCTGAACGCCACCTTGGAGATCAAGGCCGATGGCGGGGCTGAGATTTGGGCTGGCTCGCAGTTCCAGGGCATTGAACAGCCGGTCGTGGCCGGCATCCTGGGCACCACGCCCGACAAGGTGAAGATCAACACGCTCTGGGCCGGTGGCAGCTTTGGCCGCCGTGCGACCGTCACCGCTGACTATATCGCCGAGGTTGCCCTGATCGCCAAGGCCCTGGCAGCCAAGGGCAAGAAGGTGCCGGTGCATCTGGTCTGGACGCGTGAGGATGATATCCAGGGGGGCCGGTATCGCCCCATGGTCGTCCATCGCGTCAAGGGTGGGCTGGATAAGGCCGGCAAGCTGGTCGCCTGGGAACAGGCCATCGTGACCCAGTCCTTCATCGCCGACACGCCCTTTGCGCAGGTGATGATCAAGGATGGCGTCGATGCGACGGCGGTCGAAGGCGCTTCGGACATGGCCTATGCCGTGCCGAACCTGTCCGTCGATTACCATCAGATGGCCTCGCCGGTTACCACGCTCTGGTGGCGGTCGGTCGGCCACACCCACACTGCCTACGCCAAGGAGGCCTTTGTTGAGGAACTGGCGGCGGCAGCCGGTAAGGACAGTGTGGCTTTCCGTCTGGAACTGCTGGGTGATGCCCATCCGCGTCTGACGGGTGTGCTGAAGCTGGCGGCGGAAAAGGCCGGCTGGTCTAAGCCCCTGGCCCCGGCGGCGGACGGGTCGAAGCGGGCGCGCGGTGTCGCCGTCCATGAAAGCTTCAGCAGCTTTGTGGCCCACGTGGCCGAGGTGACGGTGTCCAAGGATGGCAAGATCAAGGTTGATCGTGTCGTCGTGGCGGTGGATTGCGGCGTGCCCGTGAACCCCAACGTCATCAAGGCCCAGATCGAAGGCGGCACCGGCTTCGGCATCGGTCATGCCCTGCGCGACCAGATCACCCTGACGGACGGTCTGGTCGATCAGAGCAATTTTGACGGGTACGAGCCGATGCGCCTGTCAGACATGCCCGAGGTTGAGGTGCATATCGTGGCGTCCACGGCCCGCCCCACGGGCGTGGGCGAACCCGGCGTGCCCACGGCGGCCCCGGCGGTCGCCAACGCGGTCTTCCGCGCCACGGGCCAGAAGCTGCACGACCTGCCTTTCAGCAAGGCAGGCGTGGTCTAAAAAGAAAGGGCCCCACGGTGACGTGGGGCCCTTTTCATTTCGGCTTCCAGGCCTTGGCCAGGGCGACGAACCCGGCCACGTCGATCTCCTCCGCCCGCGCGGTGGGGGGGATGCCGACGGAGAGCAGCAGGGGCTCCGGCTCCTTCATCACCGACTTCAGGCTGGCGCGCAGCATCTTGCGCCGTTGCCCGAACGCCGCCGCCACCAGCGTCTCCATCGTGGCGAAGTCGGGATCGTCGGCAGGCCGTTCGCGCGGGGTCAGGTGCACGACGGCGCTGTCCACCTTGGGTGGCGGGGTGAAGGCGCGGGCCGGCAAATCATAGAGATTGCGGCAATGGGCCAGCCATTGCGCCATCACGGCCAGACGGCCATAGGCCGGGGTCCGCGTGCCCGCCACGATGCGGTCGGCCACTTCCTTCTGGAACATCAAGGTCAGCGACCGGTACTCGTGGATCTGCTTCAACCAGCCAATCAGCAGTGGTGTGCCGACATTATAGGGCAGGTTGGAGACGACGGCGCGCGGGGCTGGGACCAGATCAACCGGGTCCACGGTCAGCGCATCCGCCTCAATCAACCGCATGCGCCCCGCCGACGCGGCCACGATGTCGGCCAGGGCGACGGCAAAGCGCGGGTCGCGTTCAACGGCGGTGATGCTGGCAGCCGGGCTTTCCACCAGGGCGCGGGTCAGGCCGCCGGGACCGGGGCCAACCTCCACGATATTCACGCCCGTGAAATCGCCGGCCTCGCGCACGATGCGGCGGGTGACGTTCAGGTCCAACAGGAAATGCTGCCCAAATGCCTTTTTGGCGGCCAGTTCGTGGGTGGCGATGACGTCGCGCAGGGGCGGCAGGTGGGACAGGTCGCGGCCATCACTCATATCAAGCACTCTTCTGCCGGCGGGCGGCGATGCGGGAGGCGGCATGCAGGGCCGCGATCAAGCTGCTGGCATTGGCCTGTCCGGTCCCGGCCAGGGAAAGGGCCGTGCCATGGTCAGGCGAGGTGCGGACAAAGGGCAGGCCCAGCGTGATATTCACGCCCGTGTCGAAATCCAGCGTCTTCAGCGGGATCAGACCCTGGTCGTGATACATGCAGACAACCGCGTCATACCGTGCACGGGCACCGGCATGGAACAGGGTGTCGGCGGGGAAGGGACCGGCGGCATCGATGCCGTCAGCCTTCAAGCTGGCGACGGCGGGCGCGATCACCTCGATCTCCTCCCGCCCCATGGCACCCCCTTCGCCCGCATGAGGGTTCAGGGCTGCAACGGCCAGACGGGGTGTTTCGATACCGAAATCACTTTTCAGGGCGGCATTGGTGACGTGGGCCACGTGCAGGATGGCATCCGACGTCAGATGTTTGGCCACATCCTTCACCGCGACATGGATGGTGGCCAGCACGACGCGCAAGCCACCGCCTTCCAGCAGCATGACGGTGCCGTCATCGGGCAGCCCCGCCAGATGCGCCAGATATTCGGTATGGCCCGGCCAGCGAAAGCCGCAGGCATAGAGCGCACTTTTCTGGATCGGGTTCGTAACGACCCCTGAAAGCCGCCCTTCTGTTGCCAGCCCGACGGCACGGTCAATCGCGGCAATCACCGCCGATCCATTGGCCGGATCGGGATTGCCATAGGTAACGGGGGCGGGCAGGGTGACGGGCAGCACGGGAAGGGACGTGGCAAACAGATCAGCAACAAGGTCCAGCCCCGCCTCATCGACGATGGCGACCGGCACATCCAGGCCCAGCGTTGATGCCAGCGCCGTGATACGGTCGGGGTCATCCAGCAAGACGAAGGGCGGCACTGATGCCGCCCCGCGTTCCATCCAGGCCTTCAGGGCGATGTCGCCGCCGATGCCTGCCGGTTCCCCCATGGTCAGGCCCAGTGGCGCCGCCATGACTTACATCCTGGTCTCGATGGTGGCGTTCCGGCGCAGGTCGCGCAGGTACCGGCGCTGCTGCAAGTCCATGCGTTCCTGGAACAGGGCGCTGCGCACCTGATCGGGCGGCGGCAGGCTGCCCTCCGGCACCACGCGGTCGCAGACCATCAGCAGCATGGCGCCACGGTCGGTCATTAGCGGGGCCGTCGCCTGACCCACGCCCAGCGCGCTCACCATCTGCCCGATCTGTTCAGGGATGTCGCCCAGACGGGTCAGCGGCTGGGTGAAGACCTGCGACCCCGGCACGGCCTGCGTGGCCTGTTCCAGGGCTTCGCAGCCGCGCGCTTGCTCGCTCACCTGCTTGGCGGCGTTGAAGGCCGCGTCCTGCTGGGCCTGCGCCTCACCGGCGATGGGCACCACGAACTGACGGATGGCAATCTGGATATTCTTGGGATCGCCCGCAGCCACGATACGCTGATCGCGCAGCCACAGAATGTGGTAGCCGGCGGAACCACGGATCGGGCGGGAGAACTGGCCCTTCTGCATCTGCTGCAACGACCGGTCCAGATTGTCTTCCAACTGGCCCTGCTGAATCCAGCCCAGGTCGCCGCCATTGGCGGCACCGGCCGATTGCGAGAACTGACGCGCAACGGCGCTGAAATTCGCACCCCGGCCGATCTGTTCCACCAGACGTTCACCCAGGCGCAGAACCTCGGCTTCACTGGTGCTGCTATCGACGGCCAGGAAAATCTCCGCGACCTGATATTCGGGCTTACCGGCATTGGCGCGGATACGCTCGATATAGGCGTTCACTTCGCTGTCGGGCACGGTCACCTGCTGGCGCACCACGCGCTGCACGACCTTGCTCCAGGCGATCTGGGCCAGCATCTGCTGACGCATGGTGTTCCAGGGCACGCCGGCCTGAACCAGGGCGGCCTTCAGCTGTTCCAGATCCATGCGGTTGCGCTGTGCCGCGGCTTCCAGATCCTCGCTCAGCTCATCCTCGGTGACCGTCAGGTTGCGTTCGCGCGCTTCCTGGATCTGCAACGCTTCGTCGGTCAGCAGGCGGATGACCTGCGGCAGCAGGCGCTGACGCGTCTCGTCATTGTCGGGCAGGCCGGAAGATACGATGGCTAGCTGCAACCGGCCTTCAACGTCGGCAACCGTGATCGGTTCCTCGTTCACGATGGCGGCGATACGGCCCAACTGGCCCTGGGCCCCGTTGGCGCCCTGCGCCATCACGGCCACAGGCGCAGACAGCAGGGCGATGGACAGGGCGGTCGCCCCCAGCAGGGCTTTGCGCGCGAGGCTTTTCATGGTCGGTCGGATCACAGGCTGCATCATGGGGCGTTCTTATAGAGGCTTGCAGGGCTAAACGCAAAGCGTACCGCTGTTCATCCGTCTTCGGTGTGAAGAAGGGCGGCGGCGGACAGCATCACCGTCACCCCGGCGGGCGCCCAGGCGGCCATGATCACGGGCACCGCGCCCGACAGGCCCAGGGCCATGATCACATCCTTCACGATGAACAGCAGCAGGGCGGTGACGATCCCGGCCCCCACCATGGTCAGGGTGCCGCCACCCCGCATCTGCCGAAGGGAGAACGCCGCCGCCAGCAGCACCATGGCCGCATAGAAGAAAGGCTGCGCCAGCAAAACATGCCAATGCAGACGGTGTCTTACCGGTGACAGGCCCGTCAGTTCCAGCGTGCGGATGAAGTCCGGCAATTGCCAGAAGGACAGCGTGTCGGGGCTGGCAAAGCTGTTCTGGATGCGCTGTTCGGTAAGGTCGGTGGGCAGGCGATAGCGTGCCAGAAAACGGGCAGGCTCCCCCGGTTCATTGTACCAGACCTCGCCCAGGTCCCAGTATCCGGGCACCAGTTCGGCAGATGCCGCATCCAGACGGGCCGACAGTTTTTGCCCCGGCGTGGACAGCAGCACCATGACGCGCCGCATCTCCAGCGTGCCGGGCACCACCGACTCCGCATGGATGCGATAGGCCCCTTCCGGCGTCAGCTGTGTCAGCCACAGGCCGGACCGCCCGACATCCAGGGAGGAGGTCTGGCCGCGCAGATACCGGTTTTCCAGCTTTTCATACCGGGTCAGCATGGCGGCGAAGATCGGGTTCAGAATGGTGACCAGCACCACGCCGATGATCATGGCCCAGGCAAGCACGGGGGCCGTGAACTGCCACACACTGATCCCGCTGGCCCGCGCCACCACCAGCTCATGCGTGCGGGTCAGGCGCCAGAATGTGTACATGGCGCCAAACAGCACGACGAAGGGCAGCACCTCCTGCCCGATCTCCGGCAGTTTCAGCAGGCCCATGGTCACGACGATATCAAAGGTCGCTTCCGGCCTGTTGGCGGCACGGCGCAGCAACTCGACCGTGTCCAGCAGATAGACCAGGGCCAGCAGCGAACCAAGCCCCGCCGCAAACCACAGCAGGAACTGACGCCCGATATAAAGGGAAAGGGTGGCAAACAGACGCATCAGACCACCCCCTTGCCAGGGGCAGCGGGCTGGGAACGGCCCATGCCGTCGCGCCGCAGATACCAGAGGCAGAGCGGTACGGGCGCCAGCACGAACAGGTACAGCAGGCCCGCCAGTACCGGCACCTTGCCGATCAGGCTGACAATGCCCAGCAATGCTGCCTGCAGCACCAGGGCACCAACAGCGGCAATGGTGATGCGCCTGCCGCGACCCCGGCGGGAAAACTCACCCGGCAGCAGGGCCGCCAGCGCGATGGTGGCAAAGGACAGGACCAGGAAGGGGCTGGCCAGCCGGTTATGGAGTTCCGCCCGCAACCGCCCGGCAAAGCGGCGGTCAATCGGGTCATTCTCATCGGGTATCCAGAGCTGTTCCAGGGTCCGTTCGCGCGGCTCCACCCAGCGGGGCGCCAATTCACGGCGCAGCGACTGCAAATCCACGGCGTAGCGTTCGAATTCCAGCCATTCGGCCTTGCCCGTGGCCTCCGTGAACTTGCTCTGCGTGCCATCATGGACCAGGACGCGGGGGGTGCCATCGGCATCGGTGATGGTGCCGCGCGCCGCCACGATGGTGGTGGTCACCCCCTGTTGGCGCCCATCATGGATCAGGATATCCTCCAGCGATCCATCGGGCAGCCGGTCGCGAATATAGATGGTCAGCTTGTCCGACAGTTCGTTGAACGTCCCCTCGCGCAGCAGCATGGCCGACACGTCGCTGCGCACCGATTGGCGCAGTGCCACCAGACTGCGTTGCGCCGCCGGACCCAGCCAGACGGACAGCATGAAACAGAGCAAGGTGCCGACCAGCGCCAGGATAAGGACAGGCCGCGCCAGCGCCATGGGGCCAAGGCCGGCGGCGCGCATCACCACCAGTTCACTGTCCTGCGTCAGGCGGTTATAGGTGAACAGCACCGCCGTCAGCACCCCGAAGGGTAGCACGATCGACAGGAAGGTGGGGAAGGACAGCAGCGCCAGATGCGCAAAAGCGCCGAAGCCGGCACCCCCTTCCACCACCAGTTCGACAAGGCGCAGCGACTGCGTCAGCCAGATGGCCGCCGACAGGGCACCCGTCACCACAATCGTGGCCAGGAACAGGTTGCGCAGAAGGTAACGGTTGATCTGAGACATGTTTTCCCAAAGGGTCGGGCACCGTACCGGCCCTGCACCCACCATACAACGTATCGCCCGATTGCGACCTGTTCGTGGCGGACCGACAGATTTTGGCCCAAGGTGACCTTGACATGGGTACGTGGCTGTTCTTTATCGACTCCTTGCCATGCACACAACCGCCGGCGCCACAATTCGCCGGTTCAACAACAAGAGAGCACCGGAATGAAAATCGCCTTCGCTTCGCCCGGTACGCCGAAATCCGGCATCCTGGCCGTCACTGTCGCCGCCGACCGCGCGCTGGGCGCCCTGGGGCGTGATCTGGACCAGAAGACCGGCGGCCTGCTGACCCGCGCCATGGAACAGGGCCGTTTCAAGGGCAAGGCGGAAGAGGTGCTGAACCTCGTCGCGCCCACCGGCCTGGACGTTTCCCGCCTGCTGCTGGTCGGCATTGGCGCGCCCGGTGACTTTGACGGCAATGGCGCCAACAATGCCGGTGCCGCCGCCTGGGCTGCCGCACAGAGCACGGGCGAGGTTGATCTGGCCGTGGCACTGGATGCCCATGACGAGCTGGCGGGCGATGCGGGTGAACTGGCCGCCGAGGTCGCGTTTGGCGCCGTCCTGCGTTCCTACCGCTTCGACAAGTACCGCACGATGCTGTCCGACGATAAGAAGCCGTCGATCAAGAAGGTGACGGTGCAGACCGACGCCGCCAAGGCCGCCAAGAAGGTCTGGGAGAAGCTGGAAAAGGTCGCCGACGGCATCTTCGTCACCCGCGATGTCGTGTCCGAGCCGCCGAATGTCATCTATCCGGAGACGCTGGCCGACCGCTGCGTCGAACTGTCCAAGCTGGGCCTTGAGGTCGAGGTGCTGGACGAGAAGAAGATGAAGAAGCTGAACATGGGCGCGCTGCTGGGCGTGGGCCAGGGTTCGGTGCGTCCGCCGCGTCTGGTCATCATGAAGTGGAATGGCGGTGCCAAGGATGAGGCGCCGGTGGCCTTCGTCGGCAAGGGCATCACCTTCGACACGGGCGGCATCTCCATCAAGCCCGCCGCCAATATGGACGAGATGAAGTGGGACATGGGCGGTTCCGGCACCGTCATCGGCCTGATGGCCGTGCTGGCCGGGCGCAAGGCAAAGGTGAACGCCATCGGCGTCGTCGCCCTGGCCGAGAACATGCCCGATGGCAATGCCCAGCGTCCGGGCGACATCGTCAACACCATGTCGGGCCAGACCATCGAAGTGCTGAACACCGACGCCGAAGGCCGTCTGGTGCTGGCCGACGCGCTTTGGTACTGCCAGGATCAGTTCAAGCCCAAATTCATGGTCGATCTGGCTACCCTGACCGGCGCCGTCATCGTCAGCCTGGGCAATGAACATGCGGGCCTGTTCTCCAACAGCGACGATCTGGCCGCCAAGCTGACCGAGGCTGGTCTGAAGACGGGTGAGAAGCTGTGGCGTCTGCCGCTGTCGCCCGCCTATGACAAGGATATCGACAGCGATGTGGCCGATGTGAAGAACATTGGCCGCCCCATGAATGCCGGTTCCATCATCGGGGCGCAGTTCCTGCAGCGCTTCGTGAACAAGGTGCCGTGGGCACATCTGGACATCGCCGGCACCGCCTGGGCCAAGGCTGACAAGGGCATGGTGCCGAAGGGCGCCACGGCTTTCGGCGTGCGCCTGCTGGATAAGCTGGTCGCCACGCATTACGAAGGCTGATATCTGATACATGGTCAGGGGCCGGCGGAATGGCCGGCCCCTTTTCTACGGTGATTTTCCGACGGAGAAGGTTTCATGCGTCGTTCGGCCCTTGCTCTCTCCCTTGCCCTGCTGGTTTCCCCGCTGGCCTTGCTGCCGGCCACCCTGGCAACGGCCCAGGAGCCTGTCATCAAGCCGAACAGCCAGATGCAGGACGTCCTTCCCGGCGGCCATGATGGCTGGAAGAAAAGCGAGGTCCGCACGGCGGGCGGCGCCTTGCCGATGTATTCGGCAGCGACCGCAGAGGCCTCCTACCGCAAGGGCAAGGTTGAGGTTGTGGTGGGGGCGGCCCGTAGCCCGACCCTGTTCAAGGCCGTCATGGGCTCCATCAAGATCCCCAGCACCCTGCCACCGAACGGCACGGTTGAGGTGCTGCATGGCAAGCGCGCCATCGTCATCACCTATCCGGAGGCGCAGGTGCCGCTTCACCAGATCCAGATTCCCGCCGGGGCGGACGGTATTGTCATGCTGACCACCCGCACCGGAACCCTGGATGACCTGCGTTCCATGGTCCAGGAAGTGGATTTCGATCCGTTCCCGCTGCGCTGACGGGCTTTTACAGGGCATATTTATCGTATAATACTACTCTCCAAAATCAGGTTTGGGGAGGTAGGTTGATGCGCGTTCAACATGGCCATCTGGTCGGCATGGCTCTGGCCGCGACGTTTCTGTCATCGGGGATCAGCCGGGCGGAAACCGTGCTCAGCGTGGATGCCACCGCGCCCGCTCCGGCCTTGGAAGCCGGTTACCTGAAAATGGGGCAGGGGGTCAGCCCGGCGGGCGGAACCATTGGCATCAACAACCGCTACCTGACGCTGGACGGCAAGCCCTGGATGCCGACCATGGGTGAGTTCCATTACACCCGCTTCCCCGCCGATGGCTGGGAGGAACAACTGGCCAAGATGAAGGCGGCGGGCATCGACATCGTCGCCACCTACATCATCTGGAACCATCATGAGGAGGTGGAGGGCGCCTTCACCTGGACCGGGGATCGCGACCTGCGGCGGTTTGCGCAGCTCTGTGCCAAGCACGGGCTGAAACTGGTGGTCCGCATCGGCCCCTGGTCGCATGCGGAGGTGCGGTATGGCGGCATCCCTGACTGGGTGGTGGATGCCATGCCGACGCGCGGCAACGACCCCCAATATCTGTCCTATGTCGACCGCTTCTACCGGCAGATCGCGGCGCAGGTTTCAGGTTTGCTGTGGAAGGATGGTGGCCCGGTCATCGGGGTGCAGTTGGAGAATGAATATAACCTGACCGGGCCGGGGCAGGGGCGGGACCATATCGCCACCTTGAAGCGCATGGCGCTGGCCGCCGGGTTCGATGTCCCGCTCTATACCGTCACCGGCTGGGACCAGACCGTCTATCCCAGCGGGGAAGTGGTGCCCGTCTTTGGCGGTTATCCGGATGAACCCTGGAAGGCCAGTCCGGAAATCCTGCCGCCCAAGGAAACCTATGCCTTCCGGTTCGACAGCCGGGTCAGCGGCAATCTGGGCGCGCAGACGGTGGCCACGCGCCGGGGTGATGCCGATCCCGACATCCCGCATACCCCCTTCCTGGGGGCCGAATATGGTGGCGGGGTGCCGGCCATGTATCGGCGCCGGGCCGTGATCGACCCCGCCGATATCTCTGCGATGCTGCCGGTACAGATCGGGTCGGGCGTGAACCTGTTCGGCTATTACATGTTCCATGGCGGGCGCAATCCGGTGGGGCGCACCACGCTGGAAGAGAACACGGCCATCCACGGCCATAATGACACGCCCATCATCGGCTATGATTTCCAGGCGCCGATTGGTCAGTATGGCGATATGCGCCCCGTCCTGCGCAAGGTGCGGCCCTTCCACCTGTTCACATCCGCCTATGGCGATCAACTGGCGCCCATGGTGCCGCATGCACCGGCCATCCTGCCCAAGGCGCTGGATGACCTTTCCACACCGCGCTGGTCGGTGCGCAGCGCCGGCGACGCCGCTTTCCTGTTCTTCAGCAGCCATATCCGTCAATACCGGATGCAGCCGGTCACCGATGTGCGCTTCACCATCAATCTGCCCGGCGGACCTGTCAGCTTTCCGTCCGTACCGGTGACCATTCCTGTCGGATCGCACTTCATCTGGCCCGTGAACATGGACCTTGGCGGCGCCCGGCTGGCCTACGCCACGGCGCAGCCGGTCACGCGTGTGACGATCGACGGCATCGAAACCCATATCCTGCAGGCCGAACCCGGCGTGCCCGTGGAACTGGCCCTGGCGGGTGCAGTGGATGTCATGGCGCCGGGGGCGAAGCTCGCCAATCGCCCTGGCACCACCCTTGTCACGGGCTTGAAGCCCGGCCTTGGCGCGGTCGTGAACTTCAAGGCCGCCGGTGCTGCCAAGCGTCTGTTGATCCTGACGGAGGTGCAGGCCGAATCCTTGGCACTGCTGCGCCGGAACGGTCAGGATATTGCGGTCATCAGCGATGCCGACCTGTTCCCCACCGATGCAGGATTCGACCTGCGCAGCCGGGGCAATCCACGTTTCCGTTATTCCGCGCTGCCGTCTCTGGGCCAGGGCGGCAAAGCGGATGGGCTGTTCACCGCCTATGAAAAGGCCGTGACACCCAAGCCGGATATGCCGGTAACGGTGGAACTGGTGCGCGCGGCGCAGCCTGCTCCTGCCAGCCGTATCGGCGGCCCGGCCAAGGCGGCGATGCAGCCGGCGCCGGAAGCCTATGGCAGGTCGGCGGCGTGGTCGGTCCGGGTGCCGGCGGATGCGTTGGCCGGTGTGGCCGATGCCTGGCTGGAACTGGATTATCAGGGTGATGTTGGCCGGCTGTTCAGCGGCGTGCGCATGATCGATGATCACTACTTCAATGGTCCCGTCTGGCGCATCGGATTGAAGCGTTTCGCAGCGGAGATCGCACAGCCATTGACCCTGACTGTCATGCCGCTGCGCGCCGATGCGCCCATCTATATCCAGCAGGAATGGAAACCGGTGCAGAAGCCGGATGGCCAGGTGGCGGTGCTGAAATCCGCCCGTATCGTGCCGGAATATGCGCTGTCGGTGGCTGTCCCCTGATCGTGCCCCCTGACTTCACGGTCGGCTTTCGTGCTAAAGCAACGGTCGTGAACCGGGATGGGGTCCTGTCGATGACGGAACGGCGTTTCTATCACCTGACGCGCAAGACGCTGGAACAGACCCTACCGGGCCTGCTGGAAAAGTCGCTGGAACGCGGCTGGCGCGTGCTCGTGATGGTGGCCAGTTCGGAACGGGCGGAGGCGCTGAACCAGCATCTCTGGACCTACCGGCCTGATGGCTTCCTGCCCCACGGCACCGCCAAGGATGGGCACGCCGCGTTACAACCGGTGCTGATCCATGCCCTGGCCGATGGGCCCTTGGAAACGCCGCCCAACGGTGCCACGGTTCTGTTCCTGACCGACGGTGTGGATCAACCGGGAATGCCGGGCGTCACCCTGATCTGCGATCTGTTCGATGGCAATGATCCCGATGCGGTCGCATCGGCCCGCGACCGCTGGCGCACGGCAAAGGCGGCGGGCGACGAACTGACCTACTGGCAGCAGAATGACCGTGGTGGCTGGGAAAAGAAGGCCTGACGGTGTTTTCCTTCCGGAAATGAAAAGGGCCGGGCATCCCGACGATGCCCGGCCCCTTCCGACCGCCTAAGCGGTCAAGGTATCAAGGATTACTTGTTACCTTCCGGCGGGGTGGTGCCCTCAGCCGGCGGGGTCGCCGGGGCAGCGCCCTCGGCCGGAGCCGTGGTGCCTTCAGCCGGAGCAGCAGCCGGCGCTTCCGCAGGCGCCGGGGCGGGCTCGGCGGCGGGGGCCGGAGCCGGCGTCTCAGCGGCCGGAGCCGGAGCCGGGGCGGCAGCCTCTTCCTTCTTGCCGCAGGCGGCCAGACCGACAACCATCAGGCCGGCAAAGACCATGGGAAGCACGCGCATTTGTTCGCTCCTTCGCTTATATGTGACCGGTTGGCAGGGGCCCATCCCCCCGTTACCGGGTACGCTTCAACGCTCCAACCTTGAAGCCTTGAGTGCATTATGACAACAGGGTCGATGGCTTCACGGGGAAGTTTTTGCGTATTTTCCCGTCAAACCACCCTCATTCCTGCCGTCTTCATGCTCAGGTTCCCCCGGAAATGCGGCAATCAGATGCCGTTCACGGGGTAATTCAGAGACCTAAGGGTCGTTTAGTCCTCGTTCAAGCGCGGGCGCGCCTGTTCCAGCGCTGTTTTCAGCTGCTGGGCCGAGTAGGGTTTCTGAACAAAACCCAGGGGCCGGGTCTTGGCCACACGTTCCATCGTATGCTCGTCGGCATAGGCGGACAGGAAGATGCAGCGGACCCGCAATTCCTGCCAAAGCCGCTGTGCCACCTGCACCCCATCATTGGCCCCGCGCAGGCGGATATCCATGAGGGCCAATTGCGGGCGCTCCGCCTGTGCCACGGCCAACGCCTCCATCTCCGACGCCGCAATGCCGACCACTTCGTGGCCAAGCTCGTTCAGCGTCAATTGCACCCCCATGGCGACAAGAGCGTCGTCTTCGACGATCATGACCTTCAGGGGCGGATTGGCGGCGGGGGACACGGTCACCACGATTCCTTCAAGCGGGGGGGAGCCCGCCGCAGCGTCCCTATCAAGGGGCGCATGACGGCATCAATGTCTTCTGGATAGGGCAACAGCCGAATACGCGCAATTCAGCCAGTAGGCACAGGCACTTATACCAAAAGTTCGCCCAATGCCAAAAGCGATAGTGCCAGAATCGAAACACCCCCGGCATTTGGCGGGCCGGGGGTGTTCGGGGGAGTATGATTATTGCCCAGGGATCGGGGCGTACTTACCGGCGGTCCAGCGATAGACGACATAGTCGGTGACCTTGCGGTCGCCCTTGGCATCGAACGACAGCGGACCGATCACGGTGGAATAGGCGCCATCGCGAATGCTGGCCGCGACCTTGTCGGCATCCGCCGATTTGGCCTTGGCGGCAGCACCGGCCCAGACCTGCACGGCGGCATAGGTGTAGAGCGTGTAGGCCTCGGGTTCGAAGCCACCAGCGCGGAAGCGCTTCACGACATCGGCGGCTTCCGGCTTGTCGCGATATTCATTGCCGAACGTGACCAGGGCCCCCTCGGCGGAAGCGCCGGCAATGTTCCAGAATTCCTGGTTCACGGTGCCGTCACCCGACATGAACACGGCCTTCAGCCCCGCATCGGCCATCTGACGGACCAGCAGGCCCGCTTCGGTATGCAGGCCGCCGAAATACACGACATTGACCCCGGCATCCTTCATCTTGGTAACCAGGGCCGACATGTCGCGGTCGCCGACATTCACGGCGTCGAACATGACTTCCTTCTTGCCACCCTTGTTCAGGGCGCTGCGGGTGGCTTCTGCCAGGCCACGGCCATAGGTGGTCTGGTCATGGATGACGGCGACCTTGCCATCCTTGTGGCTTTTCAGCAGCCAGGCGGCGGCCACATCGCCCTGCTGGTCATCACGTCCGCAGGTGCGGAATACGGTGGTGAGGCCCTGCTCCGTCAGTTGCGGGTTGGTGGAGGCCGGGCTGATCATCACGATCCCTTCATCGGCGAACACCTTGGAAGAGGGAATCGAAACGGCGGAGTTGAAGTTGCCGAAGGCGGCGACACCGCCCTGCGTGGCCAGCTTGTTGGCGATGGCGACACCCTGGCTGGGATTGGATGCATCGTCCAGATTGACCAGAACCAGCTTTTCACCCAGCAAGCCACCCTTGGCATTGATATCGGCCACCGCCATTTCGGCGCCACGGCGCATCTGTTCACCGAAAACCGCGTTGGGGCCGGTCAACGGCGCCACCAGTCCCACCACCGTGTCGGCCAGTGCCGGCAGGGACGAAAGCATGGTCGCTGCCGTCAGTGCGGCGGTCAGGGTCTTCTTCAGTTGCATTGTCGCCAATCTCCCATCGGGGCGTGGAACGTGGGGGAGAAGCTAACACGCGTGACCGGCCCGTCAAATCCGTAGCATGGTCGGGGCGGCTCTAAATGCTGCTTGAACCTCGTGTCGCGATTTGCTATCCACCCCTCCACCGAACGGCGACCCCGTTTGGTTTTCGACATGTGCTTGCGGCCGTGGCGGAATTGGTAGACGCGCAGCGTTGAGGTCGCTGTGGGGCAACCCGTGAAAGTTCGAGTCTTTTCGGCCGCACCATGATCCGCGATAAGCCCCGGAACAGTAATGTTCCGGGGCTTCGTGTTTTCTGGCCTGTGGCGACGGTCAGCCTACAATGGTGATCTTTCTTTTCGTCCCATCCCGCGTGTATTGTCTATTTGATGGCATGCGGGGGGCGGTAATGCGCGACTATTCACGGTTCGATAAATTCCTGGACAGTCTGCGTGGTGAAATCTACGCCGAACCGCCTTCGGAACCGGCGATCTCCGTCACGGCCATGATGGTCAACCATCTGAAGCAGAATGGCGTGCTGAAGGCCGGCATGGATGTCCTGGACATCGGATGCGGGCAGGGCGTGGCCCTGGCCCATTTCCGGGATGCAGGGGCCAAGGCCATCGGCATTACCATCGGCGCCGATTATGAGGTTTGCAAGGCCGCAGGGTATGAGGTCGTCGAGGCCGACCAGAGCTTTCTTGAGTTCCCTGACCAGTCATTCGACCTTCTCTGGTGCCGCCACGTCCTGGAGCACAGCCCGTTTCCGCTTTTCACCCTGTCGGAATATTTCCGGCTGACGCGTGTCGGTGGCCATGTCTATGTCGAGGTGCCGGCGCCCGATACATCCGCTTATCATCATGAGAACCTGAACCATTACAGCGTATTTGGCCTGTCATCCTGGCAAAGCCTGATGCGTCGCACAGGCTTCACCATCGCTGACGCCACCGCCATCAATGTGAATGTCGCATGCGGTCCGGATCTTTATTGGGGTGTCCTTCTGCGCCGGGATCAGTGATCGGGACGTGTGCCGACAGGGCCGGAAATCAGGAAAGGATGGCCGGCTGCGCGCCGGCCATCCTTCTTGTTTTATCTGGTAACCGTTTTGCGCGGTGTCCTCTGGCTGGACAGCGGCGGTGGTAGGGGACTAACTAGGACCAACAAAAATCCGTTCAGGTTTGTTGGGAGCTCACCCTGAAATGACCGATTCCTTCCGCGATGCGGCGCTGGATTACCATCGCCTTCCCGTTCCCGGCAAAATTGCCGTGACGCCGACCAAGCCGCTGGCAACGCAGCGCGATCTCGCCCTGGCCTATTCGCCGGGCGTTGCGCATGCCTGTGAAGCCATCGTGGAGGACGAGGCGAATGCCGCCAAGTACACCAGCCGCGGCAATCTGGTGGCTGTCATCACGAACGGCACCGCCGTTCTGGGCCTGGGCGATATCGGTCCCCTGGCGTCCAAGCCCGTGATGGAGGGCAAGGGCGTCCTGTTCAAGAAGTTCGCCGGCATCGATGTCTTCGACATCGAGATCAGCGAGAAGGACCCCGACAAGCTGGTTGATGTCATCGCGGCGCTGGAGCCGACCTTTGGCGGCATCAATCTGGAGGATATCAAGGCGCCGGAATGCTTCTATGTTGAGAAGCAGCTGCGTGAGCGCATGAAGATCCCCGTCTTCCATGACGATCAGCACGGCACCGCCATCATCGTGGCTGCCGCCATCACCAATGCGCTGAAACTGACGGGCCGCGACTTTGCGTCGGTGAAGCTGGTCTGCTCCGGTGCCGGTGCGGCGGCGCTGGCCTGTCTGGATCTGCTGGTCGATATGGGCCTGCCGGTTGAGAACGTCTGGGTGAATGACATCAAGGGCGTGGTCTATCAGGGCCGCACCGAACTGATGGACCCGCGCAAGGAACGCTACGCCAAGCCGACCAACGCCCGTACCCTGGACGATATTATCGGCGATGCCGACATTTTCTTAGGGTTGTCCGCCCCCCGTGTCCTGACCCAGGACATGGTGAAGAAGATGGCCGCCAATCCGATCGTGATGGCGCTCGCCAACCCCACGCCGGAAATCATGCCGGACGAGGTGAAGGCCGTGCGTCCCGACGCCATTGTCGGCACGGGCCGGTCTGACTTTCCCAATCAGGTGAACAACGTCCTCTGCTTCCCCTTCATCTTCCGCGGTGCGCTGGATGTGGGGGCCACGACGATCAATGAGGCGATGAAGATCGCCGCCGTCAACGCCATCGCCCGTCTGGCCCAGGCCGAGGTGCATGATGTCGTCGCCATGGCCTATGGCGAGGCGCCGCCCAGCTTTGGCCCGGAATACCTGATCCCGCGTCCGTTTGACCCGCGCCTGATCCTGGAAATCGCGCCGGCGGTGGCCAAGGCCGCCATGGAAAGCGGTGTGGCGACCCGCCCCATCCAGGATTTCGACGCCTATCTGGAACAACTGGGCCAGTTCGTCTTCCGCTCCGGCCTGCTGATGAAGCCGGTCTTCGCCAAGGCCAAGGCCGATCCGCGCCGCATCGCCTATGCCGAGGGCGAGGAGGAGCGGGTGCTGCGCGCCGCACAGCAGGTGATGGATGATGGCATTGCCCAGCCCATCCTGATCGGCCGCCGCGAGGTTGTGGCCCGCCGCATTGAAAAGCTGGGGCTGCGTCTGCGCCTGGACGACAATGTCCGTCTGATCGATCCGCAGAACGACCCGGCCTATAATGATTATTGGCAGACCTATCACCGCAAGATGGAACGCGGCGGCGTCTCGCCCGACCGCGCCCGCCAGGTGGTGCGCACCAACAGCACCGTCATCGGTGCCCTGATGGTGGAGAAGGGCGACGCAGACGCCCTGATCTGCGGTACCGTCGGCCTCTATGACTGGCATCTGAAGCATGTGAATGACGTGATCGGCAAGAAGCCGGGCGCGCGCGTGATGGCGGCCCTGTCGGTGCTGATCCTTAATCGCGGCACCTTCTTCCTCACCGACACCTATGTGAACGCGGCGCCCAGCGCGTCGGAACTGGCTGACATCACCGATCTGGCGGCAGAAGAGGTGCGGCGCTTCGGTCTGTCGCCGAAGATCGCGCTGCTGTCCCATTCCAGCTTCGGCAGCCACAATGACGCCTCCGCCGTAAAGATGCGGGAGGCGCTGCAGGCCATCACCGCCCGCTATCCCAACCTGGAGGTGGAAGGCGAAATGCATGCGGACGCGGCCATCAGTCCGGAGATCCGCAGTCGCATCTTCCCCAACAGCCGCCTGCATGGATCCGCTAACCTGCTGGTCATGCCCGACCGTGACAGCGCCAACGTGTCCTTCAACCTGTTGAAGGTGCTGGGTGATGGCCTGACTGTCGGTCCCGTGCTGCTGGGTACCGCCAAGCCGGCGCATATCCTGACCCCGTCGGTTACCGTGCGAGGCATCGTCAACATGTCGGCCCTGGCCGTTATCGACGCACAGATGCATAGTCCGACGGCCACGCAGGAGCGTTGAGCCCTCCATGGCGGGCCGCCAGCGGGCGGCCCGTCCAATTTTACATCCGGGATCAGGGTATGACGGCTGGGTTGAAGCAATTCCTTCATGCCGGGTGCGGCGAAAAGCGGCGCCAAAACACGACCAAGACCTTTGCCGGTGACGGCTGGGGGGAGGTCCTTCTTGATATCGACCCCAGTGTCGGGGCCGATATTGTCGGATCGATGGTCAAGATGGACATGATCGCGTCTGGGTCGATGGATGCCATCTTCTCCTCCCACAGCATCGAGCATCATTATGCGCATGAGGTGCCTGTCGCGCTGGCGGAGTGCCACCGGATCCTGAAGCCCGATGGTTTCATCATCATCACCTGTCCCGATCTGCAGGGGGTCGCGGCCCTTGTGGCCAAGGGCCAGTTGATGGAGCCGTTCGCGGCAGCGCCCGCCGGACCCATCTCCGCCATCGACATGCTGTACGGCTATCGCCCTTCGCTGGCCTCGGGCAACCAGTTCATGGCCCACCGGACCGGTTTCACCCGGGACAGTCTGGCGTCGTTGTTGCAGGAGGCTGGTTTCAAGGCTGTTGCCGGTATTTCCCGTGGATTCCCGTTTTTTGACCTCTGGATGGTTGCGTCGAATGCAGCACTGAAAGATGGGGAACTCCGCGCCTTGGCGGATGCCCACTTTCCCGCAGAGCGGTAAGGCCGCACCGTTGGCGTCAGGGCGATAGGGGCGGGGGTGTGACGGTGCAGGAGCCTGAGCGGGCGCAGATGCATGAGATTTCGGATTTTCTGGATGCCGGCGACGCCCAAAGCGCCGCAATGGCTCTGGCCGAACTGCACCCGTCCGATATTGCCGATCTGCTGGAACAGGCTGATGAGGATCGGCGCGAGCTGCTGATCGCGCTGCTGCGACCACAGTTCGACGCAGAGATCCTGGCCTATCTCTCCATCGACCTGCGTGACGAGGTTGTGGAGCGGCTGGAGCCGAAGGCACTGGCCGCGGCTGTCGCTGAACTGGACACCGATGACGCCGTCGACGTGATCCAGGACCTGGACGAGGAGTCCCAGCAATCCATCCTTTCCAACCTGCCGCCCGAGGCCAGGGCGCTGGTGGAGGAGGGGCTGACTTATCCTGAATATTCTGCCGGTCGCCTGATGGGTCGGCAATTCGTGTCCGTACCGGAATTCTGGACCGTCGGCGGCCTTCTGGATTATCTGCGTGCTGCTGCAACCAGCGACGAAAGCGATCTGCCGGAGCAGTTTTACGACATCTTCGTTGTGGACCCCATGCATCGGGTCATCGGCTCCGTACCGCTGTCCCGCGTCCTGCGCGCCAAGCGTGGCGTGAAGCTGGCCGATATTCTGCACGAGGATATTCACCGCATTCCGGTCACCATGGACCAGGAAGAGGTGGCGCGCCTGTTCCGTAATTATGGTCTCGTGTCTGCCCCGGTGGTGGATAAGGGCGGTCGTCTGCTGGGTGTCATCACCGTCGATGACGTCGTGGACGTGATCGAGGAGGAGGCCGAGGCCGACATGCTGGCCATGGGTGGCGTTGGTGAGGACGACCTGTATCGTGCCGTCCTTTCCACGGCGCGGTCGCGTTTTCGCTGGCTGGCCTTCAACGTGGTCACGGCACTGATCTCCGCGACCGTGATCAACCAGTTCACCACCACCATCGCCCATGTCGTGGCGCTGGCGGCCCTGATGCCCATCGTGGCCAGCATGGGCGGCAATGCCGGGACCCAGGCCTTGACTGTTGCCGTTCGCGCGCTTGCCACCAAGGAACTGACCACGTCCAATGCCGCCCGCGTGATCGGCAAGGAAGTGCTGGTAGGCCTGATGAATGGCATGGCCCTGGCCGGTATTGTCGGCGGCATCACCTATTTCTGGTTTGGCCATTCCATCATCGGTCTGGTCATTGCCGGCGCCATGATCATCAACCTGATCTGTGCCGGCCTGTTCGGTGGCCTTATCCCGTTCCTGCTGGACCGGATGAAGATTGACCCCGCCGTCGCGTCGGGCGTGTTCTTGACGATGATCACCGACGTTGTCGGTTTCCTGTCATTTCTGGGTCTGGCGACGCTGTTCCTGCTGTGACGGTGCAGCTTGGCCGGCAGGCGATAAAAGAAAATTCAATTGATGCGCGCAGGCGAATAATCAGAGAATCTGGCAGATTTTCTGGATGAGCACCTTTTCACATATTCGATATGTTATTATGTCAGTTACATGTCAGAAACATTGATTAATTACTGAAGTTTTTAATCGTTCAAAAGTTACGTGGGCAGTGACAAAATTGAAACGATTATGACGTTTAAATTCCTATCATATGCAATAATGCAACACTTTTGCCCAAATACGTATCGTAGATGCAAGCACTCTTGTCCGCAACGGCAGCTGGATTTTTAACTGTTCATACGTTGGATCGGGGTATCGGACCCTGTGGCATGTCCGCATGGGCCCAAAGGTCCAACGAAAATTAAAAAGGAATGCTGAGAGATGACGAACTATCGGGTTTCCAAGTCTGGCACCCTGCGGACAGCTCTATTGACGGGCGCCGCAGCGATGGTCCTGACCTCGTTCCCGGCTATGGCGCAGAGCAGCCAGGCCAGCAGCGAGGGGGATGCGCTGAAGGAAATCGTGGTGGTGGGCTCGCGCCTGCGCCGCGACGTGTTCAACTCGCCCTCGCCGGTGCAGGTGATCAACCGTGAGGAAAGCGTGCTGGCAGGCATGGTTTCCACGGGTGACCTGCTGCAGCAGAGCGGCGTGACCAGCGGTTCCGGTCAGTTGAACAACGCCTTTGGCGGCTTTGTTACCAATGGCGGTCCCGGCGCGAACTCTGTTTCGCTGCGCGGCCTGGGTTCCGGTCGTACGCTGGTGCTGATCAACGGTCGCCGCGTTATGCCGTCGGGCACGCGTGGTTCGGTGGGCGCCACCGACCTGAACACGCTGCCGAACGCCATTGTCGAGCGCGTCGAAATCCTGCGCGAAGGTGCATCGTCCGTTTACGGTTCTGACGCCATCGCCGGCGTTATCAACATCGTCACCCAGAAGAACATTGAGGGCGTGACGGCGGAAGGCCAGTTCACCCGTCCGTTCGACAATGGTGGTGAGCAGGCACGCGCCTCCCTCGTCGGTGGCACCTCGGGTGACCGTTGGCAGATCGCTGGTTCGCTGGAATATTTCCAGCAGAAGAATCTGACGCTGGCCGACCGCGACTGGACCCGTTGCAACCTGGATTACCAGCGCAACCCGACCACCGGTGCTTCCGTTGACTTCGTCGATCCGATCACGGGCCAGCCGAAGTGCTACCCGATCACCGGTACCGGCTCCAACGGCGTGACCATCAACACGCTGGGTACCGCCAGCATCACGGGTGTTGGCGCCCTGGGTTCGGTGGGCACCTCCTTCAACCGCTGGCGTCCGAATTCTGCTGTCACCACGGGCCTGCCGGGCTTCGAAGGTGTGGGCGGTGGTTCGAACAACATCAACGTCCGCGACACGTTCGATCCGCGCACGCTGAACCGTTCGCTGCTGTCCCCCGTCAAGACCTACAACTTCTTCGGTCAGGCGTCTTACGAGCTGGATGAAGAGGGCGCAGCAGAGGTCTATGCCGAGTTCCTGTATAACCGTCGTGAATCCTGGCAGACCGGCTATCGCCAGCTGTCGCTGGACTATCCGAACACCAGCCCGCTGGTTCCCGCAAACCTGCAGGGCCGTGGTACTGCTTTCGGTTCGCTGCTGCACACCGGTCCTGGCCTGCGCGCCTTCATCGGCTTCGGCAACGACAAGTCCGAGCAGGAAGTCGATTTCTATAAGGGCACGACCGGTGTTCGCGGCGACCTGAAGTTCGTGCCGAACTGGCGCTATGACTTCAACGTCTCGCACGCCAACTCTGAGGGCAGCTACCTGCAGCAGTCCTTCCTGACTGACAAGACCTCCAATTCGGTCAATGTCGTCACGGCTCCGGCTGGCTTCAACTCGGCTCTGGTTCGTCCGGGCGCCAATGGCGTGGGCGTCACCTGCGCCGTCAACTTGACCAATCCGGCCGAGAACTGCATCCCGGCTCCGGTCCTGAACAGCCAGACCATCGGTGGCGTGCTGCCGCAGGACTGGGTGAACTACATGTTCCGCGACGTCGTGGGTAACACGAAGTTCCGTGAGAACACCGCCACCCTGAACATGGACGGCCCGATTTTCGAACTGCCGGCCGGCATGGTTCAGATGGCCATCGGTGCGGAATATCGTGAGTCCAAGATCAACGATTCGCCCGATCCGAACTCGGTGCGTGGCAATCTGTTGAACCTGACGACGTCGGCTCCGACGCGCGGCAAGGACAATGTGTACGAAGTCTTCAGCGAAGTGGAAGTTCCGCTGCTGAAGGACCTGCCGCTGGTCGAAGAGCTGACCTTCACCGGTTCGGGCCGTTACACCGAGTATGACAGCTATGGTTCGGACTGGACCTACAAGGTTGGCGGTAACTACCGTCCGGCCAAGTGGATGGCCATCCGCTCCACCTTCGGCACTTCGTTCCGCGCTCCGGCGCTGTACGAACAGTACCTGGGTACCACTTCGGGCTTCCTGTCGTCGCAGGCTGATCCCTGCAACAACTACGGTGCCGCTGGTGTGGGTGCGAACGTCAAGGCCAACTGCGCTGCCGAGGGCCTGTCCCCGAACTACCAGGCGACCCAGTCGGTTCAGGTCAATTCCGGTGGCGGTCGCGCCAACGGCGTCGAGGCCGAAACGTCTGAGAACTTCGCCATCGGTACGGTGATCCAGCCGGAACTGCCGGATGGCATGGGCGAATTCTCGCTGGCAGTGGACTATTTCGACATCAAGATTGACAACTCGGTCACCCGTATCGGCGGTACCGAAATCCTGGGCCGCTGCTATAGCTCGGTTGAATTCCGCAGTGGCGCTCCGCTGTGCCGTCTGGTATCGGCGCGTGAGGCCGGTACGAACCGCCTCATCATCTCTGACAGCTACACGAACATCGCTTCGTCCATCACCACCGGCCTGGATTACAACATCCGGTACGAAACGGAAGTGGGTCCGGGCGATGTCATCGTCAATGGTCAGCTGACCCAGTTCTTCAAGCAGAAGAGCAAGACCTTCCCGGATCAGCCCTATGATGAGTACAATGGCACGCTGAACACGCCGGAATACACGCTGAACGCCGACCTGACCTACCGGTATGAAAACTGGAAGTTCCGTTACGGCTTCGAGTGGATCGCCAGCATGGACAGCTACGAACTCCTGGGCCTGAACCCGGCCACGGACTCTCGTATCGCCAAGGTTCCGTCCTACGACCTGCACCACTTCTCGGTTCAGTATAAGACCGACGACTGGGGCATGACGGTTGGCGTGCGTAACGCCTTCGATAAGGAGCCGCCGAAGATTTCGTCGGGTCTGACGGGTTCCAAGGCTTCCTACAGCCGCGTTGGCAACTCGCCGATCTATTCCGGTTACGACTTCTACGGTCGTCGCGTTTACGTGAACGTGTCCAAGACGTTCTGATGAAGATCGCCCCCGGTCGAAAGGCTGGGGGCGGTTTTTACCGGATGAAGTACCGGTTGATGGCGCGGTGAATGCCGTTCCATCAGCCCAAAAGAAAACCCCGATCCAGGCGCCATGCCCGGATCGGGGTTTTTGCTTTTCCGTCGGTAACGACGTATTGGGCGCTTACTTCTCTTCCACCTTGGCCGGCTCGGTCTTGGCCAGGATGGTGGTGATGGTGGAGCGCAGGACGCGGACGCGGACATTTTCGGCGATTTCGACGGTCGCCTCGTCATCGGCGACCTTCACGATGGTGCCGACGATACCGCCGCCGGTCACGACCTTGTCACCCCGGCGCAGCGCCTCCAGCATCGACTTGTGCTCCTTCAGCTTCTTCTGCTGCGGACGGATCAGCAGGAAATAGAAGACGACGAAGATCAGCACCAGCGGGGCCAGCGACATCAGGGATTCCATGCCGCCACCCGGCGCACCGGCAGCGGCCTGGGCATAGGCCGTGGAAATGAACATCAACTGCTCCTCAAATTCTTCAAAGCCCGGCGACGCCGGATGCGGGGACTATACAAGCCAGCGGGGCCGTTGCAACCGAAACCGGCCTTCTGCCATGCGGCAAGCGGGCTTCGGCACGGCACAGACCCCGTGATAGCGTGCGGCATCACATCTGGCCCCGCGCGCCGCCGCGCACAAGGGGTACCACTGAACTTTCGAGTACCGACCGACATGGCTGACCAGGATATCCTGCCCCTTCTGTCCCGCATCGCCGACGCCCTGGACCGTCTGGCCCCGCCGGCCCGCGCCACGGGTGACCTGTCCGCTGCCGACGCGTTCGTCTGGCATGCCGATACCTTGTCCCTAACGCCCGTGGCCCGCGTCGCCTATGTCGATTACGACCTGTTGAAGGGCATCGACCGGCAGAAGGCGCAGTTGCTGGAGAACAGCACGCGTTTCGCGCGCGGCCTGCCGGCCAACAATGCCCTGCTCTGGGGCGCGCGCGGCATGGGCAAAAGCTCCATCGTCAAGGCGGTGCATGCAAGGGTGAACCGCGATGCGCCCGGCTCCCTGGCGCTGGTGGAAATCCACCGTGACGATATCCCGACGCTGGGCAAGCTGCTGGAGGTGCTGCGTGCGTCGGACCGTCGCTGCATCCTGTTCTGCGACGACCTGTCCTTCAGCCACGATGATGGCGACTACAAGTCACTGAAGGCCCTGCTGGAAGGTGGGATCGAGGGGCGGCCCGATAATGTCGTGCTCTACGCCACCTCTAACCGCCGCCACCTGATGCCGCGCGACATGATCGAGAATGAGCGGTCCACCGCCATCAACCCGTCAGAGGCGGTGGAGGAAAAGATCAGCCTGTCCGACCGTTTCGGCCTCTGGCTGGGCTTCCACGCCTGCGATCAGGACAGTTATTTCGCCATGGTGGAGGGCTATGCCGCCGCCTATGGCCTGGACCTGACGGTCGAACAACTGCATGCCGCCGCCGTGGAATGGTCGGTCACGCGCGGGAACCGGTCGGGCCGTGTGGCGTGGCAGTTGATCCAAGATCTGGCCGGCGCCACGGGCAAGCGGCTGGTTTGATACCCGACCGTATGGTCCATCAAACAAAAAGGCGGCGCCCGTTGGACGCCGCCTTTCTTATGCACCCTTCGGGCAATGCCCGAACATTTTACCCAAGCCGGGTCAGCGCATCGGCTAGCTTGGCCCGCACGGTGTCGGCTTCCGCCCGGCGGTCACGCTGTTCCTCGATCACCTCTTCCGGCGCCTTGTCCACGAAGTTCTTGTTGGACAGTTTGGCGTCGATCTTGGCGATGTCCTGTGCCAGCTTGCCAATCTCCTTGGCCAGACGCGCCTTTTCCTTGTCCACATCGATGAAGTCGGCCAGCGGCAGGATCAGGGTGGCTTCGTCCAGGATGGCCTGGGCGGAGCCCTTGGCGGCGTCCTCGCTGGTGGTCTCCACACCCGAAAGGCGGGCCAGGCGCAGGATCAGGTCGCGATGGGTGGCCAGACGCTGACGCGTGACCTCCGACGCCCCTTTCAGCAGCAGGGGCAACTGTGCCGAGGGCGGCACGTTCATTTCCGACCGCACGGTGCGGATGGTGGAGATCAGGCGCACCACCCATTCCATCTCGTCGCCCGCCGCCGCATCGATCAGGGCGGCCTGGGGCAGGGGCCAGGGGGCGGAGATCAGGGTCTGGCCCGCACCACCCAGCTTCTCGTTCAGCTCTTCGGTGATGAAGGGCATGACCGGGTGCAGCAGGTGCAGGATACGGTCCAGCACCCAGGCCGTGGTGGCGCGGGTTTCGGCCTTGGCGGCTTCATCCTCGCCATTCAGGATGGGCTTGGTGAATTCCAGGTACCAGTCGCAGAAGCTGTTCCAGGCAAACTGATAGATGCCGTTGGCCGCCTCGTTGAACTTGTAGGCATCCAGCGCATCGGTGACGCGGCCCGCCGCCTGCTGCACCGCGCCCACGATCCACTTGTTGACGGTCAGCTTCACGCCCGCCGGGTCGAAGCCGGGAACGGCTGCCACCTGGTTCATTTCGGCATAGCGGGCCGCGTTCCACAGCTTGGTCGCGAAGTTGCGGTAACCTTCGACGCGGTTCACCGCCAGCTTGATGTCGCGGCCCTGTGCGGCCATGGCCGTCAGGGTGAAGCGCAGGGCGTCGCAACCATACTGGTCGATCACTTCCAGCGGGTCGATGACATTGCCCTTCGACTTCGACATCTTCTGGCCCTTCTCATCGCGGACCAGGGCGTGGATATAGACCGTCTTGAACGGCACATCGCCCATGAAATGGATGCCCATCATCATCATACGGGCGACCCAGAAGAAGATGATGTCAAAGCCGGTGACCAGAACGTCACCCGGATAATAGCGGTCCAGCTCCGGCACCTTTTCCGGCCAGCCCAGCGTGCTGAACGGCCACAGGGCGGACGAGAACCAGGTGTCCAGAACGTCGCTGTCGCGGGTCAGCGCGACGCCTGCGCCGGCCAGGGCCTGCGCCTCTTCAGCGGTCTCTGCCACGAAGACATTGCCGTCGGCATCGTACCAGGCAGGGATCTGGTGACCCCACCACAGCTGACGCGAGATGCACCAGGGCTGGATGTTGCGCATCCATTCGAAATAGGTGTTTTCCCAGTTCCTGGGCACGAACACGGTCTTGCCCGTTTCGACCGCTTCGATGGCCGGCTTGGCCAGGGTTGCGGCGTCGCAATACCACTGATCGGTCAGCCAGGGCTCGATCACCACGCCGGAACGGTCGCCATGCGGCTGCGTCATCTTGTGCGGGACGATCTGCTCCAGAAGCTCCAGCGCTTCCAGATCGGCGACCACTTTCTTGCGCGCCTCATACCGGTCCAGGCCGCGATAGGAATCGGGCACCGGCTCGCTGAACGCTTCCAGACGGCCATTGGCATCCGGCTTATAGCCTTCGAAGGCCTGCACGATGCGGGCATCGCGATCCAGCAGGTTGATCAGCAGCAGCTTGTGGCGCTTGCCCACCTCGAAATCGTTGAAATCATGGGCCGGCGTGATCTTGACCGCACCCGATCCCGTCTCCGGATCGGCATATTCATCCGCCACGATGGGGATCAGGCGGCCGACCAGGGGCAGGCGCACGAACTTGCCGATCAGGTCCTTATAGCGCTCATCCTCCGGGTGAACGGCGACGGCGGTATCGGCCAGCATGGTTTCCGGACGCGTGGTGGCGACGACAATGTACCGGCCTTCCTGCCCATCGATGGGATAGCGGAAATGCCAGAGATTGCCGTTCACCTCCTTCTGCTCGACCTCCAGGTCGGAGATGGCGGTGTGCAGCTTGGGGTCCCAGTTGACCAAGCGCTTGTCGCGATAGATCAGGCCCTGGCGGAACAGTTCCACGAACACCTTGCGGACGGCCTTGTTCAAGCCTTCATCCATGGTGAAGCGTTCGCGCGCCCAGTCGGTCGACGCGCCCAGGCGGCGCAGCTGCGTGGTGATGGTGCCGCCGGACTCTGCCTTCCATTCCCAGACCTTTTCCAGGAACTTCTCACGGCCCAGATCCTGGCGGCTGATGCCTTCTTTGCCCAGGTTGCGTTCCACCACCATCTGGGTAGCGATGCCGGCATGGTCAGTGCCGGGCTGCCACAGGGCATCCTTGCCGCGCATGCGCTGATACCGGATCAGGATATCCTGCAAGGTGAAGGTGAGCGCGTGGCCCATATGCAGGCTGCCCGTTACGTTGGGCGGCGGCATCATGATGGTATAGGGCGTCTGGTTCGAATCGACGTGTGCGGCAAAGGCACCCGTCTCCTCCCAACGCTGATAATGGCTGGCTTCAACCTCGGCGGGGGAGAACGTCTTTTCCAACATGATGGCCGGACCTTCCGGGTAAAGGGGATTGGCTTAGATAAAGGAAAAGGGGCGGCACCAGCAAGGCGCCGCCCCTTTTATTCACGTCAAAGCAGGCAAGCGCGTCAGTCGAGGCCGCGCCGTACCACCCGCTCGATCTCACGCTTGACCATACGTTCAACCATGGTGGGCAGATTGTCATCCAGCCACTCACGGATCATGGGGCGCACGATCTCATAAACGATCTGCTCCAGCGTGACGTCGCCCCGACCGACGGGACCATCGCCCGTCAGGCTGGGCCCACCACGGCGGAAACCGGCCAGACCGGACGCAAAGGCACGACTGGCCGCGTCGGCGGCATAGTCGGAAATCAGTCCACCATCTTCAGGCGGGGGCGCGCGGCGCGGCGGGGGCGGCGGACTGTAATATTCCGGCTCCTCCTGAACCATCTGGGTCAGTTCCAGCGGCTCTTCCTCAACCAGCCCGAAATCGGGCTCCGGCTCCGGCTCCATCATCATCGCCATGGGTGGCGGTGGAGGCGGCGGCGGCGGGGGAGGTGGTGGCGGAGGAGGAGGGGGCGGGGGTGGCGGGGGAGGTGGCGGCGGCGGGGGAGGAGGCGGTGCAGCCTCTTCGCCCGGCGTCTCGCCATCTTCGGAAATGATCCTACGAATGGAAGCGAGGATCTCTTCCATCGATGGTTCTTGTGAGGACCCTTTGTCGGCCATTTCGCGCGTAACCTGACCTTCCACGAATTCGTTGGCAAGCCTAGGGCAGAACGCGAGAAATTTCCACGAACTTGTTAACAGTATTGAAGAATCGGCTCTGAAGGCGGCCAAAAAGCAATGGGGAGGCCGATTGGCCTCCCCCGCTGGCGCTCATTTGCGTCAAATGCTGCCGAATCAATCGGCCGACAGACCCCAGATCTTGCCGGAAGCGCTGTTGTAATGCGTTTCCACATCGTAGGTCTGGACCTGCAGGCCCAGGCTGCCGACCGACAGCTGACCGGTGGCGGCCATCACCTGGAAGCTGGCCACAACCTCATCACGCTGTGCGCGAACCAGTTCGACCTGGGCGTTCAGCAGTTCCTGCTCGGCGTCCAGCGTATCCAGGACGGTACGCGAACCGACGGTCGCTTCCTGGCGCACGCCTTCCAGAGCGATATTGGCGGCACGCACCTGCTCATTGCGCGACTTGATGGAGGCGCGGGAGGTGCTCAATGCCTCCCAGGCACGGATGCCGGTCTCGCGGGCGCCACGAACGGCCTCGTCGATCTGGATACGACGCTGCGAGGCGGTCTGCTTGGCTTCACGCACGCGGGCGGTGGTGCCGCCAGCCTCGTAAATCGGAACCGTCACGCGGGCGACGATGGCGCCATTATCCAGATCGCCCAGAGTGCCGGGGCGATCCCAGGTACGGCTGTAAGAACCGACCAGCGACACGGTCGGCAGCAGTTCACCCGCGACCTGATCGACGGCGGCGTCAGCGGCCCGTTCGGAGAACTTGGCAGCCAGAACCTGCGGATTGTTCTGTTCCGCCAGCGCGATGGTGGCGTCCAGCGAGGCCGGCAGGCCGGTCAGCGCGGTGGCCTGGGTCAGGCCCTGCGGCACCGCACCGATCAGGCGAGCGAAGGTCGCACGGCTGGCGTTCAGGGCACCTTCGGCGGCAATGCGGTTGGAGGTCGACAGGGCCAAACGCGACTCGGACTGGCTGACATCGGTGCGGGTGATTTCACCCACGCGGAACCGGTCATTGGCCGCTTCCAGCTGACGCTTTAGCACCTGCTCGTTATTCACGGTCAGCTGCAGAACCGCCTCGTCGCGGACCACGTCGGAATAGGCCTGGGCAACGGCCAGCAGCACCGACTGCTCGGTGGATTGCAGGGTGGCGCGCTGCGCCTGCACCAGCGCTTCAGCGCGGCTCAGGCTGGCAACGGTGCGGCCACCGCGGAACAGCGGCTGCACGATTTCGGCGCCGACCGACTTCTCGGTCCAGTAGGTGTCAACCGGGCCGTTCTTCTGCACATTGCGGCTGGCGCTACCATTGGCGTTGATGGTCGGCAGGAAGCCGGACTTGGCCTGCGGGATCAACTCGTCCGTGGCGCGGAGCTGGGCGCGGGCGGCGTCCAGGGTCGGATTGGACTGATAGGCCTGGGCCAGCGCGTCCTGCAGGGACTGTGCGCTGGCGGGAGAAAGGCCAAGTCCGAAGGCCAGGGCCACGGCCGGCAGAGCGGCGCGCGCCACGCGGCGCAGGATCAGGCTGGTCGGGGACTGCTTCAGACGGCTGGAGTCCATGGTCAATACACCTTCATGGTCGGATCGATACGCCGGGCCCAAGCGTCGATTCCGCCCGCAAGATTGATGGCCCGGTCGAAACCCTGGGTGCGCAGCCATTGCGTGGCGTACGCGCTTCGCATGCCGTGGTGGCAAAGCACCGCGATATCGCGGTCCTCTGGCAATGCCGCCACGGCTGACGGCAATTGCCCGAGCGGAATGTGGATGCTTTGCGCGATATGGCAAAGTTCCACTTCCCAGGATTCACGTACATCCAGCACGACAATCCCGTCATCCGTCCGGAGCCTGTCCGCCAAATCCTCCACCGTCAGCTCATTGTCTGTGATGGGGCGCACAGAACCCTCCGGATACTGAATCAGAACTGAAAATCGGCCTTGGCTTCGAAGCCCGGCAGCAGGGCCGCCGATGCATCGAAAAGGATACGGCTGGACACTTGTCCACCAGTCTTCAGATAGAGGCGGGCGGTGCCCTGACCGCTTTCAGGCAGGACAACGGCCAGCAGACGCCCGCCCTCAGCCAGCTGGTCCAGCAGGGCGGGTGGCACGGCGGCAACCGCACCCTGCACGATGATCACGTTGTACGGCGCCTGCTTGGCCCAGCCGGCATTCAGTGGGCCATGCATGACGGCGGCATTGTCCACGCCCTGGGTCTGCATCGCCTGGTTGGCAAATGCGGCCAGTTCGCTGTCCGATTCCAGCGCCACGACGGTGGCGGCCAGGCGGCCAATGACAGCGGCGGAATAACCGGTGCCGGTCCCCACATCCAGGACGATATCCGTGGACTCGATCTTCGCGTCGTTCAATAGGCGTGCCAGGACCATCGGTTCCAGCAGATAGCGGCTCCTGGTGACCGGGATGCTCTTGTCGACATAGGCGACGCCGCGCAGGCCTTCAGGCACGAACTGGTCGCGCGGAACCGCCAGAAAGGCATCGACCACACGCTGATCGGTCACCTTGTTGGGCCGGATCTGGCCTTCGACCATGTTCAGACGGGCGGCGCTATATTCGGTGGTGGCCATCATGGACGTGTCTGTCGCGCTGGGGAAAGGAAAGGGCGGGTGGGCCCAGCCGCCGGAAAGCGGGAACCCACGCTGCTATATATCCGTCCCGCCCGCGGAACACAATGTTGCGGCTGCACCACAGACCCGTGCGAAGGAATTCTTCTTTCAGGCCCTTGACCTTGGTGGCGGCACCCGTCTATATACCGGCCCCACCCCGGACGGCGATGCCGAACGGCGGCACCGATGGCGCGGTGGCAGAATGGTGATGCAACGGACTGCAAATCCGTGAATCCGGGTTCGATTCCCGGCCGTGCCTCCAGAATTAAAAGGCCCGTCCTCGCGACGGGCCTTTTTCTTTGCCCTCACCCCAAGCCCTTCACCAGTGCTGCGCGCAGATCCGCCGGCGTATCCGCAGCTTTCAGCAGCAGGGGCAGGCGCAGCAGGGCGAGAAGAGACAGGCTGTCGGTGATCTCCCCTGAAAGCGCCATATCAAGTGCCGCACGCAGAGGCAGACGGTGCCGCCGCAGCTGTTCGGTATCATCCGGCTCCGACTCTCCCTCTGTCAGGTCCCAGGCGACATAAAGCGTGCCTTCCTCATCCGAGACGCTGTTGGACAGGGCCACGCGGGGGATGATGGGGATCATGCAGGCAGCGGTCAGGCCCGTTTCCTCCCGCAGCTCCCGCAGGGCGCCTGCGGCGGGATCCTCTCCCGCGGGCACGCCGCCTTCAGGGATTTCCCAGCTGTAACGGTTCAGCGGGTAACGATACTGCCCCACCAGCCAGGTTGTGCCGTCCGCCGCCACGGGGACCACGCCGACGGCATGGTTTTGGAAATGGACCAGGCCATAGATGCCGGGATCGCCGCTGGGTTTCAGCACGTCATGGTGATCCACCCGGATCCAGGGATTCTCATAAACCGGACGGCGGGTCAGCGTGCGCCAGGGATTGGCGTCCGGGTCATCGTTGCGCATGCGTGTCCCCCTTGTCAGACATGGGTTCAGGCTACTGGAATCACAGGGATTTTCTACCCCGATCAAGAAAATGCGCAAAATCGCGAAACAGGGGTTTACAAACCCGGATCGGGTTGGCTATAAGCCCGCCCACCGCACGATGCGGCGCCGATGACGCGTCGTGACGTGAGTACTGATCCCAGGTAGCTCAGTGGTAGAGCAGGCGGCTGTTAACCGCCCGGTCGGGGGTTCGAATCCCTCCCTGGGAGCCAATCGGCAGGGCCGGATGCCCAAAAGCGTCCGGCCCTGTTCATTCAGGGGTGCGATTGGCACGCGTACGATAGTAGTTCCAGTGTTGGAAATGGCCTGATCCCAGGTAGCTCAGTGGTAGAGCAGGCGGCTGTTAACCGCCCGGTCGGGG